>CAZCYZ010000007.1:0-1817 GCA_964503465.1 uncultured Gammaproteobacteria bacterium | reverse complement strand
TGGTAAGGAAAGAGAATTCTCTCTACAGGGTGAGACCCTGAAGGTGGAGGTGCCGACAGAGACTCAAATTTACGATCTAGCGGTGATGGGGACAAATGAAAGTGTCAACTGTGACGTACTAAAAAGGGGAACCTCACAAAAAATAGGGGATAAATATACGGCGGATAAACGAGGAGCGTTATGTGATTATGTTGAGATGAAGGGTCTTGATACAAGACTTTCGTATCTTATGAGAATGCGCGGTGAGGATACAGCTGGTCGGTCGCTTAAATTCTTTTTGCATAATAGCGGGAGTGGTCGGAACGAGCTTGAATATTTATTGGACAAAGGTAGTTTTGACCAGACTTTCTCGTTAATCCAAGGGAATAGTGAAGGTAAATATACTTTGAATACGGAGACGAGGAGTTTTGGCCAATATACGGAGAACAAATTAAATCCAGTGGAAGTAAGATATCTCCCACTAAAACAAATCGCCGGAACGAGGATATTACCTTCAAGGTCTGACCTCGTAGGGACAAGCCCTACAAGATCAGACCTTAGAATTGCAGGAGTTAAAAAAGCAGGAACTTGGTTATACATCGTGCAAACAGAGGGTGTGGGAATACTAAAATTATCTCAAGGATATGATCAGGGTTGGATAGCAGTGGGTAAAGACCGATTTTTGAAACACGTAAAAATTAATGGTTGGGCCAATGGGTGGGTGGTGCCGGAGGGGACGGAGAGGGTCATCACCTTTTACTGGCCGCAACTACTAGAATATTTGGGATTGGGACTTTTGGTTGTGACGATAATTGTAATTGGACGAGCAAAAAAGTAATTGCTCTCTTTTGATCCCTTTGTAGCGGTTGACCGAGTACACATACACTACTTATAGTGGTCTCATGACAGAGCTTTTGCAGCATAAATTTCGTGATAGCCTGCGAGACTCTGTTACTAATCCTCAATTGTTTAATAAAGATTTTTTTCAACCAGAGTGGCAGGCTTTGAAAAAATTAGGCATAGGTCAAGTATGGACAAATAGTGCTGCTACGATCCGTCATGGTCTAGCACAAGTAATGGCAGGTGGAAATGAACGGATTGTTGAGTCTACCACTCACGAATTGGAATGGGAACAGTACGAAAAGTGGCACGGTCAAATAGATTCAAACCTGTTACTTAAATATCCGTTACGGGTCGCGATATCCAAATTACGTAGAGATTACGACCCTCATGAATTGGCAGAATCGGTGCTTTCTATTGATACTATTAATTTAGTACCCACCTCGGGTGGTGACTATACAAAACAAGAGAAACCAGCGACTTTAGCCGAAGCAAGATCGCAAATGAAAAAATTACTTGAAGCTCCGTACTTTTTTGTGGAAAATGCAAGCATTTTTGGCCATACAGGAATGGAAGGAAGAATGGGTGGATCGATTTGGTTACTCCCGGTCAGGTTTGTAGGGGGATCTCAAGTTTTTGAAAAAGTTGATAGTGATTTAAGGCAAATTTTCTCTGACCCTACTGGTTCTTTGAAAAAAGAATTACGTCCAGGGGGTGTGAGTAGTGTACATGACGCACTTTTACCGATAATTCAAGTTGGGTTGGCACCTAGTAAAGATGATCACGAAATGCTGGAGGCGGCTTATGCTGATGGTACTAGTAATCAAAAATTAGAGATGTTTGCTAATTCAGTAAGATGGTTCTCACTTGAGAAATTACTAAAAGAACAATCAGCGGTAGGGGTGGGACTGGCGGCTACTATTATAGGTGCAAGTCCTTTTGGGGTGAAAAACGCTGTTGTTAACTATATCGATTGTGGGGAGAATCAAGCCAAAAAA
>CAZCYZ010000006.1:0-36720 GCA_964503465.1 uncultured Gammaproteobacteria bacterium | reverse complement strand
CTGTTCGCCCATTAAAGCGCTGCGTTAGTTGGGTTCAGAGCGTCGCGAGACAGCTGATCCGCCACGACGGCGGATGACATTGAACTGTCTCTCCTATTAGACGTTTCTGAAAAAAATACTGTGTCTTTTTGTCTACGCAAGTTTGGATAGCTTGCAAATAATGATAGGATATAAATCTGGCTATATGCTGGAAACTCTTGTAAAAATTAATCTACTAGTATATAAATTAATTACTAGTGAAAATGGTTAATTATTTCGTAAAAGAAGCAAGACAATCAGCAGGAAAGGCTAGGGAAAATAATGCTAAAGATTAGCGATGATTATCTAATCGGTTTTGTTGAAGGTGAGGGGATGTTTTATGTTGGTATTGTCCCTTCAAAAGAAACAAAAAGCGGTTGGCAGGTAATCTATTTTTTTAAAGTGTCACAAAATCCAATCGGAAAAGTGGTATTGGATTATCTAAGAAAAAGATTAGGTTGTGGCTACTTAAAACAAAATAGTAAAACTGATCCAACAGACAGATCATTAGCTTTGGTGGTACGAAACTTTCAGGACTTGAAAGTAAGAGTATTGCCATTTTTTAGAAACAAACTGGTAATCAAAAGAAAGAGTTTTGATACTTTTGAAAAAGTGTTGTTTCTAGTTGAACAAGGAAAACATCTTAACAAAGAAGGGTTGAGTGCAATTATTGACTTGGCTTATTCGATGAATACTTGTAAGCGAAAACTAACGAAAAAGTACATTTTAGAGCATTATTTGAACTAGAATCCTCACAGGCCATACGCCGGATACAATTTTTAATTTGAAATTTTTAATAAAATTGTGAAGATATGGTCGGACCCCCATAGTGATATGGGGAGTAAAGCAAAACAAGAAATGCTTTACCATTTTAGTAACAAAATTGTCGGTCTCTATCCGTAGTGGTCGTTTGATTCTTGAGGGGATTCGTCTACAGTACGAGAGGACCTAGATGAGGAAACCTATGGTGTGCCAGTTGTGCCGTCAGGTGCAATGCTGGGTAGCTACGTTTCTATAAGATAACTGCTGAAAGCATCTCAAGCAGGAAACTGACCCCAAGATTAAGAATCGTGCCCCGACGCAAGTCGGGGGGGAGATCGCCGGGAGACTACCGGTTAATACTCTGCAAGTGGAAGACCCGTAAGGGTTTAAGCTAAGCAGTGGAAAGATCGAAAAAACTTTCTAGCAAAGAATGGGGAACGTTGGTATTTTACTTTTTTAGTAAAATATTTGACGTTCCTCGGCAACTCAATTTAGTCACCAATTTCAAACCCATCCCCTAACCCCTTCCCTTGACAGGGCAGGGGGATGTCTGATCGTTTTTGGGGAATGTTGTTTGGTTTTTGAATTCCGGTCATTGGAGCGAAATGGGCCCACCTTTTCCCATTCCGAACAGAGTCGTGAAACATTTCAGCGCCGACAATAGGCCTCCCGCAAGGGACTCTGAAAATAGGCCATGGCCGGAATTGAGAAACCAAACAAACCCACCCTTCACCCTCCCTTGAGGAAGGGAGGGAACTATTGGGAAGGAGAATTGGTTCGATAGATTGATGTATACTAAGGGCTATGAACGGTGAGGTAAGAAACATAATTGTGTCGGAAGGGGTGGTGGATGAGGCGGCCAGAAGACCGGTTAGAGTTTTGAGAACTTTGAAGCGAATTGGGGTTAGGGGAAAAGTCGAGGGGGTTGATGAAAGAGTAATCGAAGTATTGACATATCGAGAGTTGATGACAAGAGCGGACCGTCGGCAAGGTGATCCGGCCGAACGAAGAGGTGGCTCGGAGCTTGGATTTGCAGAAAAAATCAAAGGTCGAGACTTTTTGTATGCAAGAATAAGTTTAGAGTGAACAGAATAGCGATGGTGGGTAGAATATGGTGGGATTGGAGAAACTAAACTCTTCGGCAAGCTCGGGGTAATCTTAGTAGAAAATTGGTTCAACAGATTGGAGAAGAGAGATTTGTGATAGACTGATGCTGATGGCAATTGATGGAGCGGAGAGAACCCCGGGTGGTTTTGGTATAGCGGCAGGATCACCAGCAGAAGCGAGAAAACAGGTGAGATTAGGTTTAAGTTCAGAACTGATGAAGGTACCAAATAGAGCAGTGTGGTGTACTGAATTGGTTCACAAAATGATGATGGCAATGGAGATGAACGGGTTTGAATTTCCCTTTAGTCCTGAACAGACGAGAGTGTCGATGCCGAGTTTGCATTCGAGTAAAGTGAGGGACGAACTTTTGAGCCAAGGTGGTTTGTGTCGAACGGTGAGAAATGAGTGGCCGGTGGTGTGGTTTGAACGACCGTACGAAGTGGCGATAGGTTGGACTGCTAGTAAGGGATATGAAGCGGAGCGTCACCTGGAGGTGGTGAATGATGGTAGAGATTTGGCAAGAAGATTAGTGGGTTTTGACTTCATGGGTACTTGGCCGCTAATGGAATCTGTGATGGGAGTACCGGAGGCGGGAAAGAAATACGGAAGAGCAACAATTAAGGGAGTGGGGGTGGATTTGCCATGGAAATTTGCAGTTGATCCAGGGGTGTTAGATTTGATAGAGGGAGGGGCTTTGGGGGACGAGAGAGGGAGGGGCGTATTGAAGGCTTTGGCGGTGAGCTTGGGAAGATATGCTAATGTGCAACCTGGGCTGATTGGAGAAAGATTGGAAAAAATTGACTTTGTAGTGTAGGGTAGAGAGAGTTTGTGGTAGACTTGACACTAAGATGGTGAACAATAACTTGCCGGATAAGATAGTGGTGGCGGTGGATGTGATTGTGCTGACGGTGTCAGAGAATGGATTGGAGGTACTGTTGGTGAAGATCAAGACCGGTCCTTATGCCGAAGCTTGGGCGTTGCCGGGCGGGGTGATTCGAAAAGAAGAGGGCTTGGATGAGGCGGCGAAGAGAATTTTACTGGAGAGAGTAACAAAGCAGAGATTACATTTGGAGCAGTTGTACTGCTTTGGAGACCCAAATCGAGATATGAGAGGGAGGTCGGTGTCGGTAGCTTATTTGGCGGTATTGAGTGAGAAACATAAGATTAATCCAAAATTGGCGGAATATTACACTGAAGTTGGATGGTGGTCGGTTGGCAAGTTGCCAATAATGGCTTTTGACCATCGGGAGATGGTGGGGGTGGCGAAGAAAAAATTAGCTTTTAAACTGGATGAACCGGAGATAATTCGACGGTTGTTACCGGAGAAGTTTACTTTGAGCCAACTAAAGAGAGTATATGAGGTGTTGCTGGGAAGGCAGCTTGATAAGAGGAACTTTGTGAAGAAGGTAAAGGCAGATGGACAGGTAACGGAGACAGGGGAGATGAAGACAGGAGAGGCATATCGGCCAGCAAGGCTATTTAGGTTCAAATAAGGCTAGAACACTTAGTGTTAATTTGACACTTGCATTTGGTAAAAAGATGGTGTATATTCAACACTAAGATACTAAGTGTAGTTTGAACATTAACACAAAGTGTTGATTAGAAATTAAATAAACTATGCCAGAAGATGAAAGAGAAATATATAGAGTTGGTGGAACGTATAAGGTGAAACCTAACGGTGAAAAGGTGCACATGTGGGGGCGGAGGTCTGAAGATTTATTGTTAACAGCACGAGGAGAAGAAGGAAGCGGGAGAAGAGCATCGATATGGGGTGAAGCAATTGAACGTTCTGGTGATGGGACGGTAGTGGTGGAAGAATGGTTAACGGTTAGAAGTAAATAATAATGATTGATAACAATGGAAGAGTAGTTCTGGAAACAGCAATGGTTAGACAGGGGCTGGAGTCGAGAATGGATAGATTGTTACTGGCTAATATGAAGAGGACATGGAAAAGATGGCGAAACACGGGACGAAAGGTGGCCTTGATAACCCGACGAGCGGAATTTGGGAGTGAGATTTTTGCGATAGAAATTGTAGAATGGAGGGAAAAATGACCAGAATAATAATTGAATGTCTAATACCAGGGTGTGGATATGAACGCGTGACCGGGACGAAAAATGGAGTGGTGGAAGTGGGGGAAGAGGTGGAACACCACCGAAGAGAGTTGGGAGCGAGAAGATATGGCCATACTGATTTTAGGGTGAGAGGCGAGAACGGGAAGAGTGGATTGTTGAAGGTTGGGAACGGCTTAAGAGGGGTGATTTGGGACAAAAAGTGATATACTAGTTGAGTTTGAGGGTTATTGGTTTATTTGGGGTATCCAATCCCGCTAATAGTCCGTCAGCTGACGGATTTTTTGTTGAAAAAATGACGACTAAAAAAGAAAAAAAGGTAACTAAAAAAGAGAAGGCATTGAAAATGGGGCCAATAGTGACAATGGAGGATTTACTGAAACAGGAGGAAGTGGAACTAACAGGACTGAAAAAAGGACAGGAAGTTAGAGGAAAAATTACGGCGATAAAAAACAAAGCCATATTTATCGACATTGGGGGAAAGACAGATGCGGTGGTGATGGGAAAAGAATTTGAGTTTGTGAAAGATTATGCTTCGGATTTGCGAGTGGGAGATGAGATTGAAGTGCAGGTGAAATCGCCGGAGAATGACAAGGGTCAGATACTGGTATCGATTCGAGGGGCGGCATCGGGATATGGGTGGAATTATTTTGCCGAAAAGGAAAAGAGCGAAGGGGAGTTGACGGTTTTTGGAAAAGAGCTAAACCGAGGTGGAACGGTGGTGATTGCTCCATTTGGATTTTATGGATTTATCCCTGGATCTCAAATTGGAAGCAAATATGATGGGGATCCAGATAAGATGGTGGGAAAGAAAATTAAGGTTAAGGTACTGGAGGTGGACCAGGCTAAGAATAGACTAGTATTTTCGGAGAGATTGGTGTCCGAGCCGGGGAAGGTGGGAGAAGAGGTGGATGCAATTGAGAAGTTAGAGATGGGACAAGTGTTTGAGGCGGATGTGGTGAGGGTGGAACCGTTTGGAATATTTGTACGAGTAAATTATGTCCAAGACGGGAAGGCGTTGTTGTTGGAGGGGTTGGTGCACATTAGTGAAATTTCCTGGGAGAAGGTAAACGATGTGACTAGTTTGTTTAAGGCCAAGGACAAGATTAAAGTGAAGCTAATCAATAAGGCCGATGGCAGATTGCAATTTTCAGTAAAAAGACTGCTGGATGATCCGTGGTTAAAGATTGAGGAAAAATACCCGAAAGATAAGGATGTAAAAGGAGTGGCGGTTAAGGTAGCTAATTTTGGAGTATTGGTAAGGCTCGAGCCGGGAATTGAGGGATTAATTCATATATCCAAACTGGGGACGGCGACTGGTCAGTCGATCAAAGAGGGTGATGAAGTGCAGGTATACATTGAAAGTATTGATGTAGCCAAAAGAAAAATCTCCCTGGGATTGGTGATGAGTGACAAGAATCAGGTGATTTATAAGTAAAACGAAACCCTAACCTTACCCTTTCCCTTGACGGGGCAAGGGATGAAGATGAATTTTCTTAGAAGCCCCGCGAAAGCGGGGCTTTTTGGTTGTGGTATATTAGGGGAGTTAAAGTTTAAGATGGGAATGAAAATAGCTATTGGTGTTCAAAAGAATCGTTTTAATGATAGTCAAATTGAAAGATTATCTGGTTTAGGCGAAGTAGTTTTTGCTGATGGCAGGAGTGAACTGGGAGTGGAAGGGTTGATAGCTTGGGCGAATGGAGCTGAGATCTTGGCGCCAGATCCAGATATTTTTGGTGGATTTGAAAAAGCAAAGCCAGTGTTAACCGAAGTGATGAAGTCCCTGGTTAATTTGAAAGGGGTTTGTTTGTCGACCACGTCTTTTGGGTGGGTAGATCTGGATTATTGTAAGGGAAATGGTTTGCCAGTGAGTAATATTCCTGGTTACTCTCGAGAATCGGTAGCAGAACATGCACTAGCAATGATGTTGGGGTTGGCTAAAAGAATTTTTGTTTTGGACAGAAGGACACAAAAAGGACAATACAAAATTGAAAAAGGTTTCGAACTGAAAGGTAGAACCTTAGGGGTGATAGGTTTGGGTAGTATTGGAAGTAGGGTGGCAGAGCTGGGGATGGCGATTGGGATGAAGGTGATAGCTTGTAACCGATCACCCAAGACTATGGATGGAGTGGAAATGAAGACTCTGGACGAAGTATTAAGCTTGTCGGATGTGATTTCATTAAATACAACTCACGAAATGGCTAATACAGGAATGATTGGAAAAAGTGAGATAGCTAAGATGAAGGAAGGTGTGATGGTGGTGAATACGGTAGATAGAGAATTGGTTGATGAGGTAGCGATGGCGGAGGCAATCAAATCGGGGAGAGTGGACAGTTACGGAGTAGAGGCTGAAGACTTAGATCACGGACCGTTGGTGGGGGTAGAAAATGCAGTTATGATTAAAGGTTTTGGATGGTACACCAAAGAGGCATTAGATAATCTAAATCAAATTTGGGTAGAAAATATAATTGCATTAGCAGAAGGTAGTCCGATTAATCGAGTGGTGTAAAACATGGGTTTAGTTGACGTAATAAGAAAACGGCATTCGTGTAGAAGTTATAGTAATAAACCAGTAGACAAAAAGACGGTGGTGAAATTGTTGGAGTTGGCGAATTGGGCGCCGAGTGCAGGAAATAACCAAAACCGGCAGTTTGTGGTGATTACCGGGAGGGAGGATCGAAAATGGCTGGCAGAAATGAATAACCAATCATACTTGGCCGAGGCACCGGTGGTGATTTTGGTAACAACCAGAATGAACCCGTATTTTGAGAGCAAAGAAAAATATTTGAAGGATTTGGAGAAATGGGAAATGAGGGCTAGCAGTGAGGTTGATGACTTGGAGGGGATGGCAAGAAAATGGGGGATTGAAGATGCGGCCGCGGCGGTAGAAAATTTGTTGTTGGCGGCAACAGAAATGGGATTGGGAAGTTGTTGGTTGGGGATAATGGATTTTGAAGGGGTGAAAAAGAGATTTGGTTTACCAGACGAGGTGGAACCGGTGTGCTTGATAACTTTGGGGTATGAGAAACAGTCGCCTGGGTACAGGACGGAGAGAAAAAAGATTGAAGAATTGGTGCATTGGGAAAGGTGGTAGACGAGTGTAGAATAGGGGATATGAAGAGTGAAACCAAACGGAGACTAAGGGAGATTGGGGTGGAGGTACCAAAGATTTTGCTGCCTCGAGATGGAGTGGAAATGGGTAAGTGGGCGGTGGTGGCGTGTGACCAACACACGAGTGAACCAGAATATTGGGCAGAGGTGGAAAAGTTAGTAGAGAACTGGCCGTCAACTTACAGGTTGACATTGCCAGAAGTATATTTGGAAGCGGTGGACAAGGAAGAAAGAATAAGAAAAATTAATGAAACGATGGGGATGTATCTTGACGAGGGGGTAGTGAAGGAGAAATTTGAAGGGATGGTGTTGGTTGAACGACAGCTGAAGAAAGTGAGTCGATGGGGATTGATGGTGGCGTTGGATTTGGAGAAATATGATTACAGTAAAGGGTCAAAAACTTTGATTCGAGCAACGGAGGGAACAGTGGTAAGTCGAATACCACCAAGACTGGAAATAAGAAGAAAGGCATTGATGGAGTTACCACATATTATGGTGTTAATTGATGACCCAGGGAGAACGGTAATTGAGCCGTTGCAAAATGGACGGGAACAGATGAGGCCACCACTTTACGATTTTGAGCTGATGATGGAGGGTGGACGTATTAGAGGCTGGAGAATAACTGACGAAGAGACAATGGGAAAAATAGCGGAGAATTTGGGGGAATTGGTGTCTGAAGACGGATTTTTGTTTGCGATGGGCGATGGAAATCATAGTTTGGCGACGGCGAAAGCGTATTGGGAAGAAGTGAAGAGTAACTTGAGTGAGGCGGAAAAGGAGGACCATCCGGCTAGATTTGCGCTGGTGGAATTAGTCAACGTTCATGACGATGGATTGGTGTTTGAACCGATTCATAGGATAGTTTGTGGAGGGACGAGTGAAAAGTTATTAAAATATTTGGAAGGGGAAGGAGATGAAATCGAAATAGTGGAAAAGGAGGGGAGGCGGAAAATGAAAATTAGAAACAGTGGGAGTAATTTGGTGGTGGGAAATTTACAGGCGTTGTTGGACAAATATGTGGCTGAGAATCCGGAGGTTAAAATAGACTATATTCATGGGAAGGAGAGTGTGGAGAAGTTGGCAAGAGAGATGGGTGGAGTAGGATTTTTGTTGCCGGCGATGAACAAAAGGGAACTGTTCCCGACGGTGGAGAAGGACGGGGCATTACCGAGGAAGACTTTTTCGATGGGTGAAGCGAACGAAAAACGGTATTACGTTGAGGCAAGAAAGATAGTCTGAAGCTGATGGCTTCACCAGAGGCGCTAGGACGATTGAAATGATTTATGATGTAGGATTTATGATGTATGGATGAGAAAATGAGGTAGTGAAAAAAATGGCGGAAACAGTTTTTGTGTGTTCAAATTGTGGTAATGAGTTCGCCAAGTGGCAGGGGCAGTGCGGAGCTTGTGGAGAATGGAATACGATAAAGGAAATTACGAGCTCAAAATTACGAATTACGAGTTCAACAACTAGAAGCGGGAGGAGGGAGAAGGCGGAGGTGGTGAATTTGGAGAAATTAAAACCCACCCCTAACCCCTCCCTTGAAAAAGGAGGGGAATATTCTATAAACATTAAGACTAACATAGGGGAAATTGATAGGGTGTTGGGGAAAGGAATTGTTCGGGGAGGAGTGTATCTTCTAGCTGGGGAACCAGGTATTGGAAAGAGTACTTTGGTGACCCAACTGTTGGGGGAAATAAAGGGATTGTATGTAGCGGCGGAGGAGTCGGCGGAACAAATTGCGATGAGAGTAAAAAGGTTGGGGCTAAAACTTGGGGATTTTGAGGTGCTGGAGTGTAATCGATCGGTTGAGGTGTGGGAGTATATGGACAGGGCGAAGAGTGAGTATGAAATAGTGGTGCTAGATTCGGTGCAAATGTTTTACTCGGAAAATGGAGTTGGACCTCCGGGAAGTGTGGGACAAATTAAACAAGTGGCGATGGAGATGGTAGAAATGGCAAAAAGGAAAAGGATAGCAGTGATAATCTTGGGACATGTAACCAAAGAAGGGGAGATAGCTGGACCAAAATTATTGGAGCACATGGTGGATACGGTGTTGTATTTTGAAGGGGACAAAAGCGGGGATTTAAGAATTTTGCGGGTGACGAAAAATCGGTTTGGACCGACGGATGAAGTGGGAGTGTTTAAGATGGAGGAGGCAGGGTTGAGAGAAATTAAAAGCGGAGAGATTAATTTGGTAGAAGATGGAAAGGAGAAAGTTGGGAGTGCGGTGACGGTGGTAATAGAGGGAACGAGGCCAATGATGGTGGAAGTACAAGCACTAGTAACGGAGAGTTTTGGAACAATGCCCAAACGGGTGTTTTCGGGAATTGATTACAATAGGGGACAATTGCTGGTGGCAGTAGCCCAAAAGGTTTTGAATATGCCACTTTATAAGTATGACGTGTTTGTGGCGGTGTCGGGAGGAATAAAAATTAATGATACTGGAGCGGATTTAGCAGTGGTGGGGGCGATGTGGTCGAGTTATCAGAACAAACCCCTCCCTAGCCCTCCCCTTGACAAGGGAGGGAAGAAAACTGGGAGGTTGGTTTTGATGGGGGAGGTGAGTTTGTTGGGGGAGGTAAAAAAGGTAAAGAATTGGGAGAAGAGGGTAAGGGAGGCAGAGGGGCTGGGGAGGGAAGTGGTGAATATAAATAGTATAAGAGAGCTGAAAGGGCGGTAATTGAATTGGTCCGCCACGGCGGATTTCGTGTTATTGATGTATCCTGAAGGTACTTAAGTTTTCCACATGATGTTGAGAAAGGTGTTTTTGGGGTAAAATGAAGCTAAAAACAACATAGTAAATTATATGGGGTATAGAGTTTTTGAGGAGTAAATTAATATAGGTTATAGACAAGAAAAAATAGGGATGCTAAAGTTAACCAATGCTGGGAGAGTTGTTAGAAAAGATTTTTGGGAAAACGAAGAAAAAAGAATCGTGGGCAAGAAAGCAGTTAAAAGAAATGGGAAGACTACGAAGCAGACTGATACTGATGTAAAAGGTGAGTGATTCCGATGCTCACTGCGTTCGATCGGAACCTGTGTTTTAAGGAAAATTTTAGGCACTACGTTTTAAAATTATCCTTAAAAAACAGAGAAACAACCGTATCGATATTCTCAAAGCAGGTGGAACACGAATAGGGTTGTTTCTAGTACTAAAATAAACTGTCAACAAAGAAAAGTCAAATATTTTTTTGTTGACAAAGTTGAGAGCGGTGGAGGGGGCAGGTCCACCGCTTTCAACTTTTTTGGAAAGATAGTTGGTAGAATGAAGTATGTGGGTGACAGTGATATTGTTGATGTTAAGTTGGACTGGGGGGAGGGTACTGGCGACAGATTCAGAGCCGAAGTGTAATTTTCCTTGGGCGGATATACCGTTGGTTAGTGATGAAATGAAAATGGAGACAGAAGAAGTGGGGGTGAAATTGGGATTTAGCGATGAGTTTGGAGGGGTTGGGGTAGAGTTTGAACTGACGAATAAAAGTGGGGATGGCAGGCCGGTGAATATTTTGGAGGGAAGAAGTGGGGCAGGGGCAGGATGGCAGTATACGGGGATGTTGTATGGTTACCAGAAGCAGGACTTGTTGATAAATCAAGCTGGAGGAAATGGGCTGGGGTACCAGTGGGGTTATAAGAGTCAATTGGAAGCTGAAACTGTGAATGGGGAAGAAAGCTTGAATTCGACTAACTGGATCAGGAACTATTCGGATACGATCAATGGAGCAGGAGTAAGTCCGTGCAGGTTAACCGGACAACAGGCAACGTATGTGGATGAGGGGAGGCCGAGGATGGTAATGAGAAAGGGGAGAGTAAAAGGTTTTGAGGTGGTGGAGATTGATAGTAGTTATCAGTTGAAGTCGATGGTAGATCAGTATTGGAAGACTTATGTGCCGACACAAGCCTTTTATCTAAATAGAAAGGTGGCCAAGGAAGGAGATTTGAGGATCTACTTTGTGGCGGATGATTGGATTGAAGGACCGATTAGGCCATATGATGATTTTTCGGTAGTTCACGCTAAACCAGTGTCACCTAATGGGGTGAACTGGACAGTGTGGCAGGTGTCGACGGAAACCAAGGAGGCATTGTTTGTGTGGAAAGTTGAAGGGAAGGATATTGGGGTGTTGATACGGGGGGTGAATGAGGGCTCAAGCTTGAGGTTGGAAAAAAAGGTGTACTGCCAAGATGAAATGAATGATGATTGTGGGAACATTAACTACATTATCAATAGTGATGTGGTAGCTGATGCGGTATTTTTGAAAGGCTCGACTCGTGAATATACCTTCAAGTATGTGGTGGGGACGGTACCGCAGCTGGAGGAGTGGGCGGGGCGGAGTTTGACACCGGATTCGGCTTTTGGAAAGGGTTGCCGGATTCAGGGGGTGAAAACAGGAGTTAGCGGGGTGGAGGTGATGGTAAATGGGGGTGAGTTAAAGTCGAAAGAGGATCCATACGTGATGGAGGGGGTAGTATCGGGGAAAAAGACGGTGGAAGTGGTCGAACCGAGGGGGTATGGGACAGAGTATTCGTATTGCAGGGGGTGTACTGATCACGAAGAATCAAGCTGGGTGGCGGCAAAAACAGTGGATGTGGTTTGTGAAAATGGTTCCTATGTCGACCTGTGGTGGAGATTTAGTCGAACATCGTCTGTGGGTGATGCAGATGGAAATGGGAAGGTCAATGTGGCTGATTTTGCGATTTGGAAAACAGAATATCTAACTAAGAATGGAACCAGATCTGATTTTGACAAAAATGGAAAAGTAACAATTGCTGACTTTGCTATTTGGAAAACAGAGTATTTGAAAACAAAATAAGAAACGAAATGGGGTAGAATTAATTTATGTGGTTGATGTTGTTGTTTTTGATATTGGGGGGAGCCAAAGAAGTAAAAGCGGAAACTTTTTACACTGATAATCGAGGAATTAACACGGTGTATCGTGATAAAGTGCCGCAGGTGGCTAAGGATGGGGGACTGAAGTACAGTTATGATGGTAATTCTTTTTTCCCTTTGATAATGTATTTTACTGATTTAGGAGACAAGGGGCAGGTAAAATCCTGGCTGAAACTTGACGCAACTCAATCGAGGGATACTTTGGGGGAGATAAAAGCGGCGGGGTTTAATGCTAGCTGGCCGGCGTGGCCGTTCCCGACCGAGGCTGAATTCAACTATTTCGATAGTATGGGGATGAAGATCCTCCCAAACGTGTCAGAAATGGCATGGCGGGCGGCGAACAACAAAGACGGCTGGAGTTTGCAGAGGTTGAAAGACACGATTGCGGCGGTGAAACACCACTCGTCGATTCTAGCTTGGCACTTGTTTGATGAAGAACAGGGGAGAACAGCCAATGATATGGATGATGACAAATGGAAGTTAGTTCGTGATGCGATCCGATCAGTGGACTCTAAAAGATTAGTGTTTGCCAACAACTACAAGGCGGACTGTGGGTATTTAAAGTTCAGCGATTTGATGAATGTAGATGAGTATGTAATTAAGGATGGAAGTTCAGGCCTAGAGAAATGGGTGGAAACAATTGACAAGGCGGTGAATTGTAATCCAACATTGCCGGTATGGATGATATTGCAAACATATGGTGGCGGGTCGGGTCCTCATTGGAGACTAATGCCAACTGGAGATCAAATTAGGGCTCAAATGTATGCGGCTATAGCACATGGAGTAACGGGATTGTACTCATTTTTACAACATAGCCCGTGGGCATGGAAAGGGGGAAGTGCGACCAGATGGGATCAACTGGATCCCGAGGGGAAAATGCAGGGAATTAATCCGCAGGTGACACCTGATTTGTGGGCAGTAGTAAGTAGGAGTAACAAAGAGATAGAAAAGTACAAATATGTGTGGTTGGCAAAAACAAGCAGTGATGGGTACAACATGGCCTTTACGAAAAGATTTGACGCGGATGACAAATACAATGTGCCAATAAGAACAATTTTGAAGGACACGGGTGATCCAAATAAAAGATATTTGTTGGCAGTGAATATTTCGGCGAGTCCGGTGAGGACAAGGATAACGATGGCCGGGACGGCAGTGGTGGTGAATTCGTTGTTTGATGGACAGGTAATCAGCCCGACAGAGAATAGTTGGATTGAAGACATTCCCGGGTATGGAGTGAAGTTGTATGAAATTTTTTCTTCTATGCCGGCACCCGGAGCATGTTCAAACTTTGTGGCTCCTAAGTGTGTTAACGTAGGTGGAAGCTACACGGTGAGTGTGACGGCGACAAATGTATCGGGGGTAAAGTTTCCAACCTGGGATGTAGCAAATGGACAGGATGATATTGTATGGTATGACGGTACCCGGAGTGGTGATACCTGGTCGGCGACTATAAAACAATCGGCCCATTCACATGGAGAGATAGCGACCCATTCCTATCGCTTTGATTTTGCCGGAACTCCGACTATGTGTGGCGGAAGTTCAATTGTGATTTGTACCACACCAACACCAACCAAAAAACCGACAGCAACTCCAACTAAGGGGACGACAAAGGGTGATGCTGACAATAACGGGAAGGTAAATGTAGCTGATTTTGCGGTTTGGAAAACAGAGTACTTAACTAAGAGTGGAACCAAGTCTGATTTTGACAAAAACGGAAGAGTAACAATTGCTGATTTTGCGATTTGGAAGACAGAGTATTTGAGGTTAAAATGAATTGATGATATGGCTATTGGTGCTGTTGATGTGGTGTGGGGTGGGAGAGGTGAGGGCAGAAGCATATCGGGAGGTGAGGAAAGTGGAGACATTTGGGCCGATAGGGGGGATAAATCGAAGTCAATATTCGCCTTGGGTGATGCATGAACAGGGTTGGGGGAGTTATGTGATGTATTATTGTCGAGCAACGGAAGAAAATGGAAAAAGCGGTGACAGAGTGTGGCGGGCACAAAACTGGGGGGATGGAGTCGATGGCCCGTGGACTGAAAATCAGATCGTGGTTGAGGGACAGATGGGGCAGACAGATGATTGGTCCTGTAGTCCAGGGGTGGTTATAGGAAGTGATGGAATATGGCATATGTATTATGTGACTTCAGAAAGAAGTGCCGGATGTGATTTGTATTTGCATCATGCGACTTCAACAGCTCCAGGGATTAACTGGGTGAAGAAAGGAGTGGTTAATATCAGTAACTGGAATTGGCCGGTAAAGGGATGTGGTATGGATACAGCCAGTCCGTATTTGGTGGACGGAAAGATTAAACTATTCATACCTTTGACACCGGGGAAACTGATGATAACTGAAAGTGTAGATGGTCATAACTTTGACAACTCGAGGATAATCAATTTACCGGATGTCGGTGGAGGCTTTGGGAGGGTAACGATGGTGGGTAACAAAATGTATTATGTGTACGGAAGAAGTAGCGGGGGAGATCCGTACCGACCACCGAGTCAAATCTGGATGACGACTTCAGGGGATGGAGGAAATAGTTTTTTGCCAGGGGTGAAATTGTTTGAATCTAACGGAAATGGTTGGGATGGTAATCTAATGTGGCAGCCACAGGTGACTTTTTTTGGTGGAAAGATGCAGGTATATTATGCTGGGAATACACCGGACCCGGCCAGAGATGGTAACCCAAATAGGTTTTGGGGAGATAACACCAGTATGGGGGTGAGAGAGTTTGAGATTGTTGATAGTTGTAGGATTCAGGGCTTTAAGGTGGGGGCTGATGGTGAAGCATGCAATGGAACCAACTGTCCCAGCGAAGCGAGGGTGACAATTGATGGTGGTTATCAATCGAGTGATAATCCATATGTAATATATGGAGTCAAGGAAGGGGTGAAGAGGGTGACATTGTCGGTACCAAGCGGTTACCAATCTGAATATTCAAACTGCAATGGATGTACGGACCACACTGAATCGAGCTGGGTGGGAGGTAGTACGGTAATGGCTAATTGTGAGGCGGGTTCGCATGCTGACTTGTGGTGGAGATTAAAGAAAACAACTGTGACACCAACCAAAAAACCGACAGCAACTCCAACTAAGGGGACGACAAAGGGTGATGCTGACAATAACGGGAAGGTAAATGTAGCTGATTTTGCGGTTTGGAAAACAGAGTACTTAACTAAGAGTGGAACCAAGTCTGATTTTGACAAAAACGGAAGAGTAACAATTGCTGATTTTGCGATTTGGAAGACAGAGTATTTGAGGTTAAAATGAATTGATGATATGGCTATTGGTGCTGTTGATGTGGTTTGGAGTGGGAGAGGTGAAGGCGTATGAGTTGCCGGTAAGTGCAATTAGTGGTTTTGAGAAGGTAATTGATAGAGGAAGTAACCCCGATAAGACATATAATTATGCGCCGTCGATAATGCTTGATGATGGGGGAGTATACCGGATGTGGTGGTGTGGAAATTTTAGGCCGATGACGACACCAAACGATGACAAGATTTTGTATTCGACGTCAGCGGATGGGGTAAATTGGGCACCGGCGATAAAAGTATTAGATTCACAAAGAAGACCGAATCAGGGAAGGTGTGCTTGTGACCCGACAGTGGTGCGAGCAGATAATGGTGAATATTATGTGTTTTACACGACTGATAATCCGGAGAAGATGGATGGGATGTGGGGGAATCAAGTATTTTTGGCTTGGTCAGCTGGAACTGGGGACCCAGCGAGAATAAGTTATGCTTTTAGTGGGAAACCAGTAATTCCTTTGCCGCCATACTTTGAACCAGGGACAAAACTTTATGGTTATGGTCAATCAAGCGTATTGTGGAAGGATGGTGGGTTTCAAATGATTTATTCCGATTTTACGGTTCAAAACGTAGGGAAAGTAAAGGCAAGTTTTTCGAGCGATGGAGGGCGTAATTTTAATTTGACAAAGGACGACTTGGCGATTGGGGCAATGTCGGTTGATGTAAAGTGGATGCCAAGAAGACAGATGTATGTGGCGGTGGCGGAGACACCGCAGTGGCACATAGCAATGTTCTTGTTGGATAAAAATTTAAATGTATTGCAAAAAATTACTTTCCCGGTGGGAGAAAATTCAATTGAAAACGGAAGAAGATCAAACCATAATCCAGGTTTGTTGGGGGATAAGTATGGGAATGTGGTGAATGAGGAAAAACCAATGATTTATTTTGCCTCAAGTGGAGAAGTAACAGAGTTGCCATCACCAAGCGGGCCATATAATTGGAAAATATATAAAGCTCAAATTGACCTAACGGGGGTGCTGGAGAGTATGGGGTTGGGAGGGTGTCGAGTTCAAGGCTATAAGGTTGGGGCTGATGGGGGAGCGTGTAATGGGACTAATTGTCCAAGTGAGGCAGAAGTAATTTTGAACTCGGGGAGGACAAGGGTGACAACTAACCCTTATGTGGTTGAGGTGATGGCAGGCCAACAGGAGGTAAAGCTGACAGTACCGAATGGGTATACGGTGGAATATTCGTATTGTAAAGGTTGCATGAGCCATTCGGAAACAAGCTGGAAAAAAGGGAACGCAGCCTCAATTGACTGCGAGACGGGTTCGTATGCTGATTTGTGGTGGAGATTGAAAAAGGAGGCAAAAGGTGATGCCAACGCTGACGGAAAAATCAACATAGCTGATTTTGCCATTTGGAAAACAGAGTACTTAACTAAGAATGGAACCAAGTCTGATTTTGACAAAAATGGAAAAGTAACAATTGCTGATTTTGCGATTTGGAAGACAGAATATTTGAGGTTAAAATGAATTGATGAGAAGGGAAATTTTGATATTGGTAGGACTGATGTTCTTGGCTGCAGGAGAAGTTAGAGCAGAAAACTATTATGTGAATAACGGCGGCAAGAGTGTGGTGTATATGGGGAAGGGTCCTCCACATGTGGATAAGATGGGTAAATTGAGAAACACATATGATGGTGATTCACTTTTCCCGATATTAATGTATTTTGTGGATGTGGGAGAGTATGGAAATGCGATGAAGATACTAAAGCTTGATAACACTCAGTCACATGATACTTTGGGAGAACTGAAGAAAGCTAATTATACAGGTGGATTAACGGCTTGGTGGGGACCAATAGATTCGGAACTTAATCATTTTGATAAAATGGGAATGAAGTTAATAGTAAATATTCACGACTTGGCGGTGGCGGCGGCGAACAATTCGAGTGGGTGGACAATGGATGGGTTGAAATGGGCGGTGGGGCAATGGAAGGGGCATGAATCAGTGTTGGCTTATCACTTATTTGACGAGGAACCGGGGGTAACATCGCAAAACATGAGTGTTGAAAAGTGGCAAAAAGTATACAGGGCAATTAAAGAAGCTGACCCGGATAGATTGGTTTTTGCCAATGGTTATTCGGCGGACGATGCCTGTAAATACGGGAAATATGGTTTTAGTGATATTATTCATTTCGACCGTTATGTAATTACGGGTAGCGATGCGAGATTAGATGAATTAGTTAGTCAGGTAAAAGAAGCTAGGGGAGCGGGATATCGGTGCGGGTCAGAAAGGGAAAAACCGTTGTGGGTGATAATCCAGACTTTTATGGAGAACAGTGATCGTCATTGGGCAATGCCTTCGGCGGCACAGGTCGAAGCTCAAATGTATATAACGATAGTAGAGGGGGCAACGGGTATTTGGACTTTTGCGCAACACCATCCGTGGTCTAATTATAAGGAAGGTGAACCGGTTAAAAGATATGACCAGCCGGACTCATATTCGATGGGAATCAACCCACAGGTAACGCCGGACTTGTGGGCGGAAGTAAGCCGAATTAACGGACAAATTCAACAGTATAAGCAGGTGTGGTTGGCAAAAACAAGCTCCGAGAATTATGAGGTAGCTTATGCCCAACAATTTTCCGAAGAAGATGCGCCAATAAGAACGTTATTAAAGGATGTGGGTGATCCAAATAAACGGTATTTGTTGGCAGTGAATATGAGAGCCAATCCGGCAAGAACGAAGATAACAATGAGTAATACAGCAGTGGTAGTGAATTCGTTGCTTGATGGGCGAGCGATAACACCAGTGGGTAATAGTTGGATTGAGGATATTTCCGGGTATGGAGTAAGGTTGTATGAGATTTATTCTTCGGTACCACTTCCGGGATCATGTTCTAATTTGTTGCCTCCTAATTGTGTTAACGTCGGCGGAAGCTATACGGTAAGCGTGATGGCAACGAATGTGTCGGGAGTAAAATTTCCAACCTGGGATGTAGCAAATGGACAGGATGACATTGTGTGGTATGGAGGAGTAAGGAATGGTGATAGTTGGTCAACAACTATTAAACAATCAGCTCATCCCTCGGGAGATATAGCAAGTCATGCTTACAGATACGATTTTGGTGGTAATCCGATTGCTTGTGGCGGGGGGACGGTAAAGATTTGTACTACACCAATAGTGACTAAGGTGCCAACTTCGATAATTAAACCGACAGCAACTCCAACTAAGGGGACAATAAAAGGTGATGCTGATGGAAATGGAAAAGTGAATGTAACTGATTTTGCCATTTGGAAAACAGAGTACTTAACTAAAAGTGGAACGAAATCAGATTTTGACAAAAACGGAAGAGTAACAATTGCTGATTTTGCAATTTGGAAGGCAGGATACCTAGGAGGAAGATAAAGTTGACAAACAGATGGGGGGTGGTAAAATTAGGTTGTTTGAGATGACTTTCCCCATGTTTTTGCCTTAAATGAGATTGTTTTCCCTTTGCGAATTATCAATTTTTTAAACTAAAATGCTAAAAAAAATGGCAGTTGAGCCAAGGTTAGTGGCGCCGAGCGCGGCGGTAATGGTGGCAGGCGAACCGATTATTGGAGTATTGGATGTTGTATCGGACGGATCGGGTTTTGTGAGACCGAAGTTTACGCCATCAGCACGAGATGCCTATGTGCCGTCACAGCAAATAAGAAAATATGGCCTAAGAGCGGGTGATATGATCGTAGGAGCGGCCAAAGCGCCTAAAGAGGGGGAGAAGTATTGGGGGATGATTAGGATAGACAGGGTAAACGAAGTGGGGTTGATGGAGGCGGCCAATAGGCCGGAATTTAAGGATTTGGTGCCAATATACCCACAAAAGCAGATGAAGCTGGAGTTTGACTCGGGGACATATTCAACAAGAATAATTGATTTGTTTTGCCCGATTGGTTTTGGCCAGAGAGGGATGATAGTGAGTCCGCCCAAGGCAGGAAAAACGACCTTGTTGAAGGAAATTGCGGCAGGGGTAGCGGCCAACTATCCAAATGTACATTTGATGGCAGTGTTGGTGGGAGAGAGGCCGGAAGAAGTGACGGATATGCAAAGATTTGTGAAAGGGGAAGTGGTAGCGTCGCACTTTGACCAAAAACCTGAAGAACAAACTAAGGCGGCGGAGATAGCGGTGGAGAGAGCAAAGAGATTAGTGGAGACAGGAAAGGATGTATTTATAGTGTTTGATTCGATTACCAGGTTGGCAAGAGCTTACAACTTGGCAATACCAACATCAGGAAGGACATTATCAGGCGGATTTGATCCGGCGGCGCTATATCCATCAAAGAGGTTTTTTGGAGCGGCCAGAAAAATTGAAAATGGAGGGTCATTGACAATTATTGGGACAGCACTGGTGGACACGGGATCAAAAATGGATGAATTGATTTTTGAAGAATTTAAAGGAACGGGGAATATGGAATTGAGGCTGGAAAGACATCTGGCGGAGAAGAGAATATACCCGGCTTTTGATGTACCAAAATCGGGGACGAGGAAGGATGAATTGTTACTTGATCCAGTAACGTTGCAAAAAATTATGACGATGAGAAAAATGTTTGATGCAATAGATAGGGAAGAAGAGGTGACGGAGATACTAATTGAACAGATGGGAAAGACAAAAACCAATGAGGAGTTTCTGGCTAAAGTAGGTAAAAAATAGCAGATGATTGACATAGCAAAAGAAAAGGAACTGGTAGTAACTTTTGTAAAACTTCAGGGGAAGTTTGTGGGAGAGGTGATGGGCCAGTTGTTGGGAGGGGTGGGAATAATAAAATCAGAAACAACCAAGTTAATGTACCGCCAAAGAGGAAGATTTTCCCAGAGCTTTGTGAACGGAGTGATGGGAGTATTGGCATTCCTGGCTTTGACGATGACAGGAAAAATTGAGGATATGATAACTTCGAGAAGGGATGCTAATAGCGGGGGGAGTAATTATTTGATATTGGCGGCGGGGGGGGTTGGGGGAGCAGAGACATTAATATCGGATGGGCCAAAGGGGGAGATTACTCAATATAGGGTGGTAGGGGGGGATACGGTTAGTAGTATCGCTCAAAAGTTTGGAGTAAGTATTGATACTATCGTGTGGGAGAACTCTTTGAAAAGCGTGGATGCGATTAAGCCGGGGCAAATATTGCGAGTGTTGCCATCAACCGGGGTGAGATACAAAGTAAGTCGAGGAGAGACTATATATAGCATTGCCAAGAAACACCAGGTAGATGCTCAAAACATTATTGATTATCCTTTTAATACTTTTACAGATGATGAAACTTTTGCTTTGGCGGCGGGTCAGGAGTTGATGATTCCGGATGGGATAAAACCAAAAGAGGTAGTAATAGAAACGGGGAGATATTTGGCTAGAACAGTGGCACCAATTCCGGGAGTGGTGGGAGAAGGGAATTTTATTTGGCCAACAAACGGGCATATAAGCCAGAGGTCGTCATGGTACCATCGGGCGGTGGATATCGCCAATAAGAGCAACCCAAATATTGTGGCGGCTCAGGGTGGGACAGTGGTGACGGCAGGGTGGAGTGGGGGTGGATATGGAAACTTTGTGGTAATTAACCATGGGAATGGCTATCAAACTTTGTATGCACACATGTTGAATAATTCGATTGTGGTTAGACCAGGGGATAGAGTTAGTCAGGGACAAAAGCTAGGGGTAATGGGATCAACGGGAAGGTCGACAGGAACACATTTGCATTTTGAGATTAAAACCGACAAGGGGAATTTGGATCCGCTGGCAGTGTTGAAGTAGCTTGGTGGTGGATCATTTTTTGGGTTTCCAGGCGTGGACTACTACGGACCGCCTAAATGGTTCAAGGAGGGAGAGGGAAGTGGGAACATATGCTTGTCGAACACCAAAACCGGTGGTGAATTTGAAGCTGTTCTTTTGAAGGATTTGGTAAATTTCCAATTGTTCTTCGGGGGTAATGAGATCACCGTGGAGTTCGATAACAAAATGGTCGGCATTGTTGATATTTCCGGTTGAATCCAAATCTCGGATAACAGCGACTTCGGCCCCTTCGACGTCGATGGTGGCCAGGTCGATGTGTTCTCCAAAAAGGGAAGAGGCTTTAACTGTAGGAACGGAAGCGGTGGTATCTAGTGTTTCCCTGACTAGAGAGTCGCCCCAGGGACTATTGGGGTCGAGATGAAATTGAGCTTGACCATCACGGTCGCTGACTGCTATTTGATAGGTGGTGACGCCAGGGATTTGTTGAACATTTTGAACGAGTTTTTCATATGTGGCCGGACTGGGTTCGAAACAGGCAATTTGTGCTTGTGGATGACGCCGATGAAGCCAGGGAATTTCAATGCCAATATGAGTTCCGATGCTAAGAATATTGGGATTGGTGATTTTTTTGGGGAGGACAGAATATTCACCAATTCTTGAGGCAAAGGCAATAAGGGCTGTTTCTGTAAAATTGGTGATTAACTTGAGTCCAAGCCAATCAGCTAATTTTCTTTCTGCTTTGGAGTAGATTGTTTCCCTGGGTGGTCTGGACGGGGAACTTTCAGACGACATGTTTGTGCTAATAATATCAAACTGTGGTTATGTGTGGACTGATGAGGTGCTGGAACTTTGAGTTGTTGGCGATGTGAAGTAGATGATGGTTTTGGTATGATGGAGGTGATATGAGGTGGGGATCTCAAAATGGTTTGGCGAATATTCCGTTGGTGTTGGGTTTGCTGCTGATGGCGGCGATGACACCGGTGGTGGTGAGGTTGAGTCAACAAACTACTGAGAACAGAGGAAGGGCGGCGGGTGAAACTTCGTGTTATGGCGGAGTAGAGGATGGTGGTTATGCCTGTTATGGAACTTGCAAGAAGTGTGTTAATGGAGAATTTGTGGATGTGGGCGGAGCGGAGCTGGGGAAATGCCCAAAAACTTGTGGGGGAGATAGTAGAATGGTAGTGGTAGTGAATGCCGGGACAGATAAGAGTTGTACTACTATTTGTAGTGATTGGGGAGGAAGTTGCGGAAGCGTGGGGACAGATGCGGGGGGAACGAATGGAAAATATGAGAGTTATGATACTGCTAGCCGTAATTGTGTGGAGGAGGGGGCATCTTGTGGGATATCGATGAGGTCGCAGGGAAGAAAGTGTCGAGATAGGGTAAGCCGTTGGACTTATTGTAAGTGTAAAAAAATTTGAACGGACTGATGAGTGAAGTAAATTTGCGGTAATAAGAGGTAGTTGAGGATTGCGTGGGGGAGAGAGGTTTTGTTATTCTCTTCTATGAAAACTATTTTGAAGTATTACGTTAGGGTAATAATGTTTTTGATGCCGTTGTTCTTTTTGCCAGTGGTACCCGATGTGTGGGGATTTGGCAAGAATTGGTTACTAATTGGATCGGCTTTGATAGGATTGGCGTTGTGGACGGTGATGACAATTGTGGGGAAGGAAGAAAGTTTTAGGACTAATAGAAGTTTTTGGTTGATGGTATTGATGGGAGTGTGGGCAACGATATCGTTTTTGCGGTTAGAGAAAGGAGTGGAGATGAGATCGGTGACGACTTTGGGTGGATGGGGAACATTGGTAGCATTAGTAGCATGGTGTTTTCTGTGGTTACAAGTCGGTGACGAAGAGGAAAAAAAGAAGCAAGTAAATTGGTTGACAGCGGCGGGAATTATAGTGGCGATAAGTTCATTGGTGGTTTTTTTGATACCAAACTCAAAACTACCAATTGTGTGGCCAAAAGATAATGCGGTGGTGAACATTAGTAGTGGTTTCTCGCCGGTGGGATCCCTGTTGGCAGAAGTGGGGTTATTGCTGTTTTTGGTGCTGGAATGGGTAAAGAGATTAGTTGACAAGACAAAAAAATCCGAAGGGTTTAACTATATTAAAGAAGCATTGGTACTAGCGTTGTTGGTGTTGGGTTTGGGCTTGGGGGGATTTAGAATGGTAAAAACAGGATTGGCAATGATTGACAACGTGAGTGCTTGGGTAATTGCAGTAGAAGTATTTAAAAGAAGCCCGTTGTGGGGGATGGGTTTGGGGAATTATGTCCAAGCGTTTAATGCATATCGTCCGGCGAGTTATAACCTGACACAATACTGGAGCAGTGTGTTTTGGGGGTCAAGGTATGGAGTATTGCAAATTTGGACTGAGTTGGGTTTGCCGGGATTAATATTAATAGGATTATTGGTGAGTAAAATGTTGGGGTTGAAAAAGAATAATTGGGAGTGGTGGGAGGTAATGATATTTTGGGTGGTGTTTTTGTTGACCCCGTTAACATGGGTTGGGTGGTGGTTGGTGGTGTGGATGATGGCTAATAAAATGGGAGAGACAAAGAAAACAGCAATGGTGTTGAGGGTTGGAGAAAATGGTTTTAATGTGGCACCATGGTTGGTGGGGGTAGTGTTGGTGGGGATTAGTGTGTGGGGCGGTTGGTGGTGGGTAAGAATATTACGAGGAGAAATATTGATGAGGGGGGCGTTGGTGGCAGCGGCTAAAAACGATGGGAGTAAGACTTATAACGAACAAATTAAGGCAATTGGAGCTAATTCGTGGTCGGCGGAATATCGAAGGGTCTACTCGCAAACAAATTTGGCTTTGGCAATGACAATGTTGTCGAACAAAGATATTAGTGATGAGGATAAGCAAAAAGCGGCGGTACTGGTGCAACAAGCAGTAAGAGAGGGGAAGGCGGCGGTGGCGCTTGATAGCCAGAATCCGACATATTGGAGTAATTTAGCGTCTATTTATAAACAGTTGATTGGACTGGTGGATGGGGCGGCGGATTGGAGTTATCAGGCTTATAATCAGATGGTAATATTGGATCCAGTTAACCCAATGTCGCGACTTGATTTGGGAGGATTGTTGTTTGCGGCCAATAGATTGGAAGAGGCGGATAGGGTGTTTGAGATGGTAGTATCGAATAAGCCTGACTTTGCTAATGGTTGGTATAACTGGTCTTATACGGCTAAGAGATTGGGGAAATTGGGAGATGCGGTGTCGAGATTGTCGCAAGCCGTAGCTTTGGTACCAGTTGATTCTGGGGATTATGAAAAAGCAAGTAAAGAATTAGCTGATTGGAGAAAAGAACTAGAAGAAGCGATTAAAAAGCAACAAGCGGCACAACAACAGGCAAAGCAACCAGAGACTTTGAAGACTCCGGAGCCATTGCCGTCAGGAAAAGAAGAGAAAGTAAACGTGCCGAAAGAGGAGCTGGAACCACCGAAAGTGTCAATAACACCAATGGTAAGTCCAACAGCGATACCAACAGAGGCACCAAAAGTGACAACATCACCAACGGTAACAAAAACACCTTAGTGGTTAAAGAAAAAATGTTGAAAATATTTTTTGGGGTAGCGCTGGGAGTTTTTTTGAGTTTTGGAATAAGGGCGAGGGCGATAGATTTGGAGGCAGTGGGGATGGATTGGTGGCGAGCGATAGGTAAAAACATTGTAAATATTAATAGTGGCGGAGTGGGGATTGGAACAACTAACCCGACAGAAAAGTTGACAGTTGGGGGTAATGTGATGATTGATGGTAATTATAATTTGTATGTGGGAGATGGGGGAACAGGTTTGCAGAGGCAGAATAGAGGTGACGTGGGAAGTTACTTGGTAAGTAAAGGTAACGCGGGATTTGCTTGGGTAAAAACGATGGATAATAGGACTTTGATGTTGATGAGTTCAAGCGGTAACTTGGCAGTGGGGACGACAGTGGCTGGTTACAGGTTGACAGTGGTGGGAGATGGAAGTGTGGCAAGTGGCAATCATCCAGTGGCAAGTTTTACTAAGAATTATACAAACGGGGTTTATGTGGGTTATAAAGCTAATGGGACAATGGCGACGGCTGGATTGATTTATACCGATAACCAGTTGCCGTTGGTATTGGGAGCGTCGAATGGTGAAGATTATATGAAAATAGAAAGAGCGAAGGTGGATATGAGCGGAGGAGTGAAAGTGAATTCACTGAACAACAGTCGACCGGCCTGCACTGAAAGTGAAAGAGGCACATGGTGGTTTAGCAAGGGAGTAGGAGCGAGTGGGGCGGGAGCAAAGGATAAAGTAGAAGTGTGTGCCAAGGATGCGGCTGGGATGAATAATTGGCGATTGCTGTATTAGTTGATAATCCACTCCCGATGCTAATCGATCGGGACTACGCTTCCCGATGTTCCCCCGATAGGTCGGGGTCGATACGGGACGGGCAGCTTCGCATTTGAATTTGGGACAGGGAATTTAGTTGATAATCCACCATTTGAATTTTATTTCTTCATTGGTGGGGGAATCGAGGCCGATGGTGGCAGAACCGGAGGACTTGGAAAGGACCTGAAGGTTTTGGTTTTTGCCACCGTAAGTTATAGTGAGGTAGACTTGTGATGTAGAATTAATGTTGGAATTTTGAAGTACAACTGATGATTGGTTGGCGGGGAGAGTGAGGGTGCCGGAGAGGGCATTGCTGTCAGTTTGGTCCTTAACTTCGATGTTGGAACGAGTTTCGGGGGCGGCGATAATGATATTGGAATCGGTTTGAGCTTGGATAAGAGGAGAGTCAATTTTTGGGGTAGGGGAAATCTCGGAGGAGGGACTGACACGTCGGTCAGCCCGTACAAGATTTTCTTCGTCGGATGGGGTGGTTTGAGCGACGAGTTTTTTGAGGCTATCAACTTCGGTTTGGACTTGTTGTTTTTGGGAATTATCGGTAATGAGAGGGAGGAGGCGGTTGTAGGTGTCGAGAGCGGCGGGAAGAAGTCCGGATTGTTGTTGGAGGCGGGCAAGGTCGTAGAAATTTTGGGCTTTGGTAGGTTCGAGAACGACGGTTTGAGCAAGGTAGGTAAGGGTCATATTAGCATCACCGGTTTTGGCGTAGAGAGTGGCGAGTTCACGAGTAAGTTCGGCAGAGGTGGGGTTGAGGCGGGAGGCGGTGGCAAGATCGGTAATGGCTTGAGAGATAAGTTGGGGTTGAGATTGGAGAAGAGATTGATAAATGCGGCTGCGTTGATAGTAACCACGATAGTCTTGGGGAAATTCTTTGATGGCGGAATTGGCGGCAAGAATGGATTGGTTTAGAAGATTAACGAGTTGGCTATTGGGCTCATTTGTGGTTTTGGCGGATTGGGCTTGGAGGGCTTGACTGAAGTATTGTTGGGAAGCGAGAAGGTAGTGTTGAATAGACTTGGGAACTTGGGTGGGAGCTGGATTGTTGATGGTGGAGGGCCTGTTTATGTCCTGTGATGGTGGGGCAGCGACAGGTGAATCGGACTTGGTTTTGAAAAGAATGAGGCCTCCGAGAGATATGATGGTAAAACCGGAAATAGAGAGAAGCGGTAGCAGAGTGGTGGTGGAATTGCTTGTATTAGTTTGAAGTGAATTTTGACCTAAGGATGGGTTTGATATAGATAGAGTGGTGTTTGTAATACTTTCATTAGGGACAGATATACCCAGGGATGAGAGTCGATTGATTTGTTCGGGGGTAAGGGAGGTCATGATTTATGATATATGATTTGTGAAATATGAATAGAATTAGTTAATGATCCACCAGTTAACGTCGACGGTGTTGGAGAGAGGCTGGTCAAGAGCAATGGTGAAGTAGGAAGACGGAGTGGCTTCGGGAGGAGAGGGGGTGGGTGAGACGAATTTGTCCTTAAGGTAGACAACTTGATTGTTGGTGGAACCGACGGGGGTGAGGTAAACCATGGAGGAGGGGGTGATTTTGGCATTGTAGACAACGAGTTCGGTTTTGCCGGCGGGGAGGGTGGTGGTGCCGGCGGTAGCGTTGGAACTGACTTGAGCGGAGGAGGTGGCAATTTGACCGAAGCCACTACCTTCGGCAATAATAATGGCTGATTGGGTAGAGACCTTCACTTCGTTGAAGCTGGCGGTTTGGGCGGTAATAGAGGTGACTTGGATATCGGAGGCTTGGATGAGGTTGGCAAAGAGGGAGGAGGTGGAAGCTTGAGAGGCAGTAAGTTTGCCGGTGATGGAGAGATTGCCATCGATGGTGACTTCGCCAGTGTCGGCGATAATAAGAGTATCACCTAAGATGTGGACTGAACCAATTTTACTTGGTTGGATATAGAGAGCGGTGTTGGTGGTTTCGATGAAATTGTCGCGAATGGCAACTTGGCCGGTGGTGAAGGTACCGGTGATGAAGGCGTTGCCAAGTTGAGTGTCACCGTTGACGGTAAGTTTGGCACCGATGGTGAGATTGTCGGAGAGGGCAAGAGAACCGGTGATTTGAAGTTGAGATGAACCAACATCAAATGACCAGTTGCTGGATTCAGCCAGAAGAGGTGATTCGGGTCCGCCAGCTGGCGGAGTAGAGCCGGCGATGAGGTTGCGGACTTCGTCGCGAAGATCACTGATTCTGTCGGCCATAAGGTCGCCAATAGAACCTTGACGGCTAATGATGTTGTCGGCATAGAGGGTGGAGATGGTGGCTTCGGAGGCGGTGAGGCGGGAAGTTTGGATGTCGGAGGATTTGATGAGATTGGCAAAGAGGGAACCACTGACGGTAGCATCGGTGCTGGTGATTTCGTTGGTAAGAATAGTTTCGGAAACGAGACGGCGAGCGGTGAGGCGGTCGGTGATAACACTTTGGGCAGAGAGGAGGCCAGTTTTGATAGTGGCAGCAGCAACTTGGGCAAATTGAGCCAGACGAGTAACGGGTTTGGACAGAGTATCGGCAAGGTTGTAGGAAGCAGTTTCGAGTTCGTTTTTGGTGCCGGAGTAACCAAGAGAATCAAGAACTGAAGAGGAGACATTGTAATTGACATTGACCTCGCCGGTGTCGGTAATAAAAACGTCGGGATCGTACCAGGAGATGTTGACAAAAACACGAATTTTGTCACAGCGGTAGGCGGGATTGTCGGGACAGACCTGGCCATCAGTAAGAGAAAAGGATTGGAGAGCTTTACCAATAATGGGACCAGCCTGGGTGGCTTTCATGGCGACTCCAGGAATAGGGGAGCTGGTGAGAGGGTCACCAACTTCAATGGGACCATTGATGGTGGAGACGCGAGTGGGAACCTGTCCGTTAAGAGCAATGCGCTGGTCGGTATCGACCATTTTCTCGTTGGCGACGAGACCTTCGGTGGAGACGATACCGACGACTTTGGATTGGTAGGCGAGGGAAGATTCACCCAATCGATAGGGTCGGCTGCTTTGAGCGGGGTCACCAGGATTGGGGATGACGATAGAGCCGGTTTCCATATTTTGATCGGAGTAAAAATATTCGGCATAGTCGGATCCGGTACAGTCCACCATAGTACCTGAACCGGTGCCACTAAGGTCTTTGCAGGTAAAGTAGGCGGAGGTGGTAGTGGTTTCAAACCAAATTTTTCCCATAGCGGTGTCGGCATAGTCTTGATGACCATCGTAAGTTAAGCGGAGCCAACCATCATCATAGTAAGAATTACCGATGTAAAAATCGGTACTACCGGCACTGGTGTTTTGGAGCCTGATTAATGGCCCAGTACCAGAGGTGCCGATGCCGGTAGAGGCGATGTCGAGGAAGACGTTGTTGTAGGTGGCACCACCGTTGGGGGTGGTGGTGCCAATACCGACACGGCCATTAGTGGAAATACGAACACGTTCGATATTAGTGGTGCCAAGCATTAAGGGTCCAATGCGGTTGTAGATGGCAAAATTGTTGGAGCCATATCTGTTGGTGGACGAAGCGAGAGAGATGGCGGCACCATCAGCGGTGGTGTTGTTACCAAGAGTTATTTCGGTGGCGGCGTTGGTACTACTGTTGATATTGCGAAGCATGACGTCCCAGCTATAACCAGTGTTACTCCAGACAACTCCTAATGGACCATTGGGGTCGGTGGTACCAATACCGACACCGTAGGAGGTATCACCTACATTTAAGAGTATATCGCCGGTGGTTGTTGACAATTGAAAATCATTTTGCATCCCTGAAAATGCGTAGGCTGAGCCCGCTTTAAAGATCCAGGCGTTTTCAGTGTTGTTTTCGGAGAAAGCTATTTCGTTAAACGAAGACGTAGTGGGATGATTTAGCCCAATGGCTGCAGTATCTCCGTAGACTTCTAGGGGGTGACGTGGAGTAGCGGTGCCAATGGCAATAGTATCGACAAAGAGAGTGGTGCCAACAGAAAGAGAGGTACCGACTGAGAGGCTGGTTCTAATGTCGGCATTACCGCCATTGCCCCTTAAGAAGTAACTGTCGTAGGTGTTGGAATCAGAGAGGTAGGAATACCCACCCGAGGTCCCAATATTGATATAGCCCTGGCTTAGGTTATCCCTAAAAACCAGTCCTAAGGTGGGATCAGCAGACCTCATTTCCATATAACCATTAAAGCGTATGTAGTCATCATCAGTCAGTCCGACACCAACAACATTGTTGTCATCATCGATAAAACTGTTACCACCAAGGTAAATATTGGTTCCGACGGAAAGGGAGGTGCCAACGGAGAGGGAGGTGGAAACATAACCATTGCCAACAACGTGAAGTTTGTAACCGGGGACCGTAACGCCTATACCGACAGAGCCATCGAAATAATTGTAGTCTTCACCGTCGGAGTAGATGCCATAGGAAGTGGTACCAGCGGCAACGTTAGGAAAGGTATTGTAAACACCGTATATATAATTGTTGGAGAGATTATTGAATCGATTGTAGACACCGTAGGCAGCACCGATGGTGCCATTGTTGCGATAAATGTTATTGAAGACGCCGTATGCATTGGTGATTTCGCTGTTGGCATATTGATAGAGGTAGTTGTAGGTACCGTAGGCATTTTCGATGGTGGCAGTAGAGAGGTCAGGATTGGTGAGACCATAGTTGATAGTGTAATTGTAGGTACCTATGGCATTTTTAATATTGCCTGGGCCGCTGGTGGCAAGACCGGAATTGCGGATATAATTATAAGAAGCATAAATTGATGGATAGGTGGTGCCAAGAGCGGGAGTAGTTACTCCGACGTTGTCATTTAATATTTGAGTGTAGTTGCCGTAGACGCTGTGTTGGGCTGTGGGAGTATAGTCACCGATGGTGATGAGACTGCTGATGTTTCTGTCGGTGGTGCCAACCCCCATAAAGGTACTACCAATGCTTAATTTAAATGAGGGGGCGGGATCACCAATACCAACGTCGCCGGTGTTTTCGATGAATAGACTTTGGGTGTCGCCAGCACCACGGAAGGAAAGGTCGTAAGAGGAAAGATTGATATAGGTGTCTTGGATAAGAGTACCGCCAAGGCCGACGGCAGTAGTACCGATAAGTTGAAGGCCGTTTTTGGGGGTATCGATGTCGTCAGTATCATCGGTGTCCCAATTGGTGATGTCCATGTATTCAACGCGGCCTGATCCGGCGCTACCGGAAGTGAGGACGGTAGATCTTTCGACAGGTGCGATTACAATGTTACCGATGGATAAAGATGAGCCAATAGAAAGGGAGCTGGAGATGTAACCGTTACCAACAACATGGAGTTTATAGGTAGGATTGCTGGTACCAATACCGACATTGCCGGAGAAATAATTCCTATCTTCACCGGTGATATAAAGTCCCCAGTCGGTACTGCCTGCGCCAGCGGTGACATAAAGTCCGTAGTTGTTGATGGCGGTTGAATCTGAAAGATCGTGATAGGTGCCGTAAGCCGCAGAGGTGGCCCTGATGTAGGACTTGGTGCCATAGGCGGTGTCATAGGTGCCTATTGACTGTGATAATCCGTAAGCATAACTATCGATGTTAGTGGCGGTGCCGATAAGGTTTTGTTGTATACCGTAAAAGTATCCGGTACCGGAAGTATGACTGCCAGAATCGTTGATATTAATAACTGACCCAGTTATGTTCTTATATCCAGAAGAGGAGACGTTTCCAGTATCCATAATATCGATATAGGTACCGGTAGTAGCTCTGGTGCCACCATTGATTGCACCACTGTTGTTGGCCGCAACATAAAGACCATAATTGCTAGAAGTGTAGCCTGAGGGAGTTGTGTCGCCGGCATTACCGATCACGGTATAAATACCGTTTGAGGCAAGACTACCTGAGTCTTCGACTTGAAGTTTATAGGTGGGATTGCTGGTACCGATACCGACATTGCCAGTATAGGAAGAGAGGACGATGTCACCAACTTCGGTTTCAATAATGCCATCAGTTCCATTGTGGTAGATTTCAATAGACTCTTTTGCCCAGACACCGCCATATTGGGCTCGGAGGACACCGGTGGAAGCGGTACCAGTACCTTCGGCGACGATATAGGAGAAGGAAGTACCGGTACCTTGGACGTAAAGAGCTGAGTTTTGGTAAGTATCGCTAGCGCCGATTTTAAGGTAAACATTGGCGTCGGACTTGAGCATAATATCACCATTGATTTCGAGTTTCTCGCTGGGGGAGGTAGTGCCAATACCGACATAACTGTTGGAGTGAAGAAAGAGCTGATTGCCAGTCCAACTGAAGGTTTCGCCAGTACCGAGACCACTGGCACCGACCTCGAGGACTAGACCGTTGTCGAAAGTTTGAATTTGGGCGGCCATGAGGGTGCTGATGGTAGCATAAGTACTTCCAGCCTCACGAACATTGAAACGGATATTGCCGAGTTTGGGGAGGGAAAGATTAGTTTGGATACCACTGGCTTTGGATAGGTCAAGGAAGTAATTTTCAAAGTTATCGGTGTCAGAATATTTGGAGGCAACGATAGTGCCGGAAGTGCCAATGGCGATACCACTAGTGGTAGTAGTGCCAACAAAAAGCGGATAAAGAGGGTTGGTGGAACCAATACCGACATAACCACTTTGTCGGATAGTTAGTGCTTGAGTATTGGAATTGATGCCAAGAATAGACAAACCGGAAGATCCGGTGCCGATATTGATGTTGGTGAAGTTGGCTTGAGTAAGAGTGCCACCAAGGCTAACTGATAGAGTGTCGGTACCGGAGATAGAAGTACCAATGCCATTGATGCCGGAGATGGTGACAGTGTTGCCGCCACCGATGACTTCGGCGGTACCGAAAGAAGCGTCTAGGGCCCAGGCAGTATAGTCATCGGTATCATCCTTGTCCCAACTACTAGTATCAAGATAACCAACCAAACCACTGTTGCCACTTAAGAAAGCGGCAATAGAAGAGCCGCCAACAGCGGTGTTAGTTAAGTTAAGAGAAGCAGTGGTGGTGGTGGTGCCAACAGTAAGGGCGGCTGAAGTGTAACTATCACCAGTGATGTAGAGTTCGTAGGTGGTAGAGGTGGCGCCAACACCAAAGCGAGTGGCAACAACTTCACCGGAAACCTCAACTTTGTAGAGAGGGGTAGTGGTACCGACACCGACGGAGCCGCCGAAGTAGTTGTAGTCTTCACCGCCGGTATAGATACCATAGATGGTAGTTCCGGTACCAACGGAAGGGAAAGTGTTGTAGACACCGTAAATATAGTTGTTGTCGAGATTGTAAAATCGGTTGTAGACACCATAAGCGGTGTCGATGGTGCCATTGTTTCGACCTAGATAGTTATAGGTACCATACATGTTGTTGGTTTGACTGTTGGCAAATTGTAGGAGGTAATTGTAGGTACCGTAGGCACTTTCGATGGTAGAAGTGGTGAGGTCAGGGTTGGTTTCACCATAGTTGACAATGTAGTTGTAGACGCCACGGGCGTCTTTGATATTACCTGGGCCACTGGTGGCAAGACCAGAGTTACGGATGTAGTTGTAGGCCGAGTAGATGGTGGGATAAGTGGTGCCGCCACTGGCGGTAGTGACACCAACGTTGTCGTTATAAATTAGGGTGGCATTACCATATAAAGTTCGTTGGCCAGTAGGTTCGGTGTTGTCGATGGTGATGGTGTGACTAATACCTCGGGTACTACTATTTCCAGAAATGGTGGAAGCGATGTCTAGCCTGTATGAAGGATCGGCAGTACCAACTCCGACGTAACCACTGCTGGAGATGCGTACGGCTTCGGAGGGGGTGGTACCAGAAGTGGTGGTGAAAATTAGAGCAGTGTCGAGAGCAGAAGCGGTATGAGTGGCAGTAGCGACGGCCTGGATATTGGCAACGGAGCTACGACCAAAGCCGATAGAAGCGTCGCGACTGATAAAATCGATACCCCCAATGACATTACCGGAAACAAGATTGACTCGAGAGCTGCCTAGGCCAATCTGACTGGAGGTAATTGAATTGGAGTGAATGGTAAGAAGATAGTTGGGATTGGTGGTGCCGATGCCAACATAGGTACCATTGTCAAAAACCAGACCGTCACCAAGGGTGTTGCCGGAGATCCATTTGGATAGGTAATTGGTGGTTCCAGAGCCACCAACACCAATATCAGTAATATTGGCCCAGGTAACACCGGTACCGGTACTTTTTAAGATTTGGCCACTGGAGCCAGGAGAGGAATTGGAGTCCAACAGTCTGCCAGAAATATTGATCTGATTAGCATTGAGAGTGGTGCCAATGTTGGCGTTGGTGGAGACGTTGAGGGCATAAGAACCACTGGTGGCTCCAATACCGAGGCGGGTAGAAATTAAACCGTTACCAACAACGTGGAGTTTGTAGGCGGGGGCGGTGGTGCCAAGGCCAAGACCGGCGGGGTTGATGGCGGCGATGTCGGAACCGTCACTTGAGAAGATGTAGGCGTTGACGTTATCGTCATAGATTAAGTTGTCATTATTGTTAAAGTGAATGGCTCGGATGATGGTGGGTGACCCCCCAGAAGTGGAATCTTCAAAGAAGAAATCAGTACCACCGATAGTGATGTTGCCTTCAACATGAAGTTTTTCTTCTGGTGCAGTTGTTCCAATGCCGACATAACCGTTGGTACCAAAGTAGGCGACTTGGGTGTTGGAATTAACACCAATGATAGAAAGATAATTGGTTGAGGTGGAGAGGGAAGTGCCAACGGAAAGAGTACCACCAAGACCATAGATATTGGTGCCGTAGGGAGCGATGCCATTAATAAAAGCATAAGTGGTACCAACACCATTGTTGTTGATGGTAATAGTGGAGCCGGATTGAGAAAGGGAAATACCAACACCATTGACGAAGTTAACAATGGCGGAAGAGTCAATATTGGTTGAACCAGCACCATTGGCTCGTAGGGTCCAATATTGATAATCATCAGCACTACTCTTATCCCAAGCAGAAGTATCAAGGTATTGAACAATGCCTGAACCAGCAGCAGAAGAAGTGAGAACACGATTGTTATCAGCAGTAGTACCAATACTACCAACACTTAAGCTAGTACCAACGGCAAGAGAAGTACTAAAGTAACCATTACCAACAACGTCTAACTTGTAACCAGGATTGGTGGTACCGATGCCGACATAACCGGTATTTTCAATAAAAAGTGATTGAGTGTTACCAAGACCAAGGAAGGAAAGGGAGAAGGAGGAAGTGCCGATGGTGGTATTTTGGGTAAGGGTGCCACCAAGTCCAATGGAATTGTTGTCGATTAAACTTAGACCATTGGTGGCAGTAAGAGGATTGGTGGCAAGGAGTGTATTAACAGATGGTTCTTTGCCGTCGAGAACATCGACACGAGGAGCATATTGGTATTGTTTGTTGGTGTCGATGGAGGTGTCATAGTAGATAAATGCACGATGATTACTGGTAGATGCTGACGAATCGAGAAATTTAAAATCGGTAAAACTAGTGACTTTTTGGCCAGTTGCGGGATCATAAATACCACCAAGACTAGTAGTACTGCTGGTGTCCCAGGGGTGGACATAGCCGACAAGAAGATACCATTTGTCAAGTTGGGGGAGATCACCGGTCCAGAAATAGGGGTTGGCGTTAGTGGCACCGGTGCTAATATTTACGACAGTGGCTTGACAACCAAAGTATGAAGTGCCGTTATTGTCGACGGTCTTTTTCATCCAGACGGTATAGCGGTAGCTTTTTTCGGGATTAATGGTGAAACTACTAGTGGTCCAGCCACCCTCGCCGTCGGAAGCAGTGTCTTGGCTGCCGGCAACCCAGAGGGGGACTTCTTCGTCACCGTAAGGACCAGCGCCTATTTCGATGGAATTTTCGTTGGCTGAACCAGCGGCGGTGAAATTAGTTTGAGAGCTAGTGGTACCGATATCCCAAACAGAAGAGTCAAGAATATTAGTGTCGGCTTCACGAAGACCAGCGCCATTACCGTAATATTTACCCGAAGCGGAAACACTACCGGTGATGTCGAGTTGGTAGAGGGGGTTGGTAGTCCCAATGCCAACATAGCCAGTATTTTTAATAAATAATGATTGGGTATTACCAAGTCCGAGGAAAGAGAGAGAGAAAGATGAAGTACCAATGGTGGTATTTTGGGTTAATGTCCCACCGAGGCCAACGTTGGCGCCAGATTGAGTTAAGCCATTGGTAAAGACATAGGTAGTACCGACACCATCGCCAAAGGCACCAGCACCCAAGACATTCTTGTACAAATTACCTGAAGCATCAACAAAGACAGCAGTGGTACCAGCACCAGTGGTACCCAAGCTTAGTCCAGTAAAGGTTGGAGTACCACCAACAGTTAAGTTAGTAGAGAAGTAACCAGAACCAACAACATTGAGGGTGTAGGAAGCAGAAGTAGCACCGAGACCAAGGGTAGCGAAGGTGGGATTAGCAGCAGTGTGAATGTTTTGGGGTAGAGAGAAGGTAACGGCACCAGTATTGCCGGAGACGTTAACTTGGTTAGTAGTACCAGCAACATAGGTAACACCAGTATTGATAATAGTGAGGGCATGAGCACCGGAGATTGAAGTACCAATACCAGCACCAGCAGTAAGATCGACAACGTCTGATGGAGAAACAACAGAGGTGTTACCAGTACCATTGGCTCTTAGAATCCAATCATCGTTACTATTCTTATCCCAGGAAGTAGTATCAAGATAACCAACCAAACCACTGTTACCACTTAAGAAAGCAGTAATAGAAGAACCACCGACAGCAGTATTAGTGAGATTAAGAGAAGCGGTAGTGGTAGTGGTACCAACAGAAGCAGCACCAGTAACATTTAAACTACCACCAACACTTAAGTTGGCTGAAGTGTAACTATCACCAGTGACATTTAATTCGTAGGTAGTAGAAGTGGCACCAATACCAATTCGGGTGGCAACAGCTTCACCATTAATTTCGAGTTTGTAGAGAGGAGAGGTAGTGCCAATACCGACATTGCCACTACTACTAATGTAAAGTGATTGAGTATTGGAATTAATACCAGTGAAAGATAATCCAAAGGATGACGTGCCAATGGTAGTATTCTGAGCAAGTGTTCCTCCAAGGCCAAAGAAGTTACCAGCAGTTCGGTGTAAACCATTGTAAGCATCATAAGTAGTACCAATGTTGGCAACTTGACCAGCGGCAGTTAATCTACCTTGAGCATCAACAGTGAAAGTAGGGATAGAGGAACCACTACCATAGGAACCAGCAGTAACAGTGGTGTTGGTAAGAACAATAGTAGTACCAACACCAGTACCAGTGATACCAACCCCAGCAGCACCCTGAAGATTAAGAAGACCATCGAAAGCAAGATTGTTTAAGACATTCTTGTACAAGTTGCCACTGGCATCAACAAAGACAGCAGTGGTACCA
>CAZCYZ010000005.1:0-56453 GCA_964503465.1 uncultured Gammaproteobacteria bacterium | reverse complement strand
GGAATTTATCAGACGAAGTATCATAGGAAGTACCAAACATTTTATTGTAATCAACGATTGCGCTATCTAAAAAATCTCTTGAACTTACATCCAATCCCGAAGTATCTTCAGAGTTTTCATCAATCATTCCGTCAGCGTCTTCATCATTCACCCCAAAGCTATATATAGTCGCTATTTTAAGTTGTTTATCACTGGGTAGATCTGCGAGTTGTTTTCTAAATTCAGAGTAGTATTTTTTAGCCACATCTATAGAAGAGACTGCAAAGATAGAGTTAAAACCAGCTAGTCGACGATCTTTAATTTTGTAGTAGCTATTTCTTTTCGTTTTTTGATCAAAGTGCTCTCGTATATATTCGACGATATTTGAGATTCTTTCCGGAGCGGACAAAATCGCTTCCCGGTCGATATCACTGACCTTTTTATCCTCAATATTTTCGGCTTCACGAACGGTAGAAATGTAATCAACTTTAAACGGCAAAACATTTTTATCGGCGATAGCATCAACTATCGTATAGGTGTGAAGTTTATCTCCAAAAGCTTGTTCCGTTGTCTTAAAGTCTGGTCGGCCACCAGATGAGGAATTGGTGGCAAATATTGGTGTGCCTGTAAATCCAAATAAATGATAGTTTTTAAACGCCTTAATTATAGCTGCATGCATATCTCCAAATTGAGAGCGATGACATTCGTCAAAAATTATTACTACATGACCTTCAAAAATTGCATGCCCACCATTTCGACTAATGAAACGGTCTAGTTTTTGGATTGTTGTAACGATAATTCTGGCATTTGAATCACTTAGCTGTTTCGATAAAATTGCCGTGCTGGTATTGCTGTTGGCGGCACCTTTCTCAAACTTGTCATACTCCCTCATGGTTTGATAATCCAAATCTTTACGATCGACGACAAATAAGACCTTTTCGACACTGGTCAGCTTGCTTACCAGTTGGGCAGTTTTAAAACTTGTTAGGGTTTTACCTGATCCGGTGGTATGCCAGATATATCCACCAGCCTCAACTGTTCCTAGTTTTTTATAATTCGTACTTACTTCTATCCTGTTTAGAATTTTTTCCGTCGCTACTATCTGGTATGGACGCATTACCAACAACAAGCGATCAGTAGTAAACACGCAATATCTGGTTAGAATGTTCAAGATAGTGTGCTTAGCAAAAAATGTTTTGGCAAAGTCCACCAAATCTATAATAGGTTGATTTGTCGAGTCTGCCCACCAACTAGTAAATTCAAAACTGTTACTGGTTAGTTTCCCTACTTTTACAGAACCTTCACTCGATTCTTTTACATGTTGTGAACGAGTAGTGTTACTGTAGTACTTAGTGTGAGTTCCATTGGAAATGACAAATATTTGAACATATTCAAATAATCCTGAAGAAGACCAAAAACTTTCTCGGTTATATCTGTTTATCTGGTTGAAAGCTTCCTGTATGGCAACGCCACGACGCTTCAATTCAATATGGACTAAAGGTAGGCCGTTTACTAAAACAGTGACATCGTAACGGTTTGAGCGCTGCCCGTCTTCAGCCGCATACTGATTGATAACCTGAAGATTATTGTCATGAATATTGTCTTTTTTGATTAAATAAATATTTTTGACCGATCCGTCATCACGAGTCAGGTTTTTAATGTAGTCTTCTTGAACGGTGACAGTTTTTTCGACAATACTTTGGTTAGGATTCGCCAATTGACCAACAAAAAACCTATCCCATTCGCTGTCTGTAAAAGTAAAACTATTGAGTTTCTCTAACTGTTGTCTCAAATTAGCAATTAAGTCTTGTTCTGATTTTATTGAAACATACTCATAAGCCTGAGATTGAAGTTGCTTAACAAACGCTTGCTCTAGATCGGCCTCGCTTTGATAGCTTGTCGCACGAATCTTTTCTGGCTTAAATTCAGCAACAACTGTACTCTGGGTGTTTTGAGCAACTAAATTAAATTTGTTATTAATTGGCATATTCTTTGAAAGTTAACAATCTGTTTCGGTAATATTCATATTGTTGCCTCCTTGCATTAAGTTCAGCAGGTAAACCAATAGAAACATCATTAACTAGTGCACTGAATTTATCAAGAATAGTTACAATCTTATTCTGTTGTTCGATTGATGGTAACGGAATCTTAAATTCAGTAAATTCTTCTTTGGTAATTGTTTTTATAGTGCTACCCCTAGCTTTCTCTCTCTCAACGGCAAACTTCTTCTCGAGTTGATAAGCAAAATATTTTTTGTTGATTTCCGATTTGAACTTTTCGAATATTGCAAGGGTTCTGTCAACAAAGCAATCGTATTGCGTAATTGCAACACGGCCGATACTCCCTTGAAGCGTTACTAATACTGTACCAGTCGGGACAAAAACACTCATTGGCTGAGCTAATTTTGAAATTTTACGTTTTGTATCATCTACCAGACTCATTTTTTCGTTAACCTCGGCCACTTGAACAAACGGCATAGCGCCGACACCGTCGTACCATCGACGATCTCCATAAGGTTGCGGAAATGATCCACGTCGATATTCAGCGACATCATCTAGTTTTTTCCAAACCACATCTTTTTCATTTGGAGTTAATAGTTTTCTTCGATAATGCTCATATTGCTTCTTCCTTGCTTCTAGCTCTGCTTCTAGCTCTGCTTCTAGCTCTGCTTCTAGCTCTGTAAACTTATTAAGAATTTTGACTATCTCTTCCTGAATTTCAAGGGGAGGAACTGGAATCTTAATTTTGTCCAAAATCGCTTGTGTTAAGCTCGGACGACCTGAGCCTGTATCTAGTTTTTCTAAATCGATGTTCTTTATTACATAATAGAAAAACTTCGACACGACTTGTTTTGTATCTATTTCAGTATAGTAAATTGTGTCTACATTCCAAAATGGTTTATCAAGATAGAAAATGTTCGTAATTGAACCCTTACGTGGAATGAGAACCGTAGGTTTGTCGTAGGCAAAAGTATCAACGTGACCCATAACACCACCAGTGCCATACACGGGGATATCTCCACGACCGAGATTTTTCCAATCTTTACCATTTTTAATTTTAACGACTTTCCCAAGTGTCTTGAATTCCACACCACCCGGGCAGAGTTGTGAGATAAGTTGTTCTATTTTACTTAATTGTTTTGTCATATTTTAATTTGCAGAATTAAGTAATTTATTCATCCTTTTTTCAAGTGCAGTCTTACCACCCTCAAGTATTTCAATAATATTATCCTGAATTGTGGCATTTTCTATTCCACCATTTTCATAAATAATCTGATTATCTTCGTTTTTTGCAACGATAACGTTTTCTGAATCCACCAATAATAATAAATTTGGGCTATGAGTAGCGATTATGACCTGTCTCCTGGTCTTTTGTTGAAGGATCAGTTTTTTTAAATCGTTTGAGATTCCAGACACATCGATATCATTTTCTGGTTGGTCAATAATTATCGGGAAGTTACTTTTAGATAAATTAAAAATTAAATCAAGTAGTGCCATGGCTTTTTGTCCGCCTGTCATCATTTCAAAGTCAATGAAATTATTTTCATCTACTTTATATTTAACTGATTTAGTGAAATCTATGTCATATCTGCACTTAAGCAAAGCGGTTATTGTGTTTTCCACATCTGCGGAGGGCTTAATCTTGGCATCTCTTGATAGAATGCCTTTCAGAACTTTCTGAAGTTCTTGCTCTGTAAAATCCCTTTTTTCAAATGCTTTAAACTCATATCCAGACCTGGCATCTATATAATTATCAAAAAAGTTATTTTTATATTCTTCACTCTTATATCCAACTTGAAAATCAAAAGTAATAAAAGTAAAAGTTTTAAATTCGTCCTTTAAGGTTTCAATAATCACATCAATTTTTTCTTTAAAAGACAGATATAGTTTTACAACATTATTAATTGATAATTCCTTTTCTTTAATGCTGTTTTCGTTAAACAGTACTAATTTAGAAATATCGTCTTTTTCTGTATTTAGTTTATTTATTTCCTTTAAAATTTGTTCTATTGTCTTGTTTTTTTGAAGTTTCTCATCTATCGGTTTAAGTAGAGCCTCTGTGTCAGTTTTATCCTTTTCATTTTTACTGGTTGCTTCTTGCAATTTTATAAGTGTTTTATTTAAAAACCCCTTTATGTTTTTTAAAGATGAATTTTTAATGTGGTCTTTAATTAGTTGATACGATGCCTGTGACAAACCAGAAAATATTTCATCATCAATCCTAATAAAATTGACGGTAGTATTATTGTTTATATTTGTAATGATCTTCGTATCTTGTTTTGCTAAATCAATATCTTTAATGAGTTGTTGGATCTTAGATACGTATTTTGATTGATTTGTAATATCCTCATCTGTAATATCAACTTTTCCAAATTTTTCAATTTCTTTCTGCTTTAGCTTGATAGCATTTTCTTTATCTTCAACTTTTCCAAGTGGTTTTAATTGATTTGTTGTATCTAATATTTGCCTATCAAGCTTTAATATCTCTTTTATATTCGTGGCAATCTTTAATTCAATAGAATTTACAATTTCAGTTATGTTTAAATCCGCGTTTTTGAATAACTCATTATTAAATAGTAATTCTCGTAATTTCTGATCACGCTCGTCGTATTTTTCGCCGTCTTCGTACGTTATTGCTGATAAATAATTTTGAGGAATATATTCTACAAATTTATTTTCATTCGAGTCATCACACCAAAAAACTTTAAAGTCTTGTAATTTGCTTATTTCCTTGACATCTTGAGCTCGACATTCAAATGCTATGTGCTTAAGCAAAACAGATTTGCCAGCTCCTCTTTTACCAATGACTGAATTAATATCTTTATTTAGATACAAAGTTTTCTTTGTTTCATTTACCAAATATTCAATCTTGTCGATAAAAAGGCTGGCGGAAGAATTCTTGTTGTCTGCTGGATTCCTCTCTTGTATTAATACTCTGCTGTCGTAATCTACTGATGCCTGTCTCAGGGTTTCAAAGCAAAGATCGCCTTTTATCCAGGTAAAACAGTGGCCTAAATCTTTGGGAGAAGTATTATTAAATTCAAATTCTAGTTTCCCGCTATCGTTAGTGCTATGTTTTGCAGTGTGTGAATCACTACAATGTAACAATCTACTGTTAACAGCCTCCGTCTTAAGTGCCCCAATGTTTTTAACAGCCTGCTCAGAATTTGGAGATGCAGAAAAAGCAAAATTTACACAATCAATCAAGTCTTTTTTTTCACCAACCGATCCTGTCCACCTAAAATCTTCCCATTCTGCCTTTCCAATGGCTTTAAGGTATTTATTTTTCAAATACGTGTTTGGAGTTTTAATTTCACCCAAGCACTCTCTTAATTTATCTAAGCTATAGCTAAGACTATTAAAACCAATTTCAAAAAAATTATCACTCGTCCTACTTGCAACAGGAGTGCTGTCATATATATCCTTACCAAATTCTGTGATGCTATCCCTGGTAACTACACCTCCAAAAGTTACTCCATTAGGGTTGTGGGGGTCTAAATTACACGCTGATCTAAAACATGACAAGAACTGTGCTTCAATAACTTCTACGCCCAAAAGTGACTCATCTGCAAAAATTATGTGGTAATTAATTTTTTTTAATGACTCATGACCCACCAATTCTTTTAATCGAAACTCGATTACCGGTAGAATTAAATCTATGTTCTTTAAATTCCCCTTGTTCTTATACTCAAGAACTTTTTTGTATCCGTCTAAAAATAGATAATCATTAACACCTATTACTTTTATTTCTTTAGGTAGACTTTCAAGTGCTTGAAAAAAATTAACCCATTTTATTTCATCTGTATCTCCTGGATATTTTGATGTGTGAGAATATGGAGTATGCACATGCAGATCCCACTTTTGCCATTCTGATCCTCGAGTTATGTTTGTAACAGTACTCATTTTTAGTTTCCTTCAATATCCTCAACAATTGCATCAATCGCCTTTCTTAGTTCGTTTTGTCGAGTAACGATCTGGCTTATTTTGGCATTAAGCTCGGTGATATTTACGATCTCACGAGTATCTTCAGCGGCGACATAGTTTGATACGGCAATATTGTAGTCGTTACCTGTAACATCTTTATTGTCAACAAGCTGGGCAAAATACTCGATATTCCCCCGATTAATAAAAGCATTAAGAATCTTCTTACGATTATCCTCACTTAATTTATTTTTGTTACCATTTCGTACAAATTCAGCCGAAGCATCAATGAAGAGAGTCTTGTTGTCATTTTTGCTTTTCTTTAAAACAACAACACAGGTAGCTATTGTGGTGCCAAAGAAAAGGTCTGGCGGTAGTTGAATTACGGTATCAATATAATTATTATCAATCAGATATTTACGAATTTTTTGCTCAGCACCACCTCGGTAGAGGACTCCAGGAAATTCAACAATTGCAGCTGTCCCACTGGTCGATAACCATGAGAGCATGTGCATAGTAAAAGCTAAATCTGCTTTGCTTTTGGGAGCAAGCACTCCGGCAGGAGAAAAACGAGGGTCGTTCATAAGAAGTGGATTTGCATCTCCTTCCCATTTGATTGAGTATGGAGGATTGGAAACTATGGCATCAAATGGTTCATCATCCCAATGTTTGGGATCAATCAGAGTATCACCTAGTGCAACATCAAAATTATTGTAGTTAATGTCGTGCAAGAACATATTAATACGACATAAGTTATAGGTAGTCAGGTTAATTTCTTGACCAAAGAATCCTTGGCGTACATTTTCTCTTCCTAATACTTTTGCAAATTTAAGAAGTAAAGAACCCGAGCCACAGGCGGGGTCGTAAACTTTATTAACCTCCTTTTTACCAACAGTCGTAATCTCTGCAAGTAGTTCACTTACTTCTTGTGGGGTATAGAATTCACCTCCTGACTTCCCAGCATTGGAGGCATACATTGTCATCAAAAATTCGTAAGCATCACCAAAAGCATCAATTGTATTATCTGAATAATTACCAAGTCGAAGATTACCAATAGACTCAAGTAACTTAACTAATTTTTGATTTCGTTTTTCGACGGTATTACCTAATTTGTTGGAATTAACATCAAGATCATCAAACAATCCTTTTAAATCATCTTCGCTCACTGTACCCTTGGCCGAATTTTCGATATTGTCGAATACCTTCGATAAAGTCTCGTTAAGATTGGAATCGTCTTTGGCTCTTTTACTCACATTTACAAAAAGCTCGCCTGGTAGGATATAAAATCCCTTCTCTTTAACTGTGTCTGCTCGGCCGAATTCGGCCTCTTTATCTGTTAGATCCGCATAGTCGAAGTCTTTCTTACCTGATCGTCGCTCGTCAGCATTGATGTAATTAGTTAAATTCTCACTAATAAACCGATAAAAAAGCATTCCTAAGACATATGATTTAAAATCCCAACCATCAACACTACCTCGTAAATCGTTGGCGATTTGCCATATTGCTCGATGAAGCTCGGTTCGTTCTTGTTCTTTTGTGGTATTTTGGTTGTGATTATTTGCCATTTTTTTGATTAATAAATTTTTCAATATCTTCTTTCCTGTATCTCCTAACCTTTTTGATTCCAATCCGAACAGCAATTAAGATTCCTTTTCGATCCCATTGGCGCAATGTATTAGGGTGCACCTTAAGAATTTCACAGGCTTCCCTGAGTGTTAAAAGTGCTGCAATATTACTTAACATTTGATACCACTATTATAGTCGATCCTGTGAAATTTTGGGGTGTTTATCGGAACAAAAATAAAAGATGACAAAGAGTTGATATCATGTGTCCTACGGCCAATTATTGACATAATAAAAAATACCTGATATCTTGATATTAGCTTTATTAAACTAAAGCCGATTCCAAAACGGGATCTGATCAACTAGAAGTATGAGACAAAGTTTGATCAGGTCCCGTTTTTTGGTTATTTATTGGCAAAATCGAAAACATATGAAAAAGTCAGATTTAAATATCGTCTACGTTCCGACCTCGGAGCTTAAATTTTCCGACTATAACCCGCGTAAATGGAGTGACTCGGCCATATCGCAACTAACCGAGAGCATCAAAAGATTTGGGTTAGTCGATCCTATTATTGTTAACTCGGCCGACAATCGGAAAAACATTATCATCGGCGGTCATTTTAGGGTGAAAGTCGCCAAGAATCTTGATATCCAAAAAATTCCCGTCGTCTATATCAATATTCCTGATTTGGATAAAGAAAAAGAACTTAATTTAAGACTAAATAAAAACACCGGAGAATTCGATTGGGATTTACTGGCCAAGTTTGATGAGACCTTCTTGACTGATATTGGTTTTTCCAGCGAAGACCTCGACAATATTTTCCAAATTGATGAAACTCCGGAGGAATTTAACATCGAAAAGGAATTACAAAAACTAGATATTCAACAGATCGAAACCCAGAAAGGTGACATCTATTCTCTTGGTGACTCCCGTCTGATGTGTGGCGACTCAACCATTGAGGCCGATGTAATTAAGCTCATGGGTGACAAAAGGGCCAATATGTGTTTCACCGACCCGCCCTATATCCTTGACTACCTTAACGGCAAACAACGCCACGGCAAACCAACCACCGGTTTTGGTGCTAAGAAGAACCGTCGCTATTTGGAAACAGATGTTTTACCCGACAACTTCACTGAGTTATGGATGGCTAATATTGCCAAGATCCAGAAAGAAAGTTTCTCAATCATAGTTTATGAGAACTGGAAGAATATTAGGACTATCTGGGGAGAAATGGAGAAATATTGGCGGGTAAAAAATATGATCGTTTGGCATCTTCCTAACCGTACCCAAGGCTTTTCTGCTAAGTATAAATTCTTCTCTAAACACGATATCGCTATGGTTGGTGCCTCTTTCAACGTCGATATCGAATTTAATTTGGAACCAGAAAAAGACGGACTACAAGAGGAGTACGAAACTGCCCTCTATGCCATTAGTGGTAAACCTCATTGGGAAGGCTATGAGAAAGGTAGAAAAATCCAACCTACTGATTTCATCGAGTTTATTGCCTCCGATGAAAAAAGCTCCGGTCAAGGAATTATCTTTGGTACCAAGCCGTTAGAAATTCTTATTCCCTACATCAAAGTTCTCACTAAGCGTGGTGATCTAATTGTCGAGCCTTTTGGCGGATCGGGCAGTACCTTAATTGCCGCTACCAAAATGAAACGTCGCTGTTTTGTCATGGAGAAGTCACCGGTTTATACCGAAGTTATTAAAAAGCGCTGGGAAAAACTTACCGGCCAGAAGGCTAAAAAGATATGAGTACTATCGCCAATCGACAAATTAAAGAAAAACAACTCTTGCTCGAACAACTTAAAAAAACGCCAATCGTTCAAATTGCCTGTGAAAAGATAGGCGTTGCCAGAGCGACTTACTATCGCTGGCGAAAAGACGATCCCGAATTTTCCTCCCAAGCTGATAGTTCCCTTCGCGAGGGTAATATGCTCATCAATGACATGGCCGAGTCGCAGTTACTTTCTGCTATCCGGGACAAAAATCTGACCGCCATTATCTTTTGGTTGAAAAACCATCATTCTGCTTATGCCACTAAGGTCGAAGTAACCACCAACACCAGAATAATTGATGAAAAGTTAAATCCGGAACAACAGGAGTTGCTCAAAAAAGCTCTGGGGATGATCTCTCTTCTTCCCGACAATGAAGTTATTGTTGAATCCAGCTCAAATGAACGATCGGGAAAAAATCATTGATCGAATCGCTAAAGATCAACCATTTCGAAAGGCACTTTGTCGGGAGAGTTTTTATTGGTTTATTCATACCTATTTGTCGCACTATGTTACCTATGCCATGGCAGATTTCCAAAAAGAAATTGTCGGCTTACTTCAAGATCCACGACAACAGATGGTCGCTTTCGTTGCCTTTCGTGGTTCTGGGAAATCAACTATTGCCACTATGGCCTATGTTATCTGGTCAATGATCGGGAATCCCCATAAAAAATACATTCTTTTAATTAGTCAAACCCAGCAATTGTGTCGTCAAATTCTTACTAATGTGAAACAGGAACTGGAAAACAACGGATTATTAATTTTAGACTTCGGACCTTTTAGTGAGGAGGCGGACGAATGGAGAACAAACTCCCTGGTTATTCCCCAATATGGCACTAGAATCACTGCCATTTCCTCCAGCGAAAGTATCCGTGGTCTTAGGCACAGACAGTTTCGCCCAGATCTGGTCATTGCTGATGATGTTGAAGACCTTGAACTCGTCAAAAACAAAGACAATCGAGAGAAACTCTGGAACTGGCTAACCAGTGAGGTTATTCCTATTGGCGACGAAAATACCAAATATGTTTTTGTGGGTAACATGTTGCACGAAGATTCTTTAATGATGAGAATTAAACAGCGGATTTTAAGTGGCGAGATAAAAGGAATCTATCGTGAATACCCATTGATCGACGACCAAGATCGAATCTTATGGCCATCCAAATTTCCAAATATAGAAGCCGTTAATGTCTTAAAAAACACCGTCGCCAGCGACAAAGCTTGGTGTCGTGAATATTTGTTAAAAATAATCTCTGACGAAGACAGAATAATTTGCCAGGAAAATATACATTACTACGATTCCCTTCCAAGTTTTGAAAAATTTCCCCCACGAGAAATCGCCATTGGAACAGATCTAGCGATATCTATGAGTGAAAGTGCTGATTATACAACCATGATTTCTGCCTACATTACGGGGTACGGTGAAGACTTGAAGGTTTATATTCTTTCCCCAGTAATTAATAAACGCCTTGGTTTTCCGGAAACTGTTAATGAACTAAAACACCTCACCGAGATGCATCATGTTCAGTTTAAGAGAAGACCGATAATATATGTTGAAAAAATAGGTTATCAAGATTCCCTTTCCCAACAATTAAACGTTGAAGGTGTGTTCTGCGAGCCAGTATCAATCGGTAACCTAGACAAACGAGCCCGGTTAAGTATCTCTTCGCCTTACATAAAAACGGCCAGAATTTTGTTCCCTCACCGCGGAGCAGGGGAATTAATAGATCAAATCGTTAATTTCGGAATCGAAAAACACGATGATTTGGTCGATGCTTTAACTCTAATGATTCTCCGAATCAGTGAAAAAGACAGACGGCGTAGCCCAAGTCTAAGAGAAGGAGAAACTATTCACCCTATAACCAAACCTATTATCAGCATGAGCGAACTAGATCGATTATTTCCCACTTCTGGGGACATTATGTCAAAGCGATTTTAGTCTGATTCAAAAGTCAAATAGCTCACTTAAAGTAACATCCAGCGTCTTGGCTATTTTGTAGGCGGTTTTTATCGATATATTCCTTCCCTGTTCAATATCCCAAAAGTAGGATCGGTGCAAACCAGCCACTTCAGCTAGCTTTTCCTGCGTCATACCCCTTTCCTTTCTTATGTCTTCGATTCGGTGACTTAATTTTTGATAAATGACGTTGTAATTCATGGCTACTTAAGAAGTAGCCTACAGAAAAGTCAGTTTTTTCTTTACCAGATATATCTGGCTTTTGTGCCAAATCTCATGTAACATCCTGGTAAATGACACCAGATATAACTAACTTTCTGAAGAATCCTTGGGAAGCTATCCCCAAAACTCCTCCTCACATTCTTGGGGATGATTTGGCAATGTTGGACAAATTAAACGTGACCTCAGAAGATTTAGGGTGGAGAACCGAACTAATCCCTGTCCCCTTTATGGGTGATTACAACAAAGCTTCAATAATACTCTTGTGTTTAAACCCCGGTTTTAACGAAAAGCTTGATTTTCAAGATTATTCTAATAGCTACTATTTTCGGGAAAACATGAAGACATTGACTATGGAAAGTAGTTACCCGTTCTTCTGTTTGGACCCTAAAATTGGTTCTTCCGGCGCTTTTATCTGGTGGACTAAAATCCTAAAAACTCTTCTTAATCAATTTAGTTTAAGATATCTCTCCGATAAACTAATGTGTTTGCAGTATCTGGCCTATCACTCAAAAACTTACACCGATCCTCTGGGCTACTTTCCATCTCAAAACTACACCTTTCACCTACTCCAACAAGCCATTAAAGACCAAAAAACTATCGTTATTATGAGAAGTAAAAAGCTGTGGTTGAAAGCTGTCCCAAGACTAGCAACTTATCCCTATATGGAACTAAAAAACTATCGCCGACCATTTTTAAGTAGGGGAAATATGGCAGCGGGAGATTATGAAAAATTAGTCGAATCTTTGGGGGGACAACATCATCTGGACTTTGAGTAACCTTGCGGTACTCTTCCACTGTGGAAAGTACAAAACATGGAAAGATAGAAGAAAAAGAGCAAATCAAATACTGCCTTTATGCCCGTAAATCAACCGAATCCGATGAGCGACAGGCCATGTCGATCGACTCCCAAATCAACGAAATGACCACATTGGCTAAGAGGGAGGGATTGATTATCAAAGAAGTCCGGCAAGAGAGTCACTCGGCTAAATCATCAGGACTTAGACCAGTTTTTAATCAACTTCTAATCGACATCAAAAACGGAATCTTCAACGCCATTCTTACTTGGGCCCCAGATAGGTTAAGCCGGAATGCAGGGGACTTGGGGACATTGGTCGATCTCATGGATCAGGGAAAACTGAAATCAATCCGAACCTTCTCCCAGTCCTTTTCTAACAATCCCAATGAAAAATTCCTTCTAATGATTCTTTGCTCTCAAGCCAAGCTGGAAAACGATAATCGGGGAATTAATGTTAAACGAGGCCTCCGAGCCAAATGCGAAGCAGGGTGGAGACCAGGGTCTGCCCCAGTGGGCTATATTAATCGACTTACCGAAAATCGGATTGCCTATGTTGATATCGATCCCGAAAGAGCACCGATTGTCAAAGAAATATTTGAAAGGGTGGTTAGCCAAGGACAGAGTGGTCGAACCATAAAATATTGGTTGGATAAGAGGGGATTCCGAACTAGGGTTGGGAAACGGATGGCGATTAGTGAGGTCTATCGTGTTCTAAGGAAACATTTCTACTACGGCATGTTCGAATTCCCCGAAGAAAGTGGCCATTGGTATCAAGGCAAGCATCCGCCGATAATTACCAAGGAAATTTTCGATCAAGCCCAGAAAATACTGGCAGTTCCGCCCAAAGACTGGAGCAAAAATAATTTTCCATTCAAAATGTTACTCAAGTGTGGTCAGTGTGGAGCTAGTGTTACTGCTGAAGAGAAATACAAGAAATTAATCAGTGGAAAATTTAAACGTCACGTTTATTACCACTGCACCAGATCTGTCGACTATGATTGCGATCAACCATATATCACCGAAGACGATTTGGTCAGGCAACTGCTGGCAAAAATCAACGAAATCGAATTTGACCAAAAAGCTGTCGATGAAAAAATGAAACAGGAAATCGAACGATACCACCGACTCCGATCAGATGTGCTTCATCAGGAAATACTCGAGCGACAGCTAGAAACCTTCGATTATCCGATCATTAAAGAAAAATCAGACGAGGAAAGAATTAGAGACTATGTCATCCATGTGCTCAAAACCGGTTTTTCGGAAGAAAAACAGGAAATACTGGCATTATTCAGGACAAGGTTTGTCTTAAGAGACAAGCAAATTGAAAAAGTCTCAATTTAACTTAAGTTTGTATCTAAAAATTCTTTTAAAGCCGCCTGATCCTTTTTCTCAGCATCATAAAAGAACGACTTAATTCCAACTGATTCAGCACTTTTTACTGCCTCCGAATTATGTTCGAAATACACTACATCTTCAGGTTTCAGATTGAAGCTAGTCAACATTTTCTTGAAATATTCCGGATCGGTCTTGTCGGGGTTGTGCTTAAGAGTAAAAAGAGGATAAGGCAAATTTGTTAAACCAAATTCAATTATTTGGTCATCATTGGCATTCGTCAGAATAATCTTCTTATTTGGATATCTTTCCAGCAATTCATATAGAGGCTGATAAATTCCTTCACCTTCAATTACAAAAGTTCCAGCTGCATCAACAAGAATTGTTTTCATAACAAATTATACTATTCGCATCGCCTCGAGGACATGGGTCTGGAACGGAATTGAAGCTAAACAGGAACAAACGAGTTATTGGTTAGGGGACTAGCATCACCTATATTACATGGAACTATCGGGAACATCTAAACTTTGGCGGAGAGGGCGGGATTCGAACCCGCGAGTCCTTGTGGGACGCAGACTTTCCAGGTCTGTGGAATGAACCACTATCCGACCTCTCCCATTATTCTGTTTTTGATTTTTCTATATTCCAAATAGCCTCGAGGAGATTTTAAATAATACTCTCTTTTACACGATTCAGGCTTAGTCTGGAATTGCTCAAAGTATACCATCCGCCAAGGTCGAAACCGTCTAGTTGACTGGGTCTTTCCGTTGTTGTGTTCGACAATTCTTTGCTCGATATTCCTTGTTGAGCCAATATACCAATGTTTTTTATCTAGGCTCCAAAGTACATAGGTGTAGTACATATACGTTGATGAACCATCCCGAAGGGACCCCTTCGGGGCTATCCGACCTCTCCTCAAAAGCCTATTCTATCAGATTATGATCTTCGTGTAGTCTTTCTTCAGTTTTTCATCAACAACCCTACTACCAAAACAGTCATCACTCTAGTCTAATTGTCCGGATCACTAATCTATCTTCTCACTTATAAAGTCCCAAAACACACTTTTTTCATTAATTCATAAAACAGTTCACCCCTGCAGATTTTTTTGTCTAGCCACCCAATTATTAAAATCACCATATGCCTCACCAGCCTCTGTAATTTTGGGAATTAACACCTCAGGCACCGAACCTCTAAAAACTGTCCCTTCTTTTAAAGCCAAATACAACCACGATAAGCCGCGAATCATTTCGTGAGGGTCAGTACTGAATTCTTTACCATCTCCATTATAGCAAGTTACCACTTCGGTAAGTGGTATACGCAATTCTTGGCAATAATGACTAAAAATACCCAATAAATGGGTCGCTCTTGCTGGTGACATCACGTAATAATCCAACCTGGATAAGCAAAAATCATTTGGAAAACGTCTTGTGACACAAAATCTCATCCCAGGTTGATTATCAACAATAGTTTTGCCCCCAAAAAAGTTCGGGAAATTCTCATCGGCAGTTAGAAATAAAATGTCCAAATCAGATCTCTCTTGCTGACCAGTTTTAGGATTACCAGTGTTTATTGATCCAAAAACAATTCCGCAACCTATCTTAAATCCTTCCGCCTCCAAAATACCTATCTCCTCTGCAATAATTGGTTCTACAACCATTGACGGGTAAATAGGTGTCTCGCCAACTTCACCCATTATTGGTGATTACTTTCTAACATTTTGTTTGCCAGTACCAGTAATCTTTTTTCGGAGTCATAAGCCAATCTAGCCTCTGCCTCCTCATAACTCAACCACAATCTGTCCAACACCGCTTCGCTGTCAAAATGTCTTAGTTTACTTTCATCCAAATATTTCATTAAAAAAAACGTTACCTTTTTCACAATCTTTCTTTTGGCCAACTTGTCGGTGATAATATAATTTCTTGATCCGATTTTACCCACTATTGCCGCCTTTACCCGCCCTTCTTCCTCCACTTCTCTCACTGCCGCTTTTTTCAGATATTCATTTTTTAACAAATGGCCCTTAGGAAATTTATACACCATTCTCTCGTTTGTTCTGTTGCCATCATTGACCCTAGCTAGTCTTCTTTTGCTCGACGTTTTAATCACCAACCACCACACTTTACCCCCATCTACTCGGTAAACTATTCCTCCCGCCGACCTTTCATCAAACCCCTCTCTCATTAAAAATTTGAAATTATAAACTAAAAATTAATCGGGTGTTCCCGCCGGGAGTTGAACCCGGATCACTAGCTTCGGAGGCCAGTGTTCTATCCATTAAACTACGGAAACCCAATACGGGAATTATATCCTACTCCAGGAGTCAACTAATTATTCTTTCGCTTTAGTATTGTCAATTGCATTGGCAACAACAGCAAGTTATTAGCCACCGCGTAGACCAACGATGGCAATGCTACTGTCGGATTAAACATCCCCAAAGCCACAATCGTTGCTAGTGAATAGTTTTTATAGCTACTACTGATCGCAAAAGTGATTTTTTCACTCTTATTGTGTCCGATCAGATAACCCATTCCAAAATTAATCGTCATTAGCACCAATCCCAGCAACATCAATCCCACCGACACCTGCCAACTGTCAATTACTTGTTGTCGAATCGGCGATACCACTCCCAAGATTATCAAAAAAACTATTCCAGTCGATAGGTCCGATGACATTTTGGCCAACCGTTTAACAATCTCCATTTTCCTTGTCAACAATGCCGCTATTATTGGCAATACTACCAATTTCACCATGCTGGTACCCATTTCTCCAACATCAAATTTCACCACCGTTCCTGCCAATATCCACACCAGCAACGGCATTACTATTGGGCTTAAAGCGTTCGATAGGGTGGTAATCACCAAGGCTTTTTCTGCTTCTCCCCCAAAAATGCTTGACAAGAACACCGAACTTCGTCCCGATGGTACCGAAGTCACCAATATCATCCCCAAATAGACCTCTGGGGTCAAAAAGCTTCTCATAGCCCACACCAATACTGGCGATAACAAATGCACCGTCATTAACACCCCCACTAGTTTTTTGTATTCCTTAATTCCACTACCAATTTTTTCCAAGTCCAAATCAAGGCAACTTAGATAAATCAAAATGATTAACAAGTAATCAAGCCATCTTCCCAAATATGCTCCCGGTGCCGTCCACACAAAACCTATCACTACCGCCACTAGCATTACTAGTCCGGCGTTATTTCTTAACATCTACCTATTCTAAAATAAATTTCCCTATTAGCATCACTATGGTTTGTCATCAGGCGGAGGATGAGGGAGTCGAACCCCCAAGCCCTTGCGGGCGTCCCGCTTCGAACGGGGTGCCATACCATTAGGCGAATCCTCCCCAGGTGCGCCCATTGAGAATTGAACTCAAATCAACGGTTCCGCAAACCGCTATTCTATCCGTTAAACTATGGGCGCAAATACAGTCGATTATACCTTATATATGGCTACTTGTCCCGGATCTCCAGTGGTAATCGGTCTCCAAACCACTTGGTCAATTTGTCAACAAAGTTCGGCGGCGTTTCCAGTAAAGGAACCCGTTTAATCATTATCTCCTTAATTTTCTCTTGAGAATCGGGAAGTATTACCAAGCTGATCTGTCGGGGAAACTTGAGCCGTGTTTCCAACATCAACAGGCTGTTGCTTAGGGATTTTTTGAACCAAAAACGTTCCAATAGCTCCCAAGGATACCGAGCCTCACCAAAATAGATACCTTTATTGGTAACCTTGTTCCTAATATTTCCTGGTGGTACCGTTGAAAGTACATAATACAAAAACAACACCGAACCTAACGCCACTACTAAGAAAAACTCTTTGATGAAAATAAAAATAACTGACACTAAAGCCAGAATGGCAACTGCAGTAATCCAAAAATCACGGTCTCTTCTTTGAAACGATCTTTCTGGGGCTTCCCACTCCATCAGGACCTTTTCTTCACTTAATTCTTCTGGGTTGGATATTTTTACTGCCTGGGGAGTTTCTTCATTAGTCACTAGTTACATCATAAAGCATTTGGCTTTAATTTGGTATACTTTGGGTCGTAGACCATGGAAGGGTGCGCCGAATGGTAAGGCACAGGTTTGCTAAACCTGCGTCCCGCAAGGGGCATGAGGGTTCGACTCCCTCTCCTTCCGCCAAATGTCTAACACGGTCGATAACATTCTCCTTGACCTTCAGTCTCTTGCTAATCCCGACAAAGCCAAGATTTTTTCTCGTTTTTTCAAAACCGGCCCCGGTCAATATGGGGCAGGGGACAAGTTCTTCGGTATCATGACCCAACCCTTGGCAAAATTAGTCGACAAATACTGGCCACAATTAGGCTTTGATGATGTTGAAGAACTTCTAAATAATCCTTATCACGAATGTCGCACCATCGCCGTCTCTACCCTTCGTCGTCAATTCCAAAAGACTAAAGACCCAATATCCCAACAACAAATTTTTAAATTTTACTTGGCCCATTCTTCCAGAATTAACAACTGGGATTTAGTCGATATTTCCACTCCCCACATTATTGGCGTTTATCTTCTTAATAAACCACGTCAAATTCTTTATCAACTTGCCAAGTCCTCTCTTCTTTGGGATCGCCGTATCAGTATTATGGCCACTTTTACTTTTATTCGTCAGGGCCAATTCGAAGACACTCTCAAGATTTCCCAAATATTAATCAATGACAAACATGATTTAATCCACAAAGCCGTTGGCTGGATGCTTCGTGAAGTTGGGAAAAAAGACCTTCCCACTCTTCTCAGATTTCTCGATGAATTTACCCACCTTCTTCCCCGTACTACTCTTCGTTATGCTATCGAAAAACTCCCTCCTCAAAAACGTCAACACTATCTCCGCCTCAAATAAACCGTCGCCCCGTTATCACCAAACTTACCCCTAGCACCAACATTAGTATTGTTGGCCAACCAGTCCCCACTGCCGGTAAGGTTGACACATTCCCGGCCGCCACTGCTGTCCAATCTACCTGATCTGTCCCCAAGGTTAGGGTAAACTTTATTTCCGAACCACTGTTGGTTAGAGTCACAGTGTGGTTTCCGCTACTCAAATCGGCCGTTGGTGTAAAGCTCCAGTCTCCACTGCTATCCACTTCTGCCTGGGAACTAGTTCCATCAATATCCACTGTCACATAACCCACCGGAGTTGCCTCGCCTTTTATTGTTGGCCGCAAACTAGTATGCCACCACTTTGTTGGCTGTTTTCCGCCAGTATCCACTCCGCCGATTGATTCCAAATGAAATGTTCCTGCCATCACCACCCTCGGAAACATCATCCCTAACACCACTAACCCCAACAAAACTTTATTTACCACTAAAATAACTATACACTATCGTTAAATATGTCGTCCACCATTTACCTTTTTCGTCATGGCCAAACCGAATTTAATCGTGACAAAAAGTTTACTGGTTGGCTCGATTCCAAGTTAACCGATCTTGGTCGTCTCCAGGCCCAAACAATTGCCAACCTCTTGGTCGACAAAAAGATTGACATTGCCTATCACACACGCCTCTCACGCTCCATCGACACCCTTAACATTGTCCTCAAATCTCACCCTGAGTGTAATCGAAGGGTTGTCGACGATCGGATTATCGAACGTTCTTATGGTAATTTGTCTGGTTTAGCCCATCAGGAAATTATTAATGGCCTTGGAATCGGCCAGTATGAGCAATGGCATCGTGGCTTCTATGACCACCCACCCGGCGGTGAGTCCTTCGCTGATGTCGAAGCTCGTGTTATGGAATTTTTGGCTGATCTCAAAAATAAATATCATCAAAAAAGATTTGGGATTGCTATTTCTGCTCACGGTAACTCTATCCGTTTATTCCGAAAAATCCTTGAAGACGCCACCGTCGACCAAGCTTGTTCCTGGACCATTCCCTACGACCAATACTTTGAGTACCGAATCTAGCCAGTTAACTCTTTTTCGATCTCCATTAACCTGTTATATTTCTCTACTCTCTCGCCCCTGGTAATTGCCACTTTTATGTATTCACTTCCCAAAGCTACTGCCAAGTCAGCCAAGAACGTATCTCCAGTCTCCCCCCCACCTCGATGAGAGGGGATTGTTATTATTCCGCTAGCTTTGGCTAGTTTGGCACATTCAACCGTCTCTGTTAATGTTCCCGCCTGATTTGGTTTAATAATTATTCCTCCGATTGCCTTTAGTTCGATTGCCTTTTTTAACCTTTCGCTATTAGTCGTCGTTAAATCATCACCGATGTTCAACACTCCTCCAATTTTGTTCTTTAATACTACCCAGTTGTTCCAGTCATCTTCGGAGAGCATATCTTCCACCGTTACTATTGGATATTTTCTAAACCACGGCAAATAGTACTCAATCAATTCTTCTCCGCTTAATTTTTTTTGTTCTATTCGTAAATCATATTTCATACTTCCTGCTTCAAAAAATTCTGATGCCGCACCATCAATCGATATCCCAACATCTACTCCTGGTTTACATCTCGCCTTCTCAATTGCTCTCAATAAATATTCGATTGGTTTTTCGTTTGATTTTAGTCCTGGCATTGTTAACGCTCCCTCATTTCCCACATTGGTTGCCAAACCCTCACTCTCAAAAATTTTTACCAATGCTTCATAAATTTCCCTCTCCATTTCAACATTTGCCGCCACCCCCTGATCTTTCAAACAAGTCACCAAATATTCCTGGATATCGCTACTCTGATTTGCATGCTTTCCTCCCTCAATCATCACCACCATTGGTCGTGGCATTTTTGGTTCCCCCAGACCATATACTTTCCCCAAATATTTCCACAGGGGTATTTTTTCCTCTTCTGCTCCAGTCCTTGCCACCGCCAAGCTCACTGCCAAAATTGCGTTTCCTCCCAATCGTGCTTTATTTGAGGTTCCATCCAGTCCAACCATTATTTTGTCGATGTTTATTTGTTCATCCGCCTCCATTCCCACCACATCACTGGCAATAGTTTCATTTATGTTTTGTACTACTTTTAACATTCCATTGCCTCCGTAACGATCACTGTCTCCGTCAATTATCGTCATCGCCTCATACTTTCCGGCCGACGCTCCGTAGGGGACACTTGCTTTTCCACCCACCCCATTCTCCAGCATTATCTCCACCTCCACCGTCGGCATTCCGTTGCTGGCCAATATTTCCCGTGCTCTAATTTCTTTGATTTTTGCCATATCCAGTTATTATAGTCCCAAAACTTCCTTAGCTCTCAATACAAAGGCATAATCTCTTTTGCTAATTTCTCTTCCAAAGAAATCATTGGTTGTTACTTTTGAAAAAAGTCTTATTGCTTCCGGAAAATCAACCCAAATAAGTTTCATCCGATTGCTTCTTTCCCAATCATCGAAGTTCACCTCGTTATCTACTCCAACTTTCTCCGCCAAAAAGCAAACTGATTGGTGTAACGTTTCGCCAAAGTCAGGATTATTATCTCTAAATTCCTGCCGCCCAATTTCCCTTAAAATATTAATTTCACAACCAGCTTCTTCTCGCGCCTCTCTTCTTGCTGCCGTTTCTTCACTTTCCCCTTCTTCTATCCCTCCCCCGGGAATTTTGTAATATTCTCCGTCCCTAACACTTATTAGGGCTAACAGTTTATTCCCGTCCACAATTACCGCCCTCGCCGCCCGCTTAGTTATCATGCCCTTATTATAAAGCTAATTATGTCGCCGGCTTACCTAGTATTCTTTTAAGCCACTTTTTTGGCCAAAAATCTCGATACTGTTTCCACCAATTACTCTCTCCAACCCACAAATTACATTCCCAATTACATTGTTCCACTGGATAATACACTTGGATATACTCATCGACATAATAAATCCTATTGTATTCTTCCATCAAAAAATTCCACATTTTTTGATAATTCAGTCCCGCGTCCACATACATTTTCGGGCTCCACTCAAAAAATATTTTCGGATGATATTTCTTTATTAAGTTTTTCGCCCCCGCAATCACCTCCGGCTCCCACCCTTGGGTATCTATTTTTATTAAATCGACTTTTTCACTCACCACATCATCCAATTTAGCAACATCAACCAAGTCTCCCCTGTCAAGGGGAGATCTAGAGGGGTTTAATCTGTTATCTCCATAATTTTCTCTCGATTCAAACAATCTCTTCTCTTCTTTCTTGCTCCCCAATGCCAATTTGAACGCTTTAATATTTTTCAATTTATTTTCTTTTATATTTTTCTTTAAAATCCCAAAATTTATTTTTTCCGGCTCAAAGGCATAAACTTTTCTCGCCTTTTTCCCAAACAATACCGTGTCATAGCCAATATTTGCCCCTACATCCACTACTGTGTCACCCTCATTGACGTTGCCCAACATCAGCTTGGTTAAATATGGTTCATATTTTCCCAGGGCAACTCGCTGGCCTATATATCTATCATCCTCTCGATACCAAAATTTACAGCCATGATCTACCCCTTGACGTAATCGCATTCCTAATTATAATATTAGCAGTCAGTAACCTTGACTGATAATTTTCCGTTAATTGTTAATTTTAATCTCTGTGTCAACCAAATCAAAAATCCAACCTGTCCCCGGTTACATTTTAGTTAAACCCCAAAAAAAAGATAAAACCACTCCGTCTGGTATCGTTCTTCCCGACACTCACGAAGACAAGCCCCAAAGTGGTGTTGTTCTTGCCGTTGGTGGGCCGACTATCATCGACAAGCAATCAATGTCTGCCCCCTGCAAAGTTGATGATGTCGTCATTTATCGCGAATGGGGCGGCAAAGAATACAAAGAAGACGATGTCGAACTATTGCTTCTCAAATTCGACGACATCATGGCCGTCATCAAATAAATTATTAATTTGTTAAATATTATTAAACAATAAACCTCTCATAATTCTCCTTTTCTTCAAAGGGAGAAGCCCCGAGCGAAGTCGAGGGGAGAGGGATTTTTCAAAATTATGGCCAAACAATTAAAATTCGGTGCCGACGCCCGCCAGCAAATTCTCCAAGGCGTCAACATTTTAGCTAATGCTGTTGTTACCACTCTTGGTCCCAAGGGTCGTAATGTTGCTATCGAGAAAAAATGGGGTGCTCCTGCTGTGATCCATGATGGTGTCTCTGTTGCCAAGGAAATTGAACTTAAAGATCCTTATCAAAACATGGGGGCCCAGTTGATTAAAGAAGCCGCCAGTAAAACTGGTGACGTTGCCGGCGATGGCACTACTACCTCTACTCTCTTAGCCCAAGCTATCACCAACAAAGGTCTTCAAAATGTTGCCGCTGGTGCCAACCCTATGCTCGTCCGTCGTGGCCTTCAAAAGGGCCTCAAAGCGGTTCTCGACCAGCTCGACTCCATGAAGAAGGATATTAAAATCAACGATAAGGATAGTATCGAACAAGTGGCCACTATTTCTGCTGGCGATGCCGACATTGGCAAGAAAATTGCTGATGCCGTTGTCAAGGTTGGTCGTGATGGCCTCATTACTGCCGAAGAAGGTAAGGGTCTTGGTATCGAGACCAAAGAAACTTCAGGTATGGAGTTTGATCAAGGTTTCTTGTCTCCCTATTTTGCTACCAATACTGAAACTATGGAGGCCAGTATCGACAATCCCTACATTGTTATCACCGACAAAAAGATCAGCTCCATTCAGGAAATCTTGCCTTTCTTGGAAAAATTAGTCAAACTCACCAAGAACTTTGTCATTATTTCCGAAGAAGTTGACGGTGAGGCCCTAGCTACCTTGGTTGTCAACAAACTTCGCGGCACCTTCAATGTCTTAGCCGTCAAAGCTCCCGGTTTTGGTGATCGTCGCAAAGCCATGCTCGAAGACATTGCCGTCCTCACTGGTGGCAAGGTTATTTCCGAAGATATTGGTGCCAAATTTGACGCCATTGATCCGTCAGAGTATTGTGGTCGGGCCGATTCGGTTACTGCCGACAAAGATAAAACTAGAATTTTGGGTGGTGCCGGTTCCAAGGCCGATGTCCAAGGTCGTGTCGCCCAGCTTCGAGCCCAAATCGACAAAAGTACTAGTGATTATGACAAGGAAAAACTTCAAGAAAGAATCGCCAAACTAGTTGGCGGTGCTATTGTTCTCGAAGTTGGCGGTGCTACCGAAATGGAAATGAAGGAAAAGCTTGAGCGTGTCAAAGACGCTATCGAAGCCACCAAAGCCGCTGTTGAGGAGGGGATTCTTCCTGGTGGTGGAGTCGCTATCCTCAGATCTTCTTTTGCTCTCGACAAAGTTGTTGCTGACAATGAGGAAGAAAAGGTTGGTGTCAACATTCTTCGCTTTGCTCTCGAACAACCAATTCGCATGTTGGCCAAGAATTCCGGTGAAGACGGTGGTTATGTCCTCAACAAGATTCGCGAAGCCCTGCTTGCCGATGCCAAAAGTGATTTTGGTTACAATGCCGCCACCGGTGAGTTTGGTTCCATGGTCAAGTTTGGTGTTCTTGATCCCGCCAAAGTGGTCAAGTCTGCCATCACTAATGCCATTTCTGCTGGTGAGATGATTTTAACCACCGAAGTTCTTATTGCCGATATTCCTGAGAAGAAAATGACACCCCCAATGCCCGCTGGTGGGATGGGTGGTATGGGTGGTATGGATGGTATGGATATGTGAGGCTAATGCCGAATCCCGATCGAGCGAAGTGAGCATCGGAATAATCCAATAAACAAAAGAATCCCCTGGAAACAGGGGATTTTTGTAAGCTTAGTTAATTTAGGTTCGGGGACCCTTCAACCGTTGAAACATATCATCAACTTTCGCATCTTTTTGCGGATCAGCCCAGACCGGCTCTCCAATTCCCGGTTCATCAACATATGGTCTTACACTCGTGTCTACTCTCATTCCAGCCCACCCTTTCGGTCTCAAAAACTCTCTAACCGCCTCGACTATTTTTCCACCACGCCTACTTGACCTTTCTTGACTACCTGCCAGTGCCATAATGGTCATATTCTCTCACATACTATAGGCCTTGTCAAATCGAGTCCCACAACCTTTTTACCCACTTTGTTTCTGCCTGGATATACTCATCATTAATTGGTCTCCAATATTTCTCAAAATCTTCCCATTTTACCCAAGCCACTGCCTCCACCTCGTTCTTGTCAAATGTTACTTTCTGCCCATTGTATTTACCCATAAAACAATAAGCAAAGTGAGTTTCATTATCTAGTTCTATTAATCTTTTTTCTATAAATTTCAAATCGATTTTTAGGCCCATTTCTTCATTTAATTCTCTAACTGCCGCTACTTCTGGTTTTTCACCCTTCATTACATGCCCGGCGCAAGTTTCTGCCCATTCCCCCGGATAGACTTTCTTGTTAAAACTCCTTTGTTGCATCAGCATTCTTTTTTGATCATCAAAAATATACACCAACACCTCCCGGTGTATTAATTTTGGATCAATGTTCGCCTTGCTCTTCCATACTTCTCCAACGACCTCGTCGTCCTCATTTACTAGATCAAGTAACTCATCCATGGCTGATTATATCGAAGTTATTTATACAAACTCTCAATCTCTTTTATCAGTTCCTGACTATTAATGTAGCCCAATAATTCCTTTTTCCAACTAGTCGAATTGATGTTGACTACCGGATCTACCCCTCGTCCTTCAATCGGCTGGCCATCTTCTCGCAAAGTTACGTGGTGTACCAAAAACATTGAATATTTCTCTTTATCACTAATCTGATGATCCAACGGAATCACCTTTTCTACTGTTCCCCAGCCTTTGGTCGTCGTCCCCACCACTACTCCAACATTATATTTCTTCAACACCGACGCCATCACTTCGGCTGTTGATTGACTCTGATTGTTGACCAGTATCACCATTTTTTTGTATCTCACCAAGCTATTCATCCATCCCATTTTAGTTTTAAAATCCTCTTTTTCCCCCTGGTGATAAAACTGATAAGCATACATATCATTACCAATAAACGGCCCCAAAAAGTAGGGGAGCCCATCAATCGCTCCACCAATATTGTCCCGAAGATCCAAAATTAGAGTATCCAATTTATCACCCGCATCCACCTTCGCTGTCACTCGTTGCATTTCCTCCAAAGTTGTTGGCGAAAACTTACTCCACCGCATATAAAATATCTCCGGCGCCAACAGTTTATATTCAATTGTTGGTTCCACTCCCGACACTTCGTAAACTTTCCTCGCCTCGATGTCTTTTAACACCTCATATGCCTTTTTTATTTCGGCCTTCTTTTCCGAACTGGTCGCTTCCTTTGTTTTTTCTTCAAACGCTCTTGCTATCTCCTTATCGCTGGCACTTTTCCCCACCCCCAGTGTTTTAAAATGATCAGCTCCGGGATCAACGTTATTAACCACATTACTTAATGCCTTTTCATCTTTTTGGGCGTATAGTCTGCTCCGGCTAAACGGTTTAAGATTAGCCAAGGCCACGTCCGCTAAAGTGGCCACAAATTCTTGTTTTTTTGCCTCCTCAACATTTGTTAGTAATGTTGCCAAAAGTTTATTTAATCCGTTTTTATTTTGACTTTGAAGCGATTGCGGCTGTTTTGTTAGCTTGTCAATTCCCGCCAAAAATATTCCGCTTAATTCCTCATCCGATATTTTTTCCCAGTAGTTCTCTTTGATCTTGTCATATACTTCATCGACAAACTCAATATAGGCATCTTTTTTCTCTCCCAGCACTTCTGTTTTTTTGTCTTCTTTCGTTAGTTTTCCCACTACTAATCCACCCCCAAACACCCCCACCATTATCAGTAACGCTATCAGCCATCTCCATTTCATTTTCATCACTCTCTATAATAAGCTATTCGCCGCTCTTTTGTCTTCACTATTTTTGGTTTCGTTGCTTTTGCCCTCAACTGTTTTGCCAAAACTCATTTTCAACCCATTGCAGTTGTTGCCCCGCATCATAATCTGGTCAAAAACGAACGGCTTACATTTTTTCGCTCTATTGCCAGTCAACGCCCCACCACCACCACTATTATTCTCATCGGCCCTGATCACTTTTCTTCCAATCAACACCAAGTCACCACTGCCATTACTAGTTGGAATCTCAGCAATGGTCAGCTCGAGTCATCATCAAATCTGTTCAATCTCCCTGAAAATACCTCATTACTCAAAAACGATCACACTATCTACAATCTCCTCTCCGATATTAAATCAGTTTGGCCAAAAGTAGTTGTTTATCCTATTCTCATTGGTCAAAAAGTTGAAATTCCAACCCTTGATCACCTATTATTCCAAATAAAATCTCAATGTGGTCCAACTTGTCTTCTAGTTGCCTCAGTCGATTTTTCCCATTATCTCCCAGCTACCCTGGCCGAAGTTCACGATGTTTTCACCCTCAACGCCCTCCAAAGGCTAGATTCAAAATCAATTTTTCAGTCTGAAGTCGATAGTCCTCAATCTCTTTATCTCCTTTCAAAATATTCCTCTTCTAACTTTTTTCATCTTTTTGCTCGTACTAATTCCGGTTTCCTTACTCATAATCCCGATATCGAGACCACCACCCATATTTTTGGCTACTATTCCCGACAGTTCGCTCGATCGCCCACCACCCCTACTACCACTATTATTATTCCTCACAATCTTGACCGTTTTCAAAACCAAAACACTCTTGGTGATCGCTTTTTCTATGGTACCGATAAATTTACAATTGACAGTTCCTTGCCAGAATTTGTCATTGGTCAAATCGACACTGCCTCTCAAACTACCAAGTATTTTCTGCCCCTCGACGGTAACTTGTTTCTACGTGGTCCCGGCAAACAAGTCAAAATTAAACAATATTTTGATTCTCTTGACAACCCGCCCAACCTTACAAAAGACTATTTTTGGGGTAAACTAATTTATGACCGAAACTGAAACCAGTCCCGTCATTCCCCAATCTCCTCCCCCCAAGCCAAATCTCAAAATTCCCGGAGTAGCTCTAGGTATTTTAATTGGTATTGTGGTTACCCTCACTGGTGTCTTTGCCTACTTTCGGTTCACCACTCTTTCGTCATCCACCGTCCCTACTCCAACCCCGCCTCGCCCCACAGTTTATATTGCTCCCAGGATTTCACTCCCCATTCAGCCCACTATCACACCAACTTCCGTTCCTGCCAAGCTGAATTTAGGTCAGGTTAGTTGGTTACCATATCCCACCCTTATCAAACCTCTGTCGGTTTTTCGTGACGACAAGGAAGCACTCGAATGTGTTAAGAACTCCAATTTTCAACAAATTGGTACCTTTGCTGACGGTTCCAAGCTCATCAATCATATTTATACCGATGTTTGCGGCATGGGCGAAAACCAAGTTCTTTCCCGCCTTGTTCAATCCCCCAACGGTCATATTTATCGCATCAATCAAACATATCTTGGTTATTACCTTCCCACCCTAGAAGCTGCTACTGTCTCAATTGCTGGCCTTGAAACACCGGAATTCCTAGACACCAAATATGGTCAGTTCAAAAGCAGCAGTTTTTTCTTTGATCAAACAATTTCTTTTACCGAGCTTACCAACCCCAAACTTGTTACCGAAACACCCTTTGGTAATCTCTATGTCGAATATTCCGACAAAGCAGACACCCATGGTTTGTATGGGCGCTATTTTTATCTTCGTCTTCGAGATGACACTGTTTCTGGTTATAGCATTTACGCTAACTTTTTAACCGATGACCAGGTCCCTCTAATCACTTGGAACGATAATAGTAAAAACTCCAACCAATTCATTTCCGCCCCACAAGGTAAATGTGGTGGGTCCGGTTATGATGTCCTCAGAGCCGACTCCCCTCTAGTCAAAAATCTAGCTGTTACTGGTTATTTGCCCGACCAAACCCCCGTGTACCAATTTACCAGTATCGATCACCCACTTATCAAATTATTATACGAACAATATCCCGCCACCAGGTACGAAAATGGCAACCAAGTTGACAATCCTAAAATGTCAGTCACCGATTTTCTCAATGGACATAGCCACTTTCTTTGGCAAGATTCTTATCATGATTGGCATCTTTATAGTAGCGAAAAATACAGTCTTCAAGCTGAATGTGCCAAACCGGTTATTTATCTCTATCCTCAGGTTGACACCACTGTTTCAGTCCAAGTTGCTGCTGATATTACCCAAAGTGACCCGATTTATCCCCAAAATGGTTGGACAGTTTTAGCCCATCCCAATGGCCAGTTAACTTATCAAAACAAAATTTATCCTTATCTGTTTTGGGAGGGAATGGGTAGGGGAGTTTATAATTCCCATCCTGGTGAAGGTTTTGTTGTTGCCCAAAAGAATCTCACTGCCACTCTTTATCACCACCTCAAGCTTCTCGGTCTCAACCCCCAAGAATCCGCCGATTTCATGGAGTTTTGGCTACCAAAACTCCCCACCACCCCTTATGTCCGTCTAACTTGGCTTGATACAGCCGACATGAACACTCTTGCCCCACTCAGTGTTTCTCCCCGACCCAATACTGCCATTCGTCTTTTCCTTGAATTTGGAGGTCTCGATCAACCAATTATTCTCAAACCTCAAAATCTTTCCTCTCCTCCTCGTCGCGGCTTTACTCTAGTCGAATGGGGTGGTCTATTGCTTAAATAATTTTATTTCCACAACTCTTCTAGATTTAGTCTGATTTTACACGGACAATCTTTACAGCCTCCATTAATATATCCGCCTCTTCGTGGTTCCTCTCTACATTCGTGCCATCTTTTTAACACTTCTGGGTTACCAATGTCCACCCTTGGGTCATGATCCCCAATCTCGTAGTAAATCGACATCTTTGTTGTCGTTCCTGCCAAAACACAATAGCTCCAACAAGTTGCTATCTCTGCCACCTCAAAGCGTCTCTAAATCATTCCTTCTCGGTTCTTTGAGTTTTTTTTCTTGTCTCCCATAAGGTAAATCTCTTTCTACTCCTCCGGCTACCGGCAAAAAAGCCGCACCCAATCTCGTCCACTGCTGATACGCCCTTGTGGCCATCCTTTTTATTATTGCTCTAGTTACCGTTCCACCTTTCTCTTTACTTGGGTTACTCATATATACACTAAGTCGTTACTTTTTCTTTTTCCCTTTGTATTAAAATATTTACCCCGATTGGTAAACCAAGTTTGTCTCTAACTGATGGCAATAGAGAATTTGGATCAATCCTCCTATCATGTCCAAACACTACTCCTCCGTGCTCATCAACCCACAGTGTCGGTCTTAACCTCCCCTTATTTTGTCTCCAATATCTTGGTACCTCCATTTACTTAAAGTAAGTCGAGCCATAACGGATTTTTCATGCGTTATACTTAATATGGTCTATGAGCGACATGCTTCAGATTCATTTTGCAGAAGGGCCAAAACGAGAACCCGGCACCGAGCAAACCAAAGAGCCCGATAAATACATTCCACCTCCTGGTTCTTTTGACCAAGTCGCCGAGCGTTTCCTTACAGGTATGGATTGTTTGCTAGAGCAAGAACAGGTAGATCCAAATCTTGCCACGCATCAAGCCATAATTAGCACCGCGATGCGAAGCGTAGTTCAGGTCTTTAAAGGTTCTCCTGAATCTATGCGTCCGTACCAAAGTCAGACAGTATTACTTGGTGAATTACATCGATTAGAACAATCTCGAAGAGAGATAGAAGCACTTAAAGAACTAGGGGAAGATGTTGGTGGTGAGGAAGGGAGAATTCAATTACAACTCGACGCGCTCAATCTATTGCTTCGATTTGGTCAAGCACTATCATCAGACGACAACGGTCCAGAATCTTATGGTCAAGCTATTCTGGCGTCTTTACCCCAGGTCTCTTCCTCGTCAGTTTAAGAATCTCCATCGCTCATTACTCTCCATGTCCAATAACCCAGGTATCCAATCACTCCTATTTCCACTATCACCACGCCCCAAAACAAGCTTCCTACCGTTGGCATTATTACTCCGTAACGCCACCTATCCCATACAACCCTCAAAATTATGTAAGCCACCGCTGGTAACACCACCGCCCAGCTAATCAAAAAAAATTGTGACTTATCCCTCTTTTCTCTAATCTCTTTTAATGTCAAATACGGCTGATAAGCCAACAAATACAAATTTCGTCCCAACCCCCATATCTGTCGTATCCCAATCAAAACTCCTAGTTTAAAAATGTTTTTCGCTCTTTTTCTGATCATAGACCCAGGCTTCGCAAAACTTGTGTTTTGCCCGGATCAACCGCGACTCCACTGCTTTAACCGATAGCTTCAGCATTGTCGCAATCTCCTTGATTCGCCGCCCGTCTACATACTTTAGTCGCAACAATTCCATCGATCCCTCATTCAATTCTCCCAAAGTTTTTCTTATCTCTTCTTTTAATTCGTTTTTTAACACATCTCGCTCCGGAGTTAAGGCCGCATCGGCAATCTCTTCAAACATTGGTGATACCGAAAATAGTACTGTCTTAATTCTTTTTTTTCGGTAGTAATCAATTACCTTATGCTTGGCAATACTGCACACCCAGCTAAATTCAGACGATCGACCATTAAAGCTAGGATATGAATTAATTGCCGCCAACAAAGTGTCGTTGACCAATTCCTCCACCACCCCTTCATCATCAATTTTTTTGCCTATAAAGGCTCGGATACTTTTGTGATATTTATAGTACAAATCTTCCACGGTTCCCTATTTTACAGTATTATTAACCAATGTTCCTTCCTCGTCGCCGGCCACCTCATCCCTTAAATGATATTGCTCGGGGGATTCGTCTCGATGTTCTCCAGATGGTTTATCAAGCTGGGTTTGGCCATATTGGTGGTTCTCTGTCCTCCATCGACATTCTAGTTGCCCTATATTTATCTAACATTTTTGATTTCAACAAAGATCACTTTGTCCTTTCTGCTGGCCATCTTTGTTTGTCCCACTACGCTGTCCTGGCTCATCTTGGTCAATTTCCCAAGTCTAAACTATCAACCTATTCTCAGTTGGGTTCAATCCTCCAAGGACACGAGTCAATTGATGTCCCTGGGGTTGAATACTCCTCTGGTTCTCTCGGTCAGGGTCTCTCCTTTGCTGCCGGTTTGGCCCTAGGCCAACCCGATCGTCACACTGTTTGTCTTACCACTGATGGTGAACACAATGAAGGTCAAAACTGGGAAGCAATTATGTTCGCCCGCAAGTATCACCTCGGTAATCTTATCAATATCGTTGATTTTAATGGCTATCAAATCGGCGGGTCCACCGACGATATTATGCCCCTTGACGATTTAGCCGCCAAATACATCCGTTTTGGTTGGACTGTTACTACTGTTAATGGTCACAATTTTTATCAACTTCTTTCAGCTATCAAAAAGGCCAAAAATTCAACCATCTTCCCTGCCTGCATTATTGCCAAAACCATTCTTGGTAAAGGTATTTCTTTCATGGAAAATAATTACCACTACCATGACGTTAAAAATCTCTCTCCAAAGCTTTATCAACAAGCCCAAAATGAAATCCAATGTTTCTAGTCCCAAAACTGGTTCTATTCGTCAAGCCTTCGGTCACACCATTAATCATCTGGCCCATCAAAGGCCAAACCTTTTTGTTGTCAGTGTCGGTCTCCGTCCCTCGGTTGCTCTTGACCGTTTTGCTACTCGTTTTCGGAAACGTTTTGTTGAGGTTGGAGTGGCCGAGAACAATGCCGCTGGTATTAGTGCTGGTCTTGCTAAAACCGACAAAATAGTTTTTCTTGCCACTTATGCCTGTTTTTCCCCTGGTATTAATCTAGCTACCATCAAACAATCAATTTGCGAGAACCATGCCAATGTTAAAATCGTTGGTACTCATGGAGGTTTAGCCACCGGTGATCTTGGAGTCAGTCATCAAATGCTTGAAGACATCGCTCTCATGCGTTCTCTCCCTAACATGCAGGTTTTTGCTCCCATTGATTCCGTTGAGACCGATAAAATAATTACTACTGTTACTAATAGTCCTCACCCCGCCTACGTGCGCCTAGTTCGTCCCATCAACACTCCCATTGTTTTTCCTAAACGGCTACCATTTACCATCGGTCAATCCCATATTCTTCAATCTGGTACCGATATCACCGTTCTTGGCTATGGTCCAATTCTTACCCAGGCACTAGAAATTAAAAATTATAAATTAGAAATTATAAACTGCTCCAGCATCAAACCTCTTGACCAGAAAACTATTTTGGCCAGTATCCGTAAAACCCGGAAAGTTATTGTTATCGAAGATCATCAAAAAATTGGTGGGCTAGGGGAGGCGGTTGCTAGTTTATTACTTGTTAATCACCTCTCGCCCAAATTTATTCACTTAGCTGTTAACGACCAGTTTGGCCAGTCGGCTCGAGATTATCAAGAGTTGTATGATCATTATGGTATCGGGCTTAAAAGTTTACAAAAAGCTATCCATGACCTCACTTAAGCAAGTTTTTGCTGATTATCAATCCCAAAAAAAAGCTCTTCCAGCTTTCAATATCGATGCTTTTGAAATTTATCAGGCCATCGAAGAAGCTGTTAGGGGAACCAATCTACCCTGTATTGTCCAAACTTCCCCTTCCGAAGACCAATTCTTACATGCCGAAAGATTATTCTTGTTAGTCAAGAAAGCCCAAGCTGACGGTTTGCCCATCTACATCAATTACGACCATGGCCGCGACATCAACCGTCTCAAGAATCTTTCCACTCTTGGGTATGACATGGTCCATTTTGATGGTTCGACTATTGACTACGCCACCAACCAAGTCCTTTGTCGTGATTTCAAGTCCAATCTCCCCAACACCCTCCTTGAGGTTGAATTTAATCATATTGACCTCGTCAACCACCACGCTCTTTCTGATAATCTTACTTCCCCTAATCAGGCTCTTGAGTTTGTCACTGCCACTGGGGCTGATCTTGTTGCCGTATCGATTGGCAATCTTCATGGTATTAGTATCGATTCCCCCGAGGTTATCAATCTCGATCTTTTGGCCCAAATTCACCAACTTATTCCCAGCACTCTCCTAACCCTTCACGGTGGTTCCGGTATTTCTCCCGCCCAAATTTCCTCTGCCATCCCACTTGGCATTGTCAAAATCAACATCAACACCGATCTCCGTCTCACTTTCAAATCCTCCATCCAAAAATCCCTCGCCACCATTAATTCCGAAAAGATCTACGAGTATTTTTCTCCCGTCGTCTCCGATCTCGCCGCCCTCGCTAAACAAAAATTAATCCAATTTAGTTGTTGATGAAGAGTTTTATTTTTGAGGATAACTCATTACCTGTCACCTATATTTCAACACTCGACGTAGCGCCTGGGGTTAAATGTGACACCTATGTTTTTGACAATGATAATACAAAAGATCTAGCGATTATCAAAATTGACTCAGGGTGTAAAACTCCACTTCAAAAAGTTTTAGAAGGGGACAAAACTATTGAAGGTTATATTTCTGGTTATGGTCAGCTAATCATTCACCGCTCCGACAATCAGTTAGAAATCTATGAATTTCCAGGTACCCCCACACCGTTTTCGGTCAATATTAGGATCGGTGATACCATGCAATGGCAGGCGGATCAAAAATCAAATCTCATTGTCTATGAAGTTTGTTTCCCTCCCTATCAAGACGGACGCTACGAAAATATCAAGTAAATCATCTACAATAATACTATGTTCGACGTAATATCTATTGGTGCCGCTACGGTTGACATCTTTGTTAAATCCGATCAATTTATTCTCGACAACAATCTTATTTCTCTTCCTCAATCCTCCAAAAACGAAATTTCCCAAAGTCTAATTTCCTCCGGTGGGGGAGCCACCAACTCTTCTGTTTCCCTTACTCGCTTGGGTCTCAAGTCGGCTTGCATCTCTCTACTTGGCTCTGACCCATTGTCCCAATATGTTCTTCGTGACCTCGCCAATAATTCGGTTGACACCACCATGCTTGTCCAGCCTCAAAACGAAATCACCGATTATTCCGTTATTCTGGTCGCTCCTGATGGTGGCCGATCAATCTTAACCCAGCGCGGCCCTAGTCGCCTTGAAGAAAAAAGTATCGATTTTAATAAACTCCAAACTAAATGGCTTTACCTGACCTCCCTGGAGGGCAACCTTGAACTTCTCGAAAAATTAGTCGGTTTTGCTCACGAAAATCAAATTCACCTCTCCCTCAATCCCGGTAATCGCGAACTAAAAGCAGTTAATCGACTTCTACCACTTCTGCCCCACCTTGACTTCCTTCTTCTTAACAAAACTGAGTCAGAATATTTTAGTCAGTCCCAACTTAATCTCCCCAAAATTACCGCGGTTACTTATGGTCGTGAAGGTGCTTATGTTTATACTCAGCACCAGAAGTTTTTCTCACCTTGTCTTAACACCACCCCAGTCGACGAAACTGGTGCCGGAGATGCTTTTGGTTCCGCCTTTGTCGCCGCCCTGGTTCACCAGTTTAGCCCCGAAGAAGCTCTTTTCTGGGGTGTCAAAAACTCTGCGTCTGTTGTTTCCTTTCTTGGTGCCAAAGAAGGATTGCTAACCTGCGATCAAATTAAAAGTTAAAGAATATATAACCATTTCCAAAAAGAAATTTACTCCCTCCGGTGAACAACTCGACTTAGTCGAAACCATCAGTCGCCAAGACAAAGTTATTCACCGCCGCCGATATATTCTTATCGCTCTCTTTTTGTCCGCCGGTCTTAGTCTAATTTTTTGGACTTACCGTTTTGTCATTTCTACCCCTATTAATTTTACCCTTCCTTCATTACCCACCGCAAATCCCTCCACCATTAACCTTTCTACTCGGTTTCAATCTTGGTCAATTTATGTTCAATCCGGTGATTTTGTTTGGTCCCAAAACTATAATCAGGATCCAAAACCACAGATATCTCAACTTCAGAAAACTGTTTCCTCCTCCAACAGCCTTCTTCGTCAAGTTCTTCCTTCGGGCGTTGATATCAAAGAAAACTTAGCCTCATCTTCTGCCTCCTATCTTATTTCCATTCCCAATCGTCAAATTTTTCTTGCTTTCAGTTTCCCACCATCAGAATCATCGCTTCTTCCTGGCTTAGTTGAAAGTATTTACTGGACTGTTGTTCGTCTCTAAAAAATTACGTTCGGTGCTGGTGTTGCTGTTGGTAGACACTTAATGTTCTTCTCATTACCATTTACAAAATAATCTTCTCTACCGCAGGCTGATAATTTATATATTTCATTCGGTGCCACCCACTCTTCATTATCCTTGTCTCGTAATAAATCACTCATCACCCTGTTCCAAATTGGCGTCGCCCCCGTCACTCCCGAGGCTACCCAGCTCATTGGTCTACCATCGTTATTTCCCACCCACACTGCCACCAAATATGATGGTGTCCAACCAATGCACCAGTTGTCTTTAAGATTATTGGTAGTCCCAGTTTTTACTGCTACCGTCTTTTTTTGCACCACCAATTTTGAGTTGGATCCAAAAATTGGTGTTCTTGCTTGATTGTCTGCCAACACGCTATTAATCAAATATGCATACTTGGCCTCTACCACTTCTGTCGCTTTAGAGTCTTTTTGAAATACCACCTCACCCAAATAATTCTCAATTTTTTGAATTGGATTGATTTCTATCTTTTGACCCAGATTTGCAAAAACACTATATGCTTGGGCTAAATCAACCATTCTTATTTCCCCCCCACCCAACGCCAACGATAGTCCAAATCGATTTCTTTCCCCCCAAGTTGTGATCCCCATTTTCTCTCCCAAGTCAATCATGTTGTTTACCCCATTTTCTGCCAACAATTTAACCGATGGAATATTCAGCGATGACCCTAGTGCTGTCCTTAAAGTTACGTTCCCCATATATTTTCCGTTGTAATTTCTTGGGCTATACGGCTTTTGTCCTGCCACATAATACGTTATTGGACTGTCATCTACCATCGATGCCAACGACCATCCTTTTTGTAGCGCCAGCAAATAGTTTATCGGCTTAATTGATGATCCCGGTTGTCTTAGTGCTGTCGTTACATTAAACTTTCCATCAATCTCCACCGCTCCGTAATCTTTCGATCCCACCATTGCTAAAATATCTCCCTCTCGAACCCCCACCACTTCTATTGCCCCGTTACTTATCCGTAGGTTTGCAATTTTAGCCATCTCTTCAGCCAGTATCTTTTCCGCCTCCAACTGAATACCACTATCCAAGCTGGTGGTTATCGTCAATCCCTGTCTGCCAAAATTAATGAATCCATACTTTTTTTCCAACATGTCTCTGACATAAAAAACAAAATGCGGCGCTTTGATTGTTACTCCATCTTTACTCAAATTGACTTTCGTTTGTTTTAACTCAGTTGCCGTTTTTTCGCCAATGAATCCTGCCGCAACCATTTCGTTGATTACATGTTTTTGTCTTAAATACGCCAAATTAGGCTGATTTCCAAAAGGGGAATATGAACTTGGAGCCGCTGTCAGCCCCGCCAAGAAGGCCGCTTCTCCGGTTGTGATTTCCCAAACATGTTTACCAAAATAACGCCAACTGGCCTCCTCAGCCCCATACGTTTCACCTCCGTAGGCCACTTGATTAAAATATCTTTCCAGAATTTCATTTTTCGTTAGCTTTCTTTCCAGTAGCACTGCCAACACTGCTTCCCTGATTTTTCTCCGCCAGGTTTTTTCTCCACTCAAAAATACATTTTTGACTAATTGTTGGGTAATGGTTGACCCTCCCCGCCATTCACCGTCTTCGTTCTGTTTTAGGTTGTACAATGCCGCTTTAATCACTCCCTTAATTGATATCCCCTGATGTCTGTAGAAATCTTTATCTTCAATCGCTATCGTTGCCCAAATTAACGACTCGGGCACTTTCGACAATGGTATCCAGCTTCTATTTTCTCCTTCATAAAATTTGTACAACAGTTTTCCTTCCCGATCCAAAATTTTACTTGAAAGCCGTGGGGGAAGATAAATCCCATTAATATTTGGCAAATCTTTAAGTATTGTCATATACATCCAGCAACTTATCCCCGTCAAGCCAAGTATCATTATCGTTCCTACACAATACAGCCACCCACTCCGGGTCATCCTTCCTGCTTTGATTACCCTTTTTGCTTTCATTTCTTCAATTCAATATTGGTGCTTTGATGTCAACCCCTAACACTGCCGGACAATCAAGACATACCCATTCGCCAGCCGCATCCCTCACTACTTGATGTTCCTGCCACTCGGTGTTGGGTTTATTGTCTTCCGGCATCACTATCCTACCGCTGTCCTTATCAATCAACACCGACCTCTTAGTTGATATCCGCTGACTAGGCACAAACTCATTCTTAAAATACTCATAGTGTGATTCGCATCCTTCCTCTGGAACCAGTTCTCCAGTTAAGTTACAAACATATTTCCCTACTACATTTGTTGGAATTGTTGCTTTTTTAACCGGCTGATCCTTTAGTAATACTGTCATTATTTTGTTCCAAATTGGCGCTGCTCCAGTCGTTCCCGACACCACACTTCCCATTTTTGAGCCATCATTATTTCCCACCCACACTGCTGTTACATAATCGCTCGTATATCCAATTGTCCAGTTATCTCGCATGTCATTCGTAGTTCCAGTTTTCACTGCCACTTCTGGATGCCCTTTAATATTCAACATTGATCCTCGCCCAAACACCATACTTCTTGCCCCATCATCGGACAATATCTGTTGAATAATAAAAGCTGTTTCTCTCGATAGTACTCTCGTTCCCGGTATATATTGATATTCTTCCAGCACCACCCCGTTCTTATCAGTCACTTTTAATATTGGCGTCAACCCTTGCCGTAATCCCATATTGGCCAACACCCCAAAAGCCACATTCATATCCACCATCATTACCTCGCCGCCCCCTAAAGTTAGAGACAAACCATAGTTTGATGCATCTTTGAAGGTAGTGATTCCCATTGCCGATGCCGACGCTACCAATGACTCTACCCCGTTAAGTTTTAAAACCTTAACTGCCGGGATATTAAGTGAGTTCCCCAGCGCATTACGAGCTGTCTGTAAACCAAAATAATGGTAGCCATAATTAGTTGGGCAGTAAACTTTACTTCCTGCTTGTTCGAAACAAACTGGACCATCATTGAACACCGAAGCGGCTGTAATTTTGCCAGTTTCAATCGCCACCGCATAGTTTATTGGTTTAATCGATGACCCCGGTTGTCGATACGACGTGGTTACATTAACATTCCCATCAATGTCAGTTGCAAAATAATCTTTTGACCCCACCATCGCCAATATTTGGCCAGTTTTGGGTGCCGTCACCAGAGTCGCTCCATTGGTTACTTTATTTCTTTCTAGTTTGACTAGTTCAGCCGCTATCGATGCCTCAGCAATTTCTTGAATATTCAAATCCAAAGTCGTAATTATTTTTAGGCCACCCTCGTTTACTCTGTCCAGTCCATACTTTTCTACCAGTTTTTCTTTTACATAAAACACAAAATGTGGTGCCAGAATATTTCCCTTACTAAAATAATAGTTCAACTGTTCTTTGATTGCCTCTTCTTTTGTCTCCTCGGTTATCCACTCCAACTCTGCCATTCTTCCCAACACCAGCTCCTGTCTATTCTTGGCCGCCTCTGGATGCGAAAACGGCGAATATTTGGTTGGTGATCCTGGTAGTCCAGCCAATAATGCCATTTCGGCCAAACTCAGCTCCTTGACCTCTTTGTTAAACACTCCCTTTGCCGCCGTCTTTAAGCCCCACATTGTCCCCCCATAAGGTGTTTGGTTAAAATACATTTCCAAAATTTGATCCTTACTATAAAGTATTTCAGTTACTATCGTCAGTACTGCTTCCTTCATTTTTCTTGAAATAGTTCTTTCTTGGGTTAACAAAGCATTTTTTACTAATTGTTGTGTAATTGTCGACCCACCTTGTAATCTTTTTTGCAGTATCGTTCGGTACAATCCTCGCAATATTCCTTTAACGTCAAATCCATGGTGTTTGTAAAAGTTGGCATCCTCTATCGCCAACGTTGCTTCAATCATCTCTTTTGGAATCTCTCCTAGACTAATCGGCAACCGTCTTTTATCACCGTAAAACTCATACAACAGCTTATTATTTCGGTCAAATATTTGTGATGATTCCGGAAAACTATTTGTCTTCAAAATCATTGGATTGGGGACATCTCTAAGCCACCACCAGCCACATCCTGCCACCACCATCAATCCTCCCAGCCCAATTCCGGCTATCCACCACTTCCTAAATCTCATCGTTCCAAGATTCCAGACTATTAATTATTTCACCCCACGCCGATTTATCAATCTCAATCGAATTTTCAAATAATTTTACTGTTTCCCGATACGCCCGGTTTGCCTCTCCCAGTTGAAATTTTAGTTGTACTCTTCGGCTATCATCCAAGCTAATCTCTTCAAAATCAGTTCCCACCTCTCCCAGCATTGCCACTGCTTTTTTCATTGCCTCCCAGCCCAACCTTTCATTACTTTTGTTTACTAATGTTATCGCCTCCGACAAATTCTTATCCGCTACTAATAATTTTACTTGTATTTTTTCTACCCTATCTCCTTCCATCCTAATCCACAACCAGTTTCGTAAGGTTTTTAAGCCATACAGTGGGTTATTAGCCAACATTCCCGAGGCCGGAATCTTATACTCGCCCTTAATATACCCTCCGTCACTTTTTTTAATACTAAAGCTTATTGGCACCGTTCTTAGTCGACCTTCACTCTCATTCTTTCTCATTCCTTCTCCAGACACTTTTACTATCGACCAAAACAACACTCCTCCTCCCAACACCAATACCGCTACTACCTTAATAATATCTATCACAATATTTCTTTCCATAACGAATTGAATGGCTTAATTTTACACTACTGGATGGAAAAACGCCCATCTTAAGCTGACTAGTTCCCCCTTCATTTTTGGTCTCATAAAAATATACTGTCCAACAAACGTCATCCAATTCGCCACTAGCCAAAAACAACTGCGTTTCTCTTTATAAATCTTACAAACCTGATGAACTTTTAACTTGCTATAACCCGTTGCCACATATTTTGTTGCCCAACTATTCGCCATAACAAACATTTCATATCTTCCCTCTCGGTTTAGTATTGGTTGCATCAAAATCAAATCCATCGCACTTTGTAAAGTACGTTTTATTGCTGGTAGCCCCAAGGTTCCGTCATCGATCCACAAATTAAAACAAAACTCATCTCCGTGCTCCTTTTGGCCATATTTTCTATGAGGAATACCCTGTCTCCAAATTAACCATCTTAATCTCAATCTTGTTATCCACAGCCTGTCTTTCCTTGTAATTATCATTAAATCAATGTCATCATCTTCTTTTGGCTGTCCTGCCGCCACCGAACCAGTCACCCCAACCATCAAAATATCTCCAAGTCCGCTTAAGTATTTTTTCACCAGCTCCTTTGCTTTCTTTAGTTTCTTGTTCTTTTTCTGTTCTCTAACTGGCAATCGATAATCGGCAACCGACAACTGGCTCTCTATTTCTTCATCACCATATATTTTCCTCGATATCAACCTTTCTTTGACTTCCTCCACCCCAAACCCCCTTCCGTACCCACTTAGATAGTTAATTGTTTTCTCAATCGCCCTTTTCAAAGACATCTTCCACTATTCTATCGTATAATACATCAAATATGGTCAAAAAGTCCCTTAACTTTCGTCTTTGGGAGATTATTCCTGGTTTCACTATTTGGAGTCTCATTCTCTTTCCTCTCTGGGGATCATTTATCGTTCCTCGGTTTGTCGCTTATTTTGTCATTGCCTTCCTCCTTTTTTGGCTTTTTCAATCTTTTAAATCAGCCCTCTTGGCCATAGCCGGTTATTTTCGCATTCAATCTGCTAAAGCTACTAATTGGTTATCTTCTTTTAATCGTGACTTTCGTGCTTCTTGGTTAAAGTATCGCCACATCAACCATATTGTCTTTATCGTTTCCTACAAAGAGCCGATTCCTGTCATCGAGTTGGCAGTTGGAAGTCTAGCTCACCAACAAGATATTGATCTTCAAAAAATCCATTTGGTTATCGCCCAAGAGGCTCGGGCAGGTCACGATAATAATCAAAAAACTGTTCAATATTTTTCCCGCAAATATCAGCACACCTTCGGCAGTCTCACCTTTACCGAACACCCCACCGATATTCCCGGCGAAACCATCGGCAAACACAGCAATGAAGCTTTCGCCGCTAAATATTTCAAAAAATTTAAAATTAAGAATTTGAAATTAAGAATTGAGAACCTCACCCTTACCACTTGTGATGTTGACACTATTTTTCACCCCAAATATTTTTCTGCTCTCACTTACTATTTTGCTTCCGACCCCAACCGTTATTACAAGTTTTGGCAAACACCAATTTTTTGGCATCACAATATTTCCGAGGTTCCCTTCCCAATCAGAATTATTGGCACTATTGGCAACTCACTCCACATTGCCAACATTCAGGAGCCGGACGGTCTATTTTTCAATTATTCATGCTATTCTGCTTCCTACCAACTTATCGACTCTGCTGGCTATTGGGATCCAGACATGATCCCTGAGGATTGGCACATTTTTCTCCAGTCTTTTTTTGCCTCCGGCGGCAGGGCAAGCGTTGAACCAATTTTTCTCCCCACTATTGTCGACGCTCCTTCCGGTGATAGTTTTTTTGGTGCCCTCAAAAATCGCTATCAACAATGTCTTCGACATGCTTGGGGAGCCATTGATATACCTTATGCCATCGAACAATCACGTCACCACCCCGAAATACCGCTAGTTACTCGTATCCTACGCGTTGTCAAACTAATCGAAACCCATCTTATTTGGTCTAGTAATTGGTTTATCCTTACCCTTGGTACCTCACTCCCAGTTGTTTTAAATCCGAATTTTTTTCAAACCACCATTGGCTTTAATCTTCCCCGTATCTCCAATATCATTCTTACCATTTGCCTCCTACCTCTATTTGTTATTATTCTCCTTGACTGGAAACTTCGCCCTGTTGAGCAGAAGAAGGGATTAAAAAGTTTTTTTATCAATCTTCTTCAATGGCCTTTCATGCCCATTGCCACTCTTACCATGTCAGTTATTCCCGGTCTTCACTCTCACACTCGCCTTATGCTTGGCAAAAGTCTCGAATACAAAGTCACCGTCAAAAAATAGAATTAGACTATAATCAATTATGGTTAGGAAGTTTGTCCTTCAGCACAAGTTTTTCCTGATTCTTTCTATTTTCTTTCTCGTACTCCGACTTCCATCACTATTCGAACCCTACTGGTACGGTGATGAAGGTATCTATCTTACCCTTGGGCAGGGGATTCGATCTGGTCTTACCCTCTATCGTCAAATTCATGACAACAAACCCCCGTCCTTGTACTATTTAGCCGCTATTAGTCAAACCGTTTTTGGCTTTCGTCTCCTCCTTCTTCTCTGGATGATTCCTACTATCATTATTTTTCACCGCCTTGGTCGCAGTAAATTTGCCACCATCATATTTCTTATACTCACTTCTATCCCCCTAGTCGAAGGCAATATTGCTAATTCAGAGATTTTTATGCTCCTTCCCACTATTGCAGGTATTTATTTTTTTCTCTCCCAGCGATATTTTTACACTGGTTTGTTTCTCGGTTTGGCATTTACCTTTAAAGTTCCTGTTGCTTCTGAATTTGGCTTTTTACTTTTCTGGTTGCTAGTCGTTAATCTCCAAAAGATCAAGCTATTGTTTACCAATTACTGCCTGCCCGTCCGGCAGGTGGGCTCACTGATCATTGGTTTCTTTGCCCCCATTACCCTCTGGGCTATTTATTTTTATCAAAAAAATGCCTTTCCCGATTTTATTTTTTCCGCCCTGCTCCAAAACTTTGGCTACATCTCCTCCTGGAGCACTGGTTCCCATTCCGGTTCTATTACCCAAGGTGGTCTTATAATACGTTTTATCCTCTTTATAGTCTCCATTTTTTCTCTTTATTATCTTCACTACCGAAAAATTGTTTCTCAAAAAACCGCCTTTATTCTTTGTTGGTTTGCTGCCACTATTTTTGGCGCCCTACTTTCTGCCCGTCCCTATCCCCACTACCTCATTCAAGTCCTCCCTCCGCTTTGTCTTTTATTAAGCCTTTCACTTCGAAATTGTCGTCTTCTGGTTGCCCCCATCCTTCTTCTGGCAATCATCCTCAAATATAAATTTTATTTCTACCCCACCTTTTCCTATTATTCTAATTTTTATTCATACATCATCAATCAAAGATCAGAGAAATCCTATTATAATTTTTTTGGTCCTGACGTTAGCTCGACCTATGAGTTAGCTAGATACATTATTTCTAATTCTTCCCCTTCTGATCGAATATTCATCTGGGGTGACCAACCCTATGTTTATTCTCTTTCCAATCGTCTTCCTTCAACCAAATATACCGTTGCTTACCACATTGTCGATTTTCAAGCCTATCGATCCACCATTGAAGAACTAAAATTTCACCCTCCAAAGTTGGTTGTTTATTCACCTAATCCCTCCCGTCCCTATCCGCTTTTGGATCAATTTCTTGGCCGCTATTACTTGATTGTCAACCAAATCGGATCAAACTTAATTTTCCAATTTAATCAATGATCAATCTTCAATCCTTAGTTCTTCGCCTTTCTTACTTGGGTAAGTTTTGGCAGGAAAAGGTCAATCGTCAAATTTTTCGCTGGAATGTACTTTTTGTTGTTCTTCAATTAATTATTCTCATCGCCAAATTCAACGACCTCCCCAAACTGGTGCCACTCTTTTATTCTCTTCCCTGGGGTGCTTCTCAGCTAGTCTCTGCCTCATTCTTATTTGTTATTCCCCTTATTTCCATTCTTATTACTGTTACTAACAGTATTCTTGCTGTCTATTTTCTTAGTTCTATAAACTTTTTTTCCCGTCTTTTGCTCATCTTTTCCGCTCTCTTCACTCTGTTTGGTTTGGTTACCCTATATCAAATCATTAGTCTTGTATCCTAATGCCGTTAAACTTCTTCTTCGCTATCATTCTATCGACCATTATTTCTGCCACTATCACTCCACTTATTCGCCACTTTTTTGTTAGCCGAGGTTGGGTTGAGGATCCAATCAAAAAACAACAGAAAACGCACAACTCTACTGCCACCTCTGCCTCTCCACGAGGTGGCGGTGTTCCCATCTTTTGTGCTGTTTGCCTTACCTCAATCGTCTTCCTTCCCACCGACCAACATCTACTTGGAATTCTTGGTGCCTCTATTCTCGTTCTATTGGTTGGACTTTGGGACGACATTGTTGATATTAGTCCCGTCTTTCGTCTTTTCACTAATTTTTTGGCTGCCTCTGTTGTTGTTGGTTGTGGTATCGGTATCGCCTATATTTCCAATCCTTTCGGTGGTGTTATCGATCTTTCTTGGCCCAGAATTAATTTTGATTTTTTTGGTCCCCATTCCATTTGGCTTATATCTGATCTGTTGGCTATTTTTTGGATTGTTGCTTGTATGAACTTTGTTGGTTGGTCGTCAGGTGTTGAAGGTCAGCTTTCCGGCTTTGTATCTATTTCTGCTATTTTTATCGGTATTCTCGGGCTTCGATATTCGGCTGATATCTCTCAATGGCCAGTTGTTATCTTGGCCGGAGCTGTTGCCGGAGCCTATCTTGGTTTTCTTCCTTTTAATCTCCCTCCTCAAAAAATCATGCCTGGTTATAGTGGTAAAAGTTTAGCTGGATTTTTTCTTGCCGTCTTGGCTATTCTTTCTGGTGCCAAGCTGGCCACCGTCATCCTTCTTTTGGGTGTCCCCATTATTGATGCTGTTTTTGTTCTCATCAAAAGAATTGTCTCTGGTCGTTTCCCTCTTTCGGGTGGTCCAGATCATCTCCATCATTCACTTTTATCACTCGGTTGGAGCCGCATTCAGATATCGTTATTCTATTCTTTTATCAGCTTAAGCTTAGGAATTCTGTCTCTCTTTCTCAACAGCCAGCAAAAATTCTATGTTTTTTTAGGTCTAGTGCTTCTTTTTGTTGGTTTTCTTCTCAAAGTTTCTCGGCGTATTTAGCTGATATCCAACCTTTATCAATCCGATACCATCCGTCTTTTTCCTCTAGTAATTTATACTTTTCTCCCGGATTTACTCTCGCCACTTCAGCCGCCGCGCTATCAGCTGACCCTCTCACCCTTAACCATCCAGTCTCCGTTGGTTTTATCATTATCTCCGTCAATCCGCTACTTAAGACTGCTGTCGGTTCTGCTACTATTTCAACTTTTGGAGTGTTCTCCGTCGCCAACCTAGCATCAATCAGTAATCGATATCCCTTTATCGCTTTAACAAACACATTCAACGATTTATGGGTTGGGTAGGATAGGGTTATTTGTTTATCATTTTCTCCAATTTCTTCCAATCTCATTGGTGTAAATCCTTTCATTTCTCCGTCAATTGCCACCGCCGCTTCGTTGGGTACAGAGTTGACTATCAGTCCAGCCTTCTGAACATCGCCAGTTCTTTCCATTGACAATACATAACCACCATCAAAAGTCTCACTATCCCCAATTTCCCAGTCAATTACCGTATTGATGTTATTGGTCAACTCTACTGTTTTTCTCCATTCTCTGTTTGTTGTCACCAATTTAATTTCTGTCACCCCGGGCTTCAGATAGCTATTTTTATACGGGGTTGTTCCTGCCTCCTTGCCGTCAATAAAAATTTTAGCGGTTGGGTAGGATATAACTTCTATTCCCGCCCTTTTATTAATCGGCGTACACCCCCCCAGCATTAATCCAATTCCCAATACCAAGATTATTGTCCTTCGCATCCCTCAAGTATACTAAAGACAGTGAAAGCATTGCTATTGTTTCTTCTATCACTTATCTCACACCCGCCCTCGCCAGTTGTTACCCCCACTTCTGTCTCCACTCCTACCCCTACCTCCACTCCCACCCTGACTGTCAGCCTAGGGCTAGTCGGAGACCTTGGTCTTGGTCGACATATTACTTCCACTGCTCGTAATAAAAATAATTTTGCTTGGAGTTTTGCTGGAACTTCTGATTGGCTGTCCCAAAATGATTTTAATTTGGCCAATCTTGAAAGCCCAATCATCAATGATTGTCCTACCGGCTACACCGGTACTTTTACTTTTTGTGGTGATACCCGATTTTTACCTTATTTAAGTAATTTTATTTTCAATTTAAACAACAATCATATTCTCAACTACGGTCAAAACGGTTTAACTCAAACTCGTCAATCTCTTCCCCGTGGATTCTACGATAATTTTTACACTGAAACCGTTAATGATATTTCTTTTGGCTTCCTCGGTTACGATTTTGTTACTTATCCCGGCCTGGACCAGGCCAAAATAATATCTCAAATTAAACAACATGATTCCGAAGTTGATTACCTCATTATTTCCATTCATTGGGGCAATGAATATTTACCCCAACCCGAAAAATGGCGTATTAATCTCGCCCATCAAATGGTCGATGCCGGTGCCGATATTATTCATGGCCATCACCCCCACGTTTGGCAGGAACCAGAAATTTATCAAGATAAACCAATTTTTTATTCCTTCGGTAACTTTATCTTTGACCAATCCTGGTCTTATGCCACCTCCCACTCCCAAATCGCCCGCCTCACTCTGACCAAAGACGAAATCAAAGCCATCGACTATTTTCCAATCGAAATTAGATACAACTCTCAGCCATGGATAATGCCATAGATCGTAATATGCCAAATATTACCAAGGCAATTGTTCTTCTCGCGAACAAACTAAACCCGCTGAATATAGATTGGTTTCTTGGCTCAAGTGGGGCACTAATGATGCAAGGTGTCGACATCATTCCCAATGACCTGGATATCTTAGTCCACCCCAAAGATCTGGATCTTGTCACCAGAACGTTAAAACAATTTATTGTCGATAACAATCACGATAATTTTGAATACACGATATTTGGTATCGACGTTGAGGTCATCACATATGGAAACTTCAAATCAGTTTCACCAGTAATTTTTTCTGGAGTTTCTGTCCCTGTTGACTCACTTGAAAACAAACTCGCATACTATCAACAAGTTCCAGGCAAAGAACACATTGTTAGACTAATTAAAAATAAATTAAAAAATCAGTAACCATATGGACTATTCCAATATAACCAATCCAGACATTCTTCGTTTCCTTAAGGTCTTTTTTTGCATGCAAACTATCAATCGTCGTTTTTACGAATTAGTCCCCGAAGACAAACTGGATTTTCGTCTAACTCCAAAATCCGATTCGATTCTCGAAAATCTAGCTCATCAAGTTAATGTCCAATATTCATATCTCCAGATAGCTCAAATAGGGAAGGGGAAATTCAAAGATTTTTATGACCCTAATTTGCGTCAGCTTACTCGTCAGGGATTATTTACTCGTTGGGACAAATTAAATCAAGAACTTGTTGCCGTATTATTCGATAATTCAAACTTGTCTAAAACCGTCAAAGTTCCCTGGTCCGCCACCCCAGTTTCGCTTTTAAGTTTTTTCTGGGCTCTCAATGATCACGAGATTCTGCACAACGGCATCAACATAGTTCATCTCGACGCCCTCAATCTTCCCCGTTTCCCGGAGCTCAAAGCCGTTTGGGGTTAATCTTCGTCAATAGTTTAACCACTTCTTCCGGTTTCTCTACCATCGCTACCACCCTCTTTTCTTTTTCCTCGAAATTCATTTTCTTTTCGATTAGCTCAATTATCTCTTTCCATTCTTTGCCTACAAAAACAATCGGTTCATGGTGGCCGTAATCAAATTTGGCCAGTTCCCACACCAATCCAGCCTCCGACAATGTTCCCGTTCCACCCTTAAAAATTACAAAAGCATCCGCCACCTCGACGATTTTATTTAATCTCTCCTCATAACTCTTGGTGGTATAAACCTTACTAGCATATCTATAATTTTCCTCATCAATACCCTCGTAATTATCCGGTTCCCTCCTTGGATCCAATACTACTAATTCTACTTTTCCACCCGCCTCTTTGGCACCTTCCGTCGCCGCTCCCATAATTCCTGGTCCGCCACCGTTGACTATAATAAAGCCATCATTCACCAACAGTCTGGCTGTCTCCTTGGCAGTTTTATATTCCGCAGTTTTAGGCCCAAGCATCGCGTCTCCAAAAAACGCCACCCGTTTAATTTCCTTGGTCGTTTTAATCACGTTTATTTGTTATTAAAACTTTTTAATTTCGCGTCAAAAGACGAACTCAAATAAATGGTTGGTAGTAATTCAGTCAGTTTCTTGTTTTGTTGCTCACCATTCTCCTTGGCGGCTATTACATCAATATCCACTCCGTTTGTTTGGTAAAACTGTCCCAAATATTGGAGACATGTCCCACAAGGGAAGACAAATTCATCTTGGTCTATCGTTAACACTGCCTTAATGTGGTATTTCCCATGGGCCACTGCATGATCAAGTGCCACTATTTCAGCGCATTTTCCTAGGCTTGAAATCACCCCATCGATATTACAACCGCCAAACATCTCCCCATCGGTCGTCAGCACCGCCGATCCAAAAACATGGTTCGATTTAAAAATAAAGGCATTTTTGCGCGCCTCACTTGCTACTTCAATTAATCGTTGTATTTCCTCACTTGTTAGCATTTATCAAATCAAAATAATTACTCTCCGAATATATCACGTCTACTCCTAAACTTTTCAGTTTTTCAAAATTATCAAGGCCAATTCCACCATCCACTCCAATGGTAAAACCCATCTCTTTTACTTTTCTTATTTTCTCCAATACCTTTTCTTCAAATGGTTTTTCTTCAAATCCGGCCTTTCTCGCCATTAACAACACTATATCAGTATCCTTCGGGATATTATCTACTTGAGTTTCAATATCAAAACCCAATCCCACTTCCATTCCTTCATCTTGTACCCTTTTCACAAAGTTTTCCCGATCCACCATCATCTCCACCTGACCAATCACTCGACTGGCACCGACAAAAATACATTTTTTTACCCAGTTAATTGGTTCTTTAACTCGAAGATGGATGTCCCACAACAATTCCTCTTCAACTTTGGTTAGTAACTCCAGTTCAAAACTTTTTCCTGGAGTTAAAATCCCATCTGCCACATCCACCTGAACCCATCTTGTGGTTCCCACCAACAATCTTATTCTCTCTTCGACTCCCAAAAACTCTTTTTTGTTAACTGTCGGAATTACTTGCATATATACATCGCCATTTCTACCAATCGGCAACTATAGCCATATTCGTTATCGTACCACGCTCCAATCGACACCATATCATCCGATATTACCTTGGTCATCCTCATGTCGATTATCGTCGAGGCATTGTTACCCACAATATCGCTGCTAACCAATGGGTCATAAGACACTTTTAGTTTCCCCACCAAGCTTGGGGATACTGCCGCCTCTTCAAAAATGGTATTAATTTCCTCCGGACTAGTTTTCCGCACCATTTTAAAAGTTAAGTCAGAATAAGAACCACACACCACCGGCACTCGTATTGCCGTTCCTGCAAATCGTCCTGCCGCCGCCGGATAAGCCGCTATTACTGCCTCTGCCGCTCCAGTGCTCGTCGGTACAATGTTTATCGCCCCCGCCCGCGCTCGTCTCGGATCCTTACCGTTACCATCAACAATATTTTGATTGGTAGTATAGGCATGGATTGTTGTTAAATTTCCTTCCTGAAATCCAATTTTCTCATCGATCAATTTCACTATTGGTGCTACACAGTTTGTTGTGCAGGAGCCATTTGAAATTAATTTTTCTCCAGTGTAGGTCATTTCATTGACTCCCAGAATGTAGACCGGAATATTTCTATCCTTGGGTGGTGCCGATATTATTACCTTATTTGTTCGATGTTGTCCGGCTTTCGAATCCGTAAATGCTCCAGTGCATTCCAATACCACCTCTACTCCATAGTTTTTCCAAGATATTTTGCTCGGATCACTTTCTCCCAAGAAGGGGATTCTTTCCTCTCCCACACATAACCTTCCAATTTCTCCACTTTTTTCCGGGTCATCATCAAAAACATTAATTGGGATACGGCCATAAACCGAATCGTACTTAAACTGATTGACATACGAATCCATTTCCAAATCCCCTTTGGTATTAATCGCCACCACCTCAACATTATATTTTTCCATCAATATTGCTCGCAGCACCACACTCCCAATTCTTCCAAAACCATTGATTCCGATTCGTAACTTCCTATTCATTATTTAATTCTATACTATTCCCAGGCCGCTAAACTACCCTTGACTAATAGTGTCAGCATCGCTCCGCCGCCTGAACTAATCAAATCAATCTTATCCACCACTCCCAAGCTTCTCATCGCCGCTCCTGTATCCCCACCGGCCACTATCTTATATGCTCCAGATTCCGCCACCACCATGGCCATCGCCTCTGTTCCCTGTTTGGCATTTTCATCCTCATATCTACCCATCGCCCCCGCCCAAACTATTGTTCCCGCCCCACCAATTATTCCCCTAAATTTGTTGATATCTTCCTCGCTTAAGTCCATTCCGTCTTCCCTCAACTCCGCTATCACAATTTTAGCCTCCCCTGTCAAGGGGAGGTCCCGCAGAGCGGGGGAGGGGTTTTGTATTAGTCTCGGTAATTTTCCTCCCACTAACACATAATCAGCTATTTTCATCAAATCATTTAAATAATTTAGTTTATCCTCCTTAGCTCCCCCCAACACCATCACCAATGGCCTCCGTGGGTTATCCATCACCTTCCTAATTTTTTCCACCTCATCCACCAAACTATAGCCATAAAAAGCTGGCATTCTCCGGTGCATCGTTGTCGACACCTCATTTCTATGTGCCACCGCAAAGGCGTCCATTACCACACAGGAACAAATCTGAGTCAAGTTTTGCAAAAAGTTTGCATCATTTTCCTCCTCTCCTGGCCAAAACCGTACATTTTCCAAAAACACTATTTCATTATTTGCCAACGACTGGTCAATCAAAGTTGTATCCTCAACATTATCAACAAACACACTATTCACCCAGTCTTGTCCATTCGATTCCAACAGCGACATCAGTTCCAAATATATTGGTTTCATTGACAATTTATCTACCTTTATTCCACCAGGTCTTCCTAAGTATCCAACCACTACCATTCGACATTTTTTATTCAGTAACTCCTTAATCATCGGTAGTGATTTCACCAATCTACTATTATCAAGAATTTGCCCCTCCTCCATTGGTAGGTCTGTGTCCAATCTCAACACTAATTTTGTTCCATCTGGTATTTCGCTAACTGATTTTAGATTCATATATTTTTATTTTATTAATTCTTCGAATGTATCTCTCTTCACTTCCAAACGGTGTTTCCAGAAATGTCTTCATTACTTCCCTGTTAGTGTCCTCGTCGATCAAATCAGCACTCAAACACAACACATTCATGTCATCATCATTCCGGCCACAATAGGCTTCTTTTGGCGTCAAGCACTGTCCTGCCCTAACCCCTTTAACTTTATTGGCCGCCGCCACCATTCCCACCCCCGACCCACACACTAACACCCCTTTTCCTCTTTCTCTTACCACCCTTTCCCCTACCGCAATCGCAAAATCAGGATAATCATCATCTTTGTCATAAACCATATTCCCTAGATCCACCATTTCTACTCCGTCTTCAATCAGCCATGCCTTAAGTTTTTCTTTTAAAACAAAACCTCGGTGGTCTGCCCCTATGTACACCAAGCCCATATAATAACTATACCATTATGGCCAGCATCCTACTCCAAAACCATCTTTTTCACTTCGAAATCAAACGCAAGTCTATTCGTTCTCTTCGCCTCCGTCTTTTAACTCCGACTTCCTTTTCTATTTCCTGCCATCATCTTACCCCAATCTCAACCATCAATCGATTTATTCAAGATCATTCCAGTTGGATCATCAAAAACTCCACCAAGATAAAACCAATTATTACGATAAGTTCTCCTCGTCTTATCCAACTAAAAAAACAAGCCAAGGAAATTATTAATCACCAACTTCTCCAAATCTGCTCTCAATATCGTTTTTCTTATGGTCGAGTTTCCATCAGAAACCAAAAAACTAGATTTGGTTCCTGTTCCCATACCGGAAATCTCTCCTTTAACTGGCGTATTGCCTTTTTCCCCCAAGACAAATTCCGCCACATTCTCTTTCACGAACTAGTTCACCTTACTATCAAGAATCATTCACCTCGATTTTGGGCTGCTCTGGCAGTCTACGATCCCAATTGGCGTCAAAATCGCAAATGGATCAAAGAAAACGGCCACAAAGTAGTACAATAAAGTCATGAAAACTGGTAAGGCTGTCATTATCCTTCTTGTTAGTCTGGTTCTTGTTATTTTTTTGAGTTGGTTCTTTTATATTCTGCCTGTTTCCAAGGTTAATCAGTTTTTTGCTAACCTCCCAAATCTTGTTAATTCCCAAATTATCAGTAATTACCCCAGTGATTTAACTGTCACTATTAGCAAAGGTATTGTTTCAATCAACCAACCGTCTCCTTATTGCTTACTGCTCCACCAAAACTCCGGTGTTATTTTTGATGCTGAAGCCCAACCATCGCTCTCGGCCCTAGGTGCTAACAGCCAATACTCCAATCTTTGCCAACCAATTGCCCTGGTTGGTTCCAACTTTGTTATGTATCCGGACGATAATTCCTTCAAAATAAGCCAAATCCCCACCAATATCGATTTCGCCCTCGACCAGCCAACTATCAAAAAGTATTCCGAAATAGCCATCCCTATCGTTCTTCACTATGGTCGTATTCTTTATTATCTTCTCCCGGTTGTCTTCATTCCTTTTGCCTTGTTATTTATTCTTTTCACCAATCTTTGGTACAAATTTACTACCAAGCTCATTCTCAAAATTTTCAAAGTTGATTACGATGAATCCTACATCTTTGGAACTTCACTCTTTCTTTATACGGTCATTATTATTCTAAACTCAGTTGTTCTCAAGTTCGTCAGTAGTTTTATCGGTCAAGAAATTAGCCTTTCTTTTCCCTTTGCTAACACCATTATTATTGCCCTGGTTAGCTTGTTGTATTTTAAATCTCGACCTCAATCCCCACCGGGCAATGATCCGACCCCAACACCTCCGGTAGTATAAACGCCTTTTTTATCCTACTCTCCAAAGCTTCATCTACAAAGAAATAATCGATTCTCCATCCCACATTTCTTTTTCGTGCCCCTCCTCGCTGGCTCCACCATGAATAAGTTATATTGTCCCCATTAATTAACCTGTAGGTATCCAGCCATCCGTGTTTGATTAATTTGTCAATCCAGGCTCGCTCGACTGGCAAAAACCCCGAAATATTCTCGTTATCCTTTGGCCTAGCCAAATCAATTTCTCTGTGAGCCGTGTTTACATCTCCACCAAAAATCACTTTTTCTCCTCTTTCTCTTAACTCGTTAATATATTTCAAGAAATATTCATAAAAATCCAATTTATACTGCAATCTGCCTTTATCCTTCTTCCCATTAGGAAAATAAACATTTATCAAGGTAAATTCATCAAACTTTGTAATCAGTACTCGTCCCTCATCGTCCCAATCATTATCTCTATCACCTACTATTACCGTTTTTGGTTCAAGTGTTGTAAAAGTTGCCACTCCAGCATAACCAGCCTTTTTAGCTGGATTCCAGTAGGGGATATAGCCACCAGGATAATCTAACATTGGCACTTGCTCGGGAAATGCCTTGACTTCCTGAAAGCAATAAATATCCGCTTTGTCCTTTTTTATAAAACCCCACAACCCTTTTTTGATCGCCGCCCTCATCCCTGCCAAGTTCCAGGATATTATTCTCATTTCCAAATTATAACCTCGACTAGCTAATTAGCCATAAATCAATTAAAATTCCCATACACGTCCCGGTAGTAAAGCGGTTATACAGCGGTCTGCAAAACCGTTTAGGTGGGTTCGACTCCCACCCGGGACTCAGAGAGTTCAGGTGGTCTGCAACCCCGCCACTGCGGGGCGACTCCCACCCGGGACTCAGAGAGTTCAGGTGGTCTGCAACCCCGCCACTGCGGGGCGACTCCCACCCGGGACTCACTACCAGCAGGAGCCGGACGGTTAGGCAACAGTCTGTAAAACTGTCTAAAGTAGGTTCAACTCCTACCTGCTGGACTTTTTAGTCCCACCAAAATTCCAGTTCTGTTTGTCCCATCTCTTGCTGTTCGGCCTCTCCAGGAAATTCATTTTGTAGCTCCCTATTCCATATCCCAAATAGTTTCTTCCTCTTTTCTGTTTTCGTTGGCATTATTGCGACGACAGTGTCGGTATGCTCTCCCGCGCTATATGATTCAACATTCTCAACCCAAACTCTTATCGCCCCGGCTTTGTACAGTTCTTCGATAAATTCTTTTGCTCTTTGTTTGTTACCAAATCTATTTCCAGCCAAATCAAATGTTGTCTCTTTTTTTATCCATTCCAACGCCTCTTCCCGCTTGAATATTACCTTGTTTTCAGCCTTAGCCCAATTTGCGACTAATCCAACCACCTCCAGATCTCTGATATTTTTATATTTCACCAACACGTCAACAGATATTCTTTGTAATAATTCTCCTTTTTTGTTCCCCACCTCTTTGTCTTCGAGCATCCACTGATATGTCACCAGCTCTAACCCGAAATCATCATGTAGACTTCTTCTGATGCCTTCATCCCTTGTTTCTCCCACTTTAACCTTATCACAGTAAATATATACCCCGCCGTCTTTCTTGGAATTTTCCAATTTTATTACCACCACATCACCATTGCCATCTACACTTTTGATCCTTAAAAACCTTGTAAAGTACTCTCTCTTGGTTGGTTTCTGTTGATAACTGGGGATATCAATTGTCATATACGACTAGTATAAATCCCAACAATATCATTTTGATACAATCCTTTTGTGTATCTTTCTTCCCTAATTCTTGAAAATTTTCGTTCATACAGCCAAAGGACATTTCAGTTCTGTCCCGAAACCAATTTAATCATCGGTCCTAATGGTTCCGGTAAAACTAATATTCTTGAGTCCATTTTTTTTCTTTCTTGTGGCAAAAGTTTCCGAGCCCCATCCTCCTCACAATTAATTTATTGGGACAAATCCTACACCTCCGTCCAGGGCCTGGTTGTTAACAACAATCAGCCTCAATTACTCGAAGTTCAATTAATCCACAGTCCCCAAAACAACGGTCATACCCTTCGAAAATTTTACCTTGAGAAAATTATAAAACCTCGAAAGAAATTTCTTAACAATCTCTCGGTGGTGGTCTTTCAGCCCGAAGATATTCGCCTAGTTACTGGTTCACCCTCTCGCCGTCGTGACTTTCTTGATGATCTTTTTGCCTCTATTGAATGGCGCTACGCCTCAGCCCTTACTGCATACAACAAAGCTCTAAAGCATCGAAACGAACTTCTCGACCAAATAAAACTTGGTCGGTCACAACCAAATGAGTTATTTTACTGGAATCAATCATTGATTAAAAATGCCGACATTATTCACTCATATCGTCTTTCCTTTGTTAAACATGCCAATTCATTTTTTGTCAGCCATTTCGACATTGAGATCCAAAAATTTTCGCTCAACTACCTCCCTTCTATTCTTACTGCCGACAAGTTAGAGCAAAACTTTTCCTTTGATCTTAACCGAGGCTTTACTCAAGCCGGGATCCATCGAGACGACTTTACTTTTAATAGTTCGGTTTTTACTGCCACCGACAAGAATTTAGCCTTTTGGGGTTCCCGAGGTCAACAACGCCTTGCCGTCCTCGCCGTACGTCTAGCCCAGATCAATTTCTTCGAAAGTGTCTACCATCACCGCCCCCTCTTGCTACTAGACGACATTTTCTCCGAACTCGACCCACCCCACCGTCAATTAGTCATCGGTATTTGTAACCACTACCAAACCTTTTTTACCGCTGCTGATGAAGAACTTTCCACCATTTTACCTACTGCACAAATTCAAAAACTGTAATATAATACTCTACTATCCGATTAGCCTCGGTTTCGTTCCTTAACAATGAACAGCTTTTCCCAAAGCCATTTGTTAGTACTAGAAAGCCAATCAACTTTTGAAATTTACCCGGCTCGGCCGGGTTTGTACTAAGAGTTTGATCGTGGCTCAGGGTGAACGCTGGCGGTGTGCCTAAGA
>CAZCYZ010000004.1:0-106931 GCA_964503465.1 uncultured Gammaproteobacteria bacterium | reverse complement strand
AAGTTAATCCGTTGCCACACTTAGTATTAATAGTACACCTCTGACCACAACCCAAAGATCCGGTTGGAGTCGGATCGGAATAGATTACCCTACACACACCTCCAGATGCCTCCACGCAATATTTACCTACTGGTGGTGCTACATCTATACACCGAGTAGACGAGGTTATGATCTGACAATTATTCCCACACCAACCACACTTTGGCTTCACCGTTGGTATTACCGTTGGGGTTTTCGTCACTGTTGGAGTAGTTGTCGACACAACCTTACATTCTCCATTCACTACCGTACATTTCTGCCCCGCAGGCGGCATCACATCCAAACACGCTCCTTTATAAACCGACGACACACAACTAGTCCCACACCATTTACAACTCAACGTCCCCGTTGGCACTACTGTTGGTTTGATGGTTGAGGTTGGTACTTTGGTTGGCACTTTTGTTGCCGTCGGTGCCACTGTTGGCTTAACTGTCGAAGTCGGTACCTTAGTTGGTGCCACCGTTGGTTTAATAGTTGAAGTTGGTGCTTTAGTTACTGTTGGCGACACGGTTGAGGAAATAGTGTATGTTGCCGGCTTCACTGTCTTAATCGCTAAACTCTGATCACTCGAACTCGGGTTATAACCCGTTGCCATATTATCATAGGCTCCATCTAAAGTTACCTGAGCACTCCCCGCCGTTTTAGCTCCAAAAACTATCTTCACCAAGCTTACCGCTCCTGTCGCCATTTTGGCTGTATCTTCTTCCATCGAAATCCCAGCTAACGTAATCAACCCCTTCGAATCGTCAATTGATTTACTCAACACATCACTTTCTGCCCTAAACAAAGCCGCCCCGGCTGTTCCTCCCACTATCACCGGGTTAACTTCCTTTGCTGTTAGTTTTGTTGCATCATACTTAATTCTCACATCAACCCCCGTTAGTTTATGAGTCTTCGTATCCAATACAAAAGTCGAGGTTATTTCGTCTCCAATCTTTACACTTTTTGCATCTGGCAAAAACAATGCCTCAATCTCTGCATATGCCGCCCCTCGTCTCGTCTCCTGATTTCTCTTCACCAACACCAAACCTGCCACCAACGCCCCTACCAGAACCACTAAGCCCAATACTTTTGTTATTTTCATATCCTATTATTAATAGTCAGCCGACCCCCCATCCGTTGATGCCGGAGGTGATGTCGGTTGGATTTTAAACGATAATGTTGGAGTTGGGGACATCAAATCAGATACTATCTTGCACTCTCCCCCCATTGCCAGGCAGCTCTTCCCCGCCGGCGGCATCACATCCAAACAGGCCCCCCCATAACTCGAAGACACACAACTACTTCCACACCATTTACACTCGAGTTTTGACGGTTCAGTCGGTATTGGCGTTGATGTTGGTAACTCTCCAAACGATTGTGTCGGCGTCGGTTCTTTCTTTGACAACAAATAATTAAATTTCCACACTGCAAAATCAGCAATTGATATCCTCCCGTCGCAATCCAAATCACCCTTTCTCAACAGTGGACAATCATCAGTACTTGTCGCCCCCAACACCTCCACCCCATCTCGCCTGCTCCACAAGCCACCAACCAACAGCACTATTAATCCCAACACTACCCACTTATACTTCATAAAAATATATTAGGGCTTTTTCAATATCATGTCCACTACTAGTTTGGCTACATTTATTCCCGTTGCTTTTTCAAACCCTGCAAACTGGCACTGTCTGTTCACTTCTAGTACAAAGTCATTCCCTTCACCATCCTTCATAATATCCACCCCACCATAATCAAGTCCACAAACCACCGCTACTTTTTCCGCCAAAACTTTTTCATTTTCTGACAAACTCCAAGCCTCCACCTTACCCCCCAAACTATAGTTACTCCTAAACTCTTTCCCTACCGCACTCCTCTTCATCGCTCCAATTGCTTTTCCTCCCAACACTATCACTCTCAAATCCCACTTTAACGGTAAATATTTTTGCCACAAGAACATTCCCAAATTTTTCTCATTTATCTTTTCTATCCAACTTTCCTCCTCCTCCCAACAATCAAATTTTCTCACTGACTTCCCCTGATATCCTTTTTCGTGCTTCGCAATTACTGGATAAGTCCACTTTCCCATCTTTTCCACCAACCCCCTATCCTTAATTTCATCTTTGGTGTAATAAATTCTTGTTGGTACAACTGGAATATTGTTCGCCAAAAATACCCCGTGCTGGGCAATTTTTCCCATTCGTGGCCAACCCAAGTACGACCTGGCGTTGACACAGAACACCTCTTTCTCCAACAATCTTATCAACAGGTTGCGTCCCTCGGTATATTTTCCACTTTTCGTTCCCGCCACTCTAAACCACAACCCCATCGTATTATTCCTATTTACTTCTTCCCCTCCCACATATACTCCCGAGGCTCTATTGTTCAAATCAAATGTCAATTCACGATACAATGCCTTTTTTACCTTCACTCCCAGTTTAATTGCTTCCTCTTCCAGTCTATCCACCTCAAACTGGCTTTGCCGTGGTGACATTGTAAATGTAATTATTTGTTTGTTCATATATTTCTAAAGGATAAACGGTGAAGTAATAATTTTTTTGAGCGTTCAACCCGGTCACGCATTTGACAGCGAAAAAAAATTATTACGAGTGTTGTTTATCCGACAAATTTACTAAAAATTTAACTATTTCTGCTGGCACATCAATTCCCGTTGCCTTCATAAAACCTTTAAACTGCGGCCCCTTGTTCACCTCCAACACCAAATACTCACTACCTCTCGGTATCAAATCTACTCCCGCCACCATCAGTCCACACACCCTCGTCGCCTCAACCGCTATCTTCTTGGCCCCCTCCGGCAAATCCGCCACCTCCACCGTTCCCCCGGCTGAAAAGTTATTTCTATATTCTCCGGTCTTCAAATCTCTAGCTCTCTTCATCACCCCCAACACCTTCTCCCCTAGCACCAACACCCGATAATCACCCTCGTTCCCAATCCACTCCTGCAACATATACCGCCTCCCTTCCTCGGCTTCACTTTTTCTCAAACTCCTAACCAACTTCTCTAGCTCTTTTAAGCTTTTCGCCTTGTACACTCTCGTCCCTCTATCTCCCCCGCTCCCCTTCAGTATCACTGGAAAAACAAAGTAGGGGTTTAGTTTACCCAAACCCTCCTTCATCCATTCATATAAAAACCACAAACTCCCATATATAGTTTTCGGTACTCCTATTCCAGCCTCATTCAGCTTAAGCATCTGCCAAGCTTTACAAGCCATACTCGGCTTACCCCACCTCACCATCGGATCAACTATTACGGGAATTCCCAAATCCCCCTTGTCAAAGGGGGATTTAGGGGGATTTATACTATTTATAATAAGATCCACCTCCTCCCAGTGTTTTCCAGTTGTCCTAAAAAACAGCACTCCATAGTCGTTAACATCCACCCTCTTTTCCACCTCCGACATTTTTCCTCGGATTTCCACTTTTCCACTATCAGTCTCAAAACAAACCTGGTTGTACGACACCAAATCCAACGGAACGCCTAATTTCCTTGCCGCCTCCCGTATCAATACCAAATGTCTGGTAATCTTCCCTCCATAAAATACTGCTATTCTTGTTCTTTTCATACTCAGAAATATTAATGGTGAAGTAATAATTTTTTAGAGCGTTCAACGCGGTCACGCATTTGACAGCGAAAAATAATTGTTACAAACCGTAACAAATCATTTATCATTTTTTTTAGTTGATACCACAAAACCCTCTAAATCCTTTCTTCCAATCAAAAATTTAGTTCTCAATTTGTTTCTGTCGGCCACGTTCACTGCCGTCATCACCTTTCTACCCTTGAGCCAAAATACCACCCCAACTACCGGTCTATCATTATTTTTTCCCAATGCTGACCGATAGTGACGATAATAAAGCACTCTTTCCGGTGCCAACAACCCCAATTTCTCCGCCAACATTCTATCAATTGAGCTTCTAAACGCTCCCGTATCTACTTTGGCTCTCACCTCCACCACCCGGTGCTTCCCCTGTTTAATAATCGGGCTTTTCTGTAGTTCTGGCTTAAAACCTTTTGGTATTTTGACTCTGATTATCTCAATTGGCTGTACTATTCCCACCCGTTCCTTTTGTTCCAATTTCTCCGAAAATCTCTCCCCAAACAAGTATTTAGCAACACTAATTGCATGACTTACCCCTCTAATTTCCATATCTTCTACCCGACTCATTCTTCCCTTAAGTCCCGCTTTGTTACAAATTTGAATTGACAAACCCGGTCTAGCATTCACCTCCAGCACTAACGGACCCTTATCTTTATCAAGCACAATGTCCACCCTAGTAAACTCCAAACCTCTTATCGCTTCTTGTGTTTTGATCGCCGTCTCCAATGTCTCCTGCCAAAACGGTATTTTAATTCCGTTCACCTTTCTCATCTTCTTCTTGCCCAAATCATACAGTTTGGTTATTGTTTCTTCCTTCCCTATTACTCCAAAAGTCGTAATCCCCGTCGCCAGATCTACCCCCAACCCCATCGCTCCTTGCTGCAAATTGGCTTTTCCTCCGCTTTTGTCTGTCGGTATTCTCAAAAACGCCATCACTGGCACCCGATTGTAAACTACCACTCCGACATCCGGTGTCCCGCTTTTAGTTAACCCCAAAAACATCGGATGTATTTTTATTCTCTCCTCAATCAATACCATATCCCGTAAACCATGCAAACTATATCTTCCCGCCAAAATATCCTGACAATGCAACTGTAATTCGTCCATTGTCATCATCCTCCCGTCCATCTTCAACCACTTGTCCTTAACTCTTTTTCTCACTATCACAATTCCCTCCCCTCCATAACCACCCACTGGCTTAACCACAAAGTTACCTTCTAGCTTTTCCCAATCAAATTTTTTCAGCTCGTCCCTGTTCTTCAGTCTCGCTATCAATCTTGGCACTCCCACCCTATGTTCTTCCAAAACTTTTTTGGTTTTATATTTACTGTCCGCTATTGCTCTCCCATCACTACTATTTTTCCGCAAATATATCTTGTTCCTTTCGTTTTTTGTCAAAAATTGCCTGTATTGCTTTAATGAAAACATTCTTATTCATAAATCATAAGTCATACTTCACTTTCTACTTCGTATCGCCTTCTTAAATCTTTTTATTTCCGACAATCTGATACCCGTGTAATTACCTACTACCAGATTAACCACCAGCACCATCACCACCACCGCCTCCGGATATACCAATATTATCCTTTGCAACCATTGCCAGCTCATTCCTACCGCTCCAATCACCGCCAAAATCAACGTCCCCAACATCAAATTAACTGCCTCCTTTCGACTTTTAATCAATTGCGTTCTTACAAATTCTTCGGCCAACAATATCATAAACAATACCGGGAATATCGAAATATTACTCAAATTTATGATCTGATTTGATGCTGTTAATATCATTAATCCAAACACTGCCACACTAATCAAAAACAAATTAATCGCCCTCGATGGCCAAAAGTGTAATCTTAATTTCTTTAACATTAAGTTGCCCAAAATTGACGCCAGTAAAATCACCCCAAACAACAACAATCCGCCGAATATTCCTGTCGCCAAAAATGTTACCCCAATCATCGTTGGCATGAAAATGCCATAACCCGACAATCCAATCACATAGTGAAGTACCGACACCAGTGTTGCAATCACCGGCAACAACAACAGCAATACAATCGTCTTTTCTGCCACCCCACTCTCCATTGCCCCATCCACCAACATTTTCCCCACCCAGCCACTAGCTTCCACCACTCTTGGTTCAACCAACGCCAATCCCATTACCCCTCCCAACACCCAAAGCCAATTTATTCTCATAGTTTGGCCGTATTATACTAAATTCTAATCTTTGTAACCTAACTTACTTTGCTAGCCTTACTTTATAGTATAATCTTCTCAGATGAAACCAGTATTAGCTTTAAACATCGGCCAAAACATTCCTTGGGGGAGCCGTGATCTCTCCTCGACTTTTCCCAATATTGCCACCCTCATTTCCATCCTTCTCAAAAACGCCCTTACCCTAAGCGGCATCATTCTTCTGATTCTTGTCCTTGTTGGTGGGTTTATGTTCATTGCCAATGCTGGTGGTGACCCCAAAAAACTCCAACAGTCTTCAAGCATTATCACCAACGCCCTCATTGGCTTCATTGTCGTTTTCGGTGCCTTTTTTATCATCCAAATTATCGAGATTCTCACCGGCCTGCCCATCCTCAATCCCAATCTTTAAATATTATGCTAAACTCAACTAATGTTGCAGCTTTTCGGTACTGTTGATCCCCCGCTCAATAATCCCTATTTCCAAACCACTGGCGGCAAAGGTCTCTTCATGCTTCTCAGCAATTTTCTCAAGTTATTCGTCGTTATTGCTGGCATTTTCATGGTAATCCAAATCATCACTGCTGGTTTTCAATATATCTCAGCCAACGGTGATTCCAAAGCCACTGCTGCTGCATGGACCAAAATTTGGCAAAGCATTCTTGGTCTGGTTATTATCGCTTCTGCTTTCGTCCTCGCCGCCCTCGTCGAACGCCTCACTGGCCTTAGTATTATTAATTTCCAAATCTGCGGACCCAATGGCTGTGTTAACTAAACCACTACTTGCCTATTCTCTTGACCCTGTCGGTGTTGACCCCAACAAATACGGCAACGCCACTCTTACCGCCGAAAAAATCATCGGTCAGGTTATCGGTATTCTTACTATCGTCGCCTTCATTTATTTTGCTATCCAAATGATCCTTGCCGGTTACGCCTACTTCACCTCCGAAGGCGACAAAGGTAAAATCGAAACCGCCCGTAAACGTCTTACCGAAGGTATCCTTGGTGCCTTTATTGTCGTCATTGCCCTTGGTCTAGCTGCTCTTATTGCCTCTCTTGCTGGTATCGACAATGTTTTCGACCTTGAAGTTATGTTTAACCTCATGGGCCTCTAAATTAAAAATTAGAAACTTTAAATTAAAAACCAATCGATATGATCTGCAACCCCGTCCTTCAAGACTGTACTCAAGTCACCAATCCTCAAGCTTACACCAACACTATTGTTCAACTTCTCTTTTCCATCTTCATGTTTGTTGGTGTCATTTACTTTGCCTACCACTTTGTTTTTGGAGCCTACCATTTCATCAGTTCCCAGGGTGACAGTAAAAAGATCGAAGACGCCAAACACGAATTAACCTACTGTCTCGTCGGTCTTTTTGTTGTTTTTGCTGTTTTTGCCGTTCTTCGAGTTATCGGTTTAGTCTTCAACATTCCCGGTCTCGACTCTCTTCGACTCACCTTGCCAACACTCTAAGTTTACCTCTTGATTTCGCCATTAGTGTGCTAAAATAAACCAAATCAATTAATAATTAACCTACAACATGACTCTCATCAAACCAGTTTTTGCCGAAGATATTAATCTCAAACCACCCGCTGGTAGTGATTTTGCCCGCCTTGGTGATCTCACTGCTCCCAGGCTTATTTCTACTGGGATCTCTCTTATCATGTTAGTAGTCGCCCTTGTCTTCTTCTTCATGCTTGTTTGGGGTGGTCTCAAATGGGTCATGTCTCAAGGTGATCAGAAAAACGTCGAAGCCGCCAGAAATCAAATCACCAATGCTCTCATCGGTCTGGCCATCGTTTTTGCCGCCTGGGCTATTATGCAACTTATTTCTACTGTCTTTGGTATCGATATTTTCTCTCTCACTATTCCAACCATTTAGGTTAGATTTCATTTCAAAACACAAACCCCGCAGCTGCGGGGTTTTTGGTATAAAATAAGCTTATGAAATTATTCCTTATCGCATCAGTAATCCTCAACACTTTCCATTTAATACACCCCTTTCCCGTTCTTGCTCAAAGGGATTGGTCTGGTCGCTGCATTTCCCACGGTGACATTCCCACCATTCAAGGTCTCGAGTGTCTTTTCTACAACGTTCTTCAGGCCATCACCCTTATTGCCGGCCTTGTCTTTCTAGCTATGTTTATTTCCGGCGGTTTTAAATATCTCCTAAGCAATAACGACCCCAAACAAGTCGCCGCCGCCTCTTCTACTCTCACCCTTGCCTTCGTTGGTCTTATTGGTATTATCGCCTCTTGGTTCATTCTCCGTCTAATTCAGAATTTCACCGGCATCAATGTTGTTGATTTTGTCATTCCCGGATGAAAGTAGTCTTATTCATACTTCATATTTTATACTTCATATTTCTCGCCGCAGTTCCTGCAGTGGCGGCTCGCTTACCCATAATTATCGATAGCGCCACTCTTAGTCATCCCTTAGACGATAAGGACCAAAATTATCTTCCCTCCGACCCCGAACAGGTCGACACCGTCAAGCATGTCAAAACTGTCACCATTCAAGAAACTTTCAACCCAATCACTACCGGTACTGATAGTAACGGTCAACCAATTTATCAATCACTCACTGTTGACAAAATTGATGACACTCTCAACCTCGATCAATACACCAACAATGGTCTCAACTACTACAACGCCCACATGGCCAAACGTTTTACTAATCCTTTAGCTGATTCTGCCACTATTCAACAGGAGTTTCTTTCATACAATTCCTCTAATTTAGCCCGCAGAAGCCTTCCTGCCCACCTCCAAAAGTGTCTCATCGGTCAACGTATGGTTTCTGCTTATCGTACCCTTGCTGGCGACTTTACTGGCACCACCGTCGACAGTATCATCAGTAAATCACCCAAAATGCGTATCAGCCAAGTTGCCTTCTACTTCCGCAATCAAGCTATCTTTTACGATCCCGCCAAGCCTTGTCCTGCCACCGCCCAAGATGGTCTTCCTCTTTCCGCTTTCGTTCCTTCACTTCCCCTAGTTTCCACTCCTCACAGTCTTTCAGACTACCAAAAAGCTTATCAATTTGCCATCGAGCCCATTGACGACAATTCTCTCGGTATGGTTGTTGAACAATGCGACCTCACCAATTCCGGTCAGGCTATAAACTGCAAAAAAGAAATTCGTTCTCTTCCTCAAGGCGCCGGTCCAGCCAGTGTTGGCGGTCAATCCACTATCAAATACCTCATTCCCGCCTCAGCCAAAATTGTCGATCGCAACTACGACCAAACAGTCTCTGGTACCGCTATTCCCGACCGTCCCAACCCAATTAGCTTCTTTGCCCAATACTTCAAACAATTTTTCAGTGGCGTTCTCACCGAATCTAAAACCTTTAAAGGTCCCACCCAGCTCACTCATCAAATTGACAGCCGCCTCGAAGAAGGGCTTCGAATAGACGAAACTGCCTCCCGCTACCTCCTTCCTGCTTCCGCTAACGAACAAATCAAACCCGCCTCATCGACCACCAATGGTTCCACCCTCGATCCTGGTAAAGCCAATGCCGATCTTCGCCTTCAGCTCAAAAAATGGCTATACCCTTCTTCTTGGCAACCAAATTAATGCTTAACTTATGTTAAAATTTCCTATCATGCTCCGCCGATTTTTAATCTTTCTGCCATTGTTTGTTGTTTGTTGCCTATTGTTCTCATCATCCACCCTTGCCGCCGACAATCTTATCAAAGACAAGTTTGATGCTATCAAACAGGGAGGCAATCAAGAATCCTGGCTTTCTTCCTCCTTTGAAACCCAAATTATACTCGGTGTTAAGTCTCTTGCCGGAGAACCCCAATTTAACGACGATGGTTCTATCAAATACGGTTGGATTCCCGGTGGAGTTATCGGTGCCACCAACAATTTTGTCGGTTATCTCTATCGACCACCCGCTTCCGGTATCAATTATATTGCCAATACTTTCAATAATTTTTTGGGTGTCAAATCTGCTTATGCTCAAGGTGTTGGTTTCCGTGGCCTTGAACCACTCATGCTTGTTTGGCGCAGTTTTCGCAACGCCGTCTACATGCTCTCCTCGGTTATTTTCATTGTTATTGGCATCATGATCATACTTCGAGTTAAAGTCTCCCCTCAAGCCGTCATCACTATCCAAAATGCCATCCCCAATCTAATTACCACTCTTATTCTTGTCACTTTTTCCTATGCTATCGCTGGTCTTCTTATCGATTTAAGTTATTTTATTCAAGGAGTTGGTGTCAGCCTCATCCTCTATCCCAGTCCAGCCATCAACAGTCTTCTTGACACTCTTCAAAAAGCACCCATTATTGGCCTCCTTTTTTCCCACATTCCCCGACCAGACCTGAATCCCGATATTACCTTCTTATTTAGTCTCTTGGCTATTCCCGCGATTGGTACCATTTGTCTTGGTCTTTTAATCGGCTATATTATTGGCGGTATCATCAGCGCCCCCCTGGGCGTTAGTGCCCCATTTTCTGGCGTTACTCAACTTATCATTGGAGCCAACCTAGGTAGTTTAACCGCCGCCATCATTCTTCTTATTCTTTTAATCATGATCTTTTTCTGGGTCACCAAATTTACTCTTGGTCTTTTTAAGTGTTACGCCACCCTTATTTTTAAAATTGTTATTGCTCCACTGGAAATTGGTCTCGGAGCTTTCCCAAATATGAAAATGGGCTTTTCTACCTGGATTATGGATGTAATTGCCAACCTTGCTGTTTTTGTTTTCTCCTACCTTTTTCTCTTACTCTCCAACGCCATTATTATCCAAATCCTTCTTGGCGATGTCGCCTCAACTGCCACCAACATCTTTGAAATATTCACCAAAGGTCAGTTTCCTCCTGACATTGGTCTCTGGGTCCCCAACCTTCTCCAAAGCGGTTCCCTTCCAATTCCCGGAACCTACATTGCCGTCTGTGCTATTAGCCTCTCCACCTTACTTCTTCTAAGCAAACTCCCCGACATGATTCCCCAGTTTGTCTTTATGCTCAAACCATCTCCCTGGGGCCAAGCTATAGGGCAGAGTGCATCCGATCCCATCCGTATCGCTTCTACAGGATTCAATGCCTTTGATCAATTTAATAAAGCTCGTAGAAATTACTACGAAGCAGAAGCTAACCGACGCAGACTTGCTAGTACCCCCCCAACCGGCGGCACTCCACCAACACCACCAGCCCCACCCATAGCTCCACCACCAAGCGGACCAACATCCACCCCCTCGCCCTAATTCATCCACCAACCTCCACAGCAATAGCAAACTCGCCAACAAAATCTTCATTTATCTTTTCCCACTAATAGCAGCTACTACCCCAAGCCCCCCACCTATCAAAGTTAAATACCTATTCTGATCCAGCCATCTCTGCGCTTTCCTATACATCTTTCGGGCCTCCATCACATCTGGGGTGTCCATAAACACCCTCATGTACGCATCCACAAATTGTGGATAAGCGGCTTGTCCAGACGCTCTATCTACTGCCAATAAATCGATTCCATATATTCTCCTTACTTCAGCCACCCAACCATGAGCAAAATTCCCGTTCGGACCCAAAACTCCCTCCAACGCAATGGCCTTCTCCTTTTCCCCAGCAAACGGATCCAGTCCTCTTATTTTATTTAATACCAAGTCCGCACCAGATCTATAGCCCGGATAAAACATTGCCTCAGTCTTCAATGCAAATAAATCCGCCAAAAACCTACCAAACTCCGGATTACCTCTCACCTCTATTCCACCCCCCAAGCTAACATTTTCACTCACGTTCTGACCGGTCCAAAAATTAGCCGCCAGAACTGCTACTTTTTCCATATTTGTTAAATTGTCAAACTCCAAAGCTTGTACCCCACCCATTAACTCAAACATAAGCTTTCCATACTTTAAATATCGATCAAGCACATTTTTAGCCCTTATATCACCACCACTAGCCCTCACCCATCGTCCTTCATCAGTCGATAATCTCTTGGCAATAAAAGGTACTAAAACTCTCTCCATGGCCCAAACAATTTCTGGTCTTTGTCTATATGAACCTTTGGCCCCAGCGGCTACATCCCAAGGTCTCAAAATCCTAGGATGATCGTAACCAATCTGCATCTTCACCTCTTTTCCATCCTCATCAACCACTGTGTTCAACTTCCCGCTATAAGCAAAGGTGTCGTAAGTCGCTAGCCCCACATTCACCACACCTGGTGCAGTAAAAGCCTGCAACCAAGGTACATCTTCGGTAGATCTTCCCTCAACAAAGGCTCTTTTTTTCTCATTCGCCCACCTAATCCATTCCGGCATCCAATCCACCTCAAAAATTGCCAACGCAAGTCGACCCTCAGCCATCAACTGATCATCACTTACTCCGGTAAGATTCACTCCTCTTTCGATCAGCAAATCTCGCAAACCACCAACGTCCTCACCATTCAAAGTTTTCAGGTATTCATTTTGAGAATCGTGAGTTCCTATGCTCGAAAAAGCCTTGACTACATTCCAACCCAACTCCGGATCAAATGCCTCCTCAAATATTATTTGCAAAACACCCAAAACCCTAGGGTTATCCCTCAAACACCCATACTTTTCTCCGCCATCATCCCAGTGTAGCGAGTGGGCCATTTCCTTCGGAGGCGCAAACTGACCATAATTATCAGAGTTTGCGTCTGCGTTCCTATCAACCTCCTGCATTCCAAGTACTGACAAGACTGCATACGTCCAATCTCTTGTCTCGGCATATTCAGCCGTAAACGTACCCCAACCAAACTTTGTCGCCAACATATCCACCAACTGGTCAGCTATTCGACCTTGCCACCAACTCGCAAAAAACAAGGGGTCTTCCGACATTCGCACCAATGTAGTAGTTACCCACGCCTTAGCCGTTTCTGGGCTAACAACAACCTCCATTAATCCAAGACTTTCCTCGGGAATTAATAGCGGACCCATCCTCCCCATAGGACCTTCCGGTTCACCATATCTTCTACCATCATAGGCACCTCTTTTCCCACCACCGACCCGACCCCTTACATGTTTTTCGCCTATTTCTAAAATATCTCCATCTTCTGGTTCAAGCTTCTCTGCTTCATGACTCAAATATGCCATCGCCATTTGCATCTCAGCTTTATGTCTCCCATCCACATCCATCTCCGTAAAATCAATGTAAGCTCTTCTGATTGCTTTACCCAAAGCGTCGCGACCCAAAGATGTTGCCGCATCACAACGTTGTCTTATAACGTCTAATTCACTCAATCGCTTTATTACTGGCCCTTCCGGATCAAAAACACAAGCACATACTCTCTCCCCCAATCCTTTCAAAGGGGGTGGCAACACTTCCTCAATCGACATCACCGACCCTTGCCCCAAAACATCTTGTAAATCATCATTCTCTCCATATCTCATCACTGCATATACGGCCTGCGCCAACAAATCAAGACGCCCCCCAATCTCCTTCCTTACATCAACGGTTCTGGCCGGATCCTCCATCATCCGAAGCAATCCTCCAACCATATCAGCTCTTGGTTCACCTAAATCATGCACCATTTTCATAGCCACACCCGCTCGCGTCCTCCTATCAGCTTCATCTACTGGAAGCAGCAACCTCTCTCTGTAAATCTGACTCGCCAAACCCTCCACCCGTTGAGCCTCCGCTCCCATAAACGCTCTCTCCGCATAAGACTCGGGTAAATTCAAAATTCTCTCCGCCATATTCCCCATTATACCAACCCACCATTTGTTTCGCTATCACCAGAAATATCCCATAATACCCATTTGCCAATTTGGGGCTGGTCGTTGATAATTAGTCTATGAACTCCATCGATTCTATCGCCCTCCACCTTCGTTCCTATCACTCCGCCCTCAAGAGTAATCTTGAAGTTACCATCAATTCTCTCACCAATTCTTTCCTCAAAATGGAACCCATCATGAACGGCTCCGACGCCTTCATTTACTCTCTTCTCCGCCTCCCCGAATCAATCGATCGGGCCGATAGGGTCATTTTGGGTCAAAACCCCCAAGTTTTCGAATCTGCCGGGTTCCCTAATGTTACTTCCTGGACTCGTGTTTCCTCCCCCGCCCGCCGTCGTACCTGCTATTTTGATCCTACCACCAAAACTCTGGCTGTTTTTATCGCTTCCGTCTCCGACGTCGACGACATTGTCAATCTTCTTATTGCCTACCAACTCGGCCACAATCAACTTCATCAATCCAATACTTCTTCGACTGACCCCAGCCTTCAAACAGCCCTTGGCCAAAATTCCCAGGCTCGTTTTGAGACTATCAAACAGGCTCCAAAAAATCTTCGACTTCGGCTTCTAGCTGGTTCTTGGGTTGACTATACCAAGAATATCCAACAATGGTGGAAAAACATTCTTACCACCGTCGAATCCGCTCTTCCCCTCACCACCTCAAATCTTTATTTTGTCAGTAGCAATTCCCACTCTCTTCTCAATCTCTACACCGGCTTTATTCTCCAAAACCAGGATCATATTATCGAAGTTATCAAAAGCACCCACCCTGACCTCTACCAAACCTGGCAACAAATTCAGTCCAACGAGATTTTTCTTCACCCTAATGATTTCCTCTACTTTGCCTCCCAGTTCCTTCTGACGGAAGAGGATTGTTGCCAAAGATACCAGGAATATCAACAAAACTTAGGGGTTATTAATATCCCCAACAACAACTATCTCGACGTTAACGTCCAAATCTTTCCTGTCAAGAACATTTCCCGCTCCCCAGATCCTCGCCTCAAAATTTCAAATCCTTCTCAATTAACACAATCCAGCTCTCTTATTTTCAACATCGATTACCCTCTTGGTTTTACCGCCTATCATGTCCTCAAAGAAATTTTGGAAAATGTTCGAAAAATTAAAGGTATTTACATCCTGGGTAAATCCGCTGTCCTCAATAGCGAAATCGGCGACATCCAAATTCCTCGTGTCGTCTTTGACGAACATTCCCAAAACACTTATATGATCAACAATGTTTTTAACTCCTTCTTTCCTTTCCCCAACAATCAGGGTTCGATTCTCACCCACCAAAAGGCTGTTTCCGTTCTCGGTACTTTCTTGGAAAACGAAGCCTTGCTTCAAAAATATTCCGAAAACAATCTTACTGTTGTCGAAATGGAATCAGGCCCTTTTCTTTCTGCTGTCTCCGAAGCCACCTATGCCGATACCGCCCCCAAAAACACTATCGTCGACCTCAACCCCGCTCCCTTTGATCTTGGCATTGTCAACTATACCTCCGATACCCCCTACTCCCGCGCCCGCAACCTTGGTGCTGGCCAAATCCTTCTCCCCGGCGCCGAACCAGTCTATCTTGGCTCCCTCGCCATATTACAGCGAATTATAAACTTAGAAGAAAAAACCTAAGTATTACTTTTTAGTTGATGACACTTGTAGTCTCCTTCGTTTCGGTCACGACTCACATAAAACACCGCTTTAACAGCTTCACTAGCCACCATTGTCCCCCTTGTCTTATATGCGTCAAATATATGCCCTGGAGTTGGACTAACTGCTGGTCTTGCCTCAATTGTTCGTCTCGCTACCTCCACCCTTGGCACCGCTATCAATACTCCAAGTTCACCTCCCCACGTTGCTTTCCCATTTTCTCCCACATGGACCGAACCACCTCTCTGGTTAGTTGAATCAGCCACTCTGTCCCCCCACCAAGTCACCCCGGACTCTATTTGCCCTGATGCTTCACCTCCAATAACCCCGGTTATCGACACCTGTTCCCATTCCGCCGAAGACATCATTCGAAAACAAAAATCCTCTTCCTTTCCTGGCAAAGCATCCACAATTACTTTGTTATATTCAGACACGTCCAATGCCACCCTAGAAGGTGCCACCAACTCCATCCATGTATAACCCGGCTTGGGCAATAACCTATTCTTATCATCAACTCCTCCACCCATAAATTATTCTACAACACTAGCCATTCTCCAACGAATAATTAATCCCAAAGAGAAGTAGTTTGGCGAAGTAACGTCTTTTTCAGCGCGGCAACCTGCCTGCCGGCAGGCAGGTCATCCTAGTGGCGTTCGTACGAGGGCGTGAGCACTGCAAAAAGATGTTACGAGCAAAAATTACTTCATCAACTCCTCAAACTCTTTCTCATCCAAACTTTCCTTCTCCACCAACACTTTCGCCACTTCATCTAGTTTCTTTCTATTTTTCTTTAATACTTCTCTCGCTCTCTCCAACGCCGTGTTAACCAATTTCCTAATCTCCTCATCCACTTTAGCTTGCATAATATCCGAAACTTTCGCTGGATCATAATAAGTTCTTCCAATTTCCGAAATATCAATCTGTGGTCCCATATTAATTGGTCCCAAATCACTCATTCCCCATTCCACCACCATGTTTCTCGCAATCGAAGTCGCGTGGCTAATATCTGCCGCCGCTCCGGTGGTAATGTCGCCAAACACCATCTCTTCCGCCGCCCTTCCCCCCATTGCCATTGCCATTTGTTTTACCAATCTCGATTTTGTTTCATGAATCCTATCCTTTTTTGGTGGAATTAGTGTAAATCCCAGCGCCATTCCCCGTGAAACAATCGATATTCGATGTACCGGATCTAACGACTCCTCAAAGTTTACAATCGCATGTCCGGCCTCATGATAAGCCGTCATCTTTTTATCTTCTTCTGTCTGGCTTCTTTTCTTTTCTGCCCCCAGCTTTACTTTCAACGCCGCTTCTTCAATATCCCCGGCTGTAATTTTATTTCTATTATCCCTAGCCGCTCCAATCGCCGCCTCATTGAGCATGTTCTCAATGTCCGCTCCCGAAAATCCCACCGTTCTTCTCGCTACCGCTTCCCAATTTAACCCATCCTCAAACGGTTTTCCCTTGGCGTGAATTTTGATAATCTCCTTTCTTGCCTCCAAATCAGGCATCTCCAACACCACTCTTCTATCAAATCTTCCCGGTCGCAATAACGCCGGATCCAGCAAGTCTCCCCTATTGGTCGCCGCTAGCACTATTACCGTTGTATTTGCCTCAAAACCATCCATTTCCACTAATATTTGGTTTAATGTTTGTTCCCTTTCTCCGTGTCCTCCATCAAACCCACCTCTCGCTCTTCCAATCGCGTCAATTTCATCGATAAAAATTATTGCCTTTCCTGCTTTTTTAGCCGTTCCAAATAAATCCCGCACCCTGCTCGCTCCTACCCCCACCAGCATTTCCATAAACTCACTTCCTGCCATCGAATAAAACGGCACATTCGCTTCTCCTGCCACTGCCTTCGCCAACAATGTTTTTCCAACTCCGCTCGGCCCCACCAACAATACTCCTTTCGGCGTTCTTGCTCCCATTTTTCGATATTTCTCCGGATGCTTTAGAAAATCTACCACTTCCTCCAAGTCCTTCTTTGCCTCCTCCACCCCTGCCACATCCTTAAAAGTTACATTTTGTTTCCCTTTCACAAACAATTTAGCTGTTGACTTCCCAAATCCAAATATTCCTCCGCCTCCTGCTCCCCCTGTCTGTTTTGAAAAAAACCAGAATATCAACAAAATCGGTAATCCCACCGTTAGCAGTAAGCTCAAGATGTCCCCCATCATCTTCCACCCGGTCCTATTCTCCACCGTTAGTTTTACTCCCGCCACATCCACTCCTTCCTTCTGTAATATCTCCACCAACGACACTCCAGGCTCTTTTGAGGTCACCATCACCTTGTCTTCGTTTTTCAATTTCACCATTATTTCATTATCTAGCACTGTTATCTCTTCCGTTTCTCCCCGCTTTACCGCTTCTATCGCCGTTGACAACGGCACTTTTACTATCGTCTCTGGCAACAACACTTGTCTTAGCATCGACAATAGCCACATCGCTATCACTATGTACAAAATCGTCTTAATTATTTGCTGCGGCCCAATCTCCACTCGCATAATTTTTACTCCCTTAGGCAACTTATCCAAAATCTCCTTAGGTACTCCGGTTTCCTCTTTTTTAGCTTTTGATTTCTTTACAAATCTTTCCCAAAATTTCATCTTCCGATTATATCACCCTAAGGCCACCGAATCGCTCTTTTTCTTCCTACTTTTGCCATCAAACTCTCTACAGACCTCGAAAATGCATCCGGAGAAGTTTTTCCGGTAGTATCAATTCTCCTTCTATTTAACTCCTCCAACGCCAAACGCATCCCGCCGTGTTGCCTCGACAAATCAATTAACTCCCCCAGGTTCAAACTTTTCAAGTCACTCTCTGATAAAGCCATACTTCACATTTTACCACACAACTCCACCAATTTATCCCTATTGTCTCCTGCTCCTTCTCTTACCCAAAACTCATGTTTACACTTTTGGCACTTATAAAATATCCTAAAATCCCCTTTTTCATAAACTGCTCCAATTGGTTCCATTGCTCCTCCGCACTCACTCGCCCTGTCGCCGGGAACTTCTCTGTCTACGTGTTTACCCCACAAGCAAGCAACACAATGATCCGTATACCCATCCCCCACCACCTCCTCCCCACACCTCTCACACCTAAAATTCTCTTTAATTCTCAAGAAATTCTTTTTCTTACCCCTCCTTTCTTCAAGGGAGGGGTTAGGGGTGGGTTTGTTCTTCTTTCTAATAAAATTTTTCACTCTACGTTTAAAAATATATTTGACAACCGAAGTGATATTTTTTTGTTTCGTTCAACACGGCCATGTATTTGATAGAAACAAAAAAAACTGTCACGAGGCTGTCAAATTTATTTACCAATCTCCACTCCCATTTTAATATCTTTGTTTAATTTCATATTAAACAACAGCTTTCCTTCTACTACACTTGCCGCCGGCTGAACCTGCAATGGTTGCCACCCTGTCGGCATTGACACTAGCGCTACCAATCCCGTATCTCCAAAGCCTGATTGTTTCTGAATGTAGTTTAGATAAGAAAACTTTTCCCCTTTCCCCAAATCTATTCCACTGCTATATCTCACTTCCACTGTCCTCCTTTGCCCCACTGGTACCACTACCAGAAATCCTATCTCCTTTTTATTCCCTACTGTCTTTATTTTCAATTCGTTTGACCCATAAATTCTCTTATTCCCATTTCTATTCCCATCGTCCACACTTATTTCCGCCAAATTAACGTTTGCTGGCAAGTACATTCGCACGTAATTTTTATAGTCTCCTCCGGGCCAATTATTATTCTTGGCTGTATTCTCATAACTAATTTTTACCACCCTCCCTATCACGCTATTGGCAATATCCACCAATTCTTCCATTTTTCGATAAACAAAGTAATTTGCCTTGTTTACCCCCAAATTAGCTTCCACCACATACAAATAGTCTGCCAAACACTTATCCGCCCCTCCCACCGCACACTCTCCTCCATACATTGCTCCATCCCACCCCAAATCTGCCAACACTTTCTTTGCTCCTCCATCATTTAGTACCATCTGTACCTCATTCTCTTCTAATTTGTCTACTATCTCTTCTATCAGTCTCCGCCATTTTTCCACCGGCAAACCCTTAATCTCCTCAAATAAGTATTTTCCCGTCACTCCCAAAAAACTCGCTTTCTGTTTTGACCCCGGGAAAAATTTACTTTCCGAATAAAACTCAGCCTGTTCATACAAATTGTCCTTATTTATCTTTTCTTTAAAATCAGGAATATAAATCTCTCCCACCACCCCCAAAATACCTTTTACTACCGACAAATTAATTCCTACCACCCCATCCACCTTCCTTCCTGTTTCTTTTTCCAAAAACCACTGTATATCCTTACTCACCGCCGGGAAACTTGCTTGCCAATTAGCGTCCCTCATAAACCACCCCGCCTCACCCAAATATTTTTTAATCTCTTCCGGCGGTTCAACGTGCCCCTTTAGTTGTCCGTCTGCCTCGTACACATCCTTCACCTCGAAATTTAACAATTTCCCCCCCTCCCAACTCAATATCCCATAAGCTCCGATAAACCCCCCTCCTGGTCTTAACTCCATCTCATTTTGCAATAACACCACATAATCTCGTCTCTTTCCGTCTAACCCCATCAATTCTGGTAATACCTCCATCCCTTTTCTCGCCAATGCTATCTTTCTGCTTCCTTCCGCCAACTCTCTTGCCTTTTGCTGCTTCCACGATCTCCACTTCCCCGGTAAAAAGCTCCAATCCCCCGACAGCCTAGCCGACAACCTCCCCATTCCTTCCATCAGCCTATCCATCACTTCCTCCAATTCTTTCAAGCCTTTCTTCCACTCCACCTCTTTCTCCCCAAACACTCCTCCCAACATTGCTTCCCCTTTCACTGCCAATTTCCCCACCTCTTCCTCCACCAACAACGCCTCCTTAGCCGCCCTCAATATTGTTTGGCCATCCCTTGCCACCCCCAGCCTGTTTATCCCCAAAGCATCTATTCCTTCATCGGCTCTCACCACTAACTCCATTGATTTTTCAATTTTTCTCTCCGCTTCTTCATACTTTTTTTCCTCCAACAGTTTTGCTACCTCTTCCACCCCTCGTACTCCTGCTATTCCTGTCAACACCAACTTTATTGGCCAAAACATCATCCCCACCCACAACAATCCCACCATCACCCATCCCATCCACTTCAAATTTTTGATCTTCTTAACTTTGCCTGTCATTTTCTGTTCACTGTTTACTGGCTCGCCCGCCGTGGCGGGTCTCCGATCACTATTCTCCATCCCCTCCCTTACCTCAATCACCTCATCTTCTTCTTTATCTTCTTCAATTTTTCTCCTCAATGGTTCTGTCGTTATCTTTTTGATTTTAAATTCCACCTTCTCCGCCTCTTCAAAATTCAACTTCTTCCCCACCACTTCTTCCGCTTCATCCTTTTCCCCATTTTCCTCCTCACTCTCTTCCATTGTTTTTTCAATATTTCGACTCAAAACCTCATCCTCAACTACTGGTTTCACCACCTGTTCCTCAACTATCACCTCGTACTTTTTTGCCACCGGCATCTTAACCTCTGTTTCAGCGACTTTTTTGGTCCGCCTCTCTTCCTCAATCTTTGTAAAAAAGTACTGCAACGTTTCTGCTATTCCCCTCCCAAAGCCAATCTCCGGTCTCCACCTCAACCGCTCCCACGCCGTTTCCACCCTCTCCTTCGGTACACTCGCCACTGCCCCCTCTCTCAAAATTACCTTGACTCTTGTCATTTTTGCTTGGTCTATCAACGCCCTCGCCACTTCCTCCGAACTCACCCCTTCTCCCGCCAGCAACCAACTTTCTCCCTCTGTCCCTCTCAAAAACATCGCCCTCATCACTCCCTCCACCCAATCGTTTATATTCAACAACCTCAATTCTTCACTCGTCGGCGGCAACACCAAGTTTTGGTTCAACACTGCCAATCTCAAAGCCTCAACCAAAAACTCCACTCCTTCATCGGTTCTCTGGTCCATTCCCGGCCCATAAACCCCATATGCTTCAACAATTCTCCAATTCAATTCCGCCTCACCAATTTTATCTCTCCACCTATCCGCCTTATTTTTATTATTCAAACTTATCAGACCCAGTTTGATTTCATTTGATAGTCCACTTTCTTGCCAATTCACTTCCCCCAAAAAATCAAACACATAATCAATTCCCTCAAAACTTACTGGGTTTTCACTCCACAGTTCAAAGTTTTTCCTCCCCCCCAGGCTACTTCCCAACCCAACTCCAATTACTCGCAAATCATTCTTCAACAATTCTTCGGCCAATCTTTCCGCCCCAAATGCCTCAATTCCCACAATCACTGCCGTCGGTATCGTCAAACTCATGTTTCTATTCTAAATGAAAAACCCCTCTACGGTAATAATTCGGTTATTATGCGGTTATTCCCATTTTAGCTTTATCATAATCCCAAACTCATTTTTGTAATAACGTGAAAAATATGTCATTACTCTTATTCCTGTTTTTGTTCAGATTTCACCGGCCAACTAAACATCCAACCAATTCCTTTCAAAGCTAAATTTGGTTCGAACCCACTCTCAAGAATTTGTTCTGACCCCAGATTTTGGGTGTAAAAAACGTAATTATAATGAATAGTAAAATATCTCAAAAATGCTGCCGTAACAATTTCTTAGTACAAAACAAATGTGTGCCAAACGAAGTGAAGTCCCGATCGATTAGTATCGGGAAGCACTGCAAAAAAATCCGTTACCGACCATCTAATATTTCGCCCACAATCTCCACCCCATCAATACCGTTGCCAACATTTCCGTCAACCCCGTTACTACCGCCGCACCCAAAATCCCAAACCTTGGAATCGCCCACCAATTAACCCCTACGTTAAACACCAGCGCCACCAATCCAATCAGCAACAAGATTCTCTGTTCACCTCTCGATATCAATGTAAAACCAATCAGGTGTTGAATATATGCAAACATTAACGCCACCATCAACACCCTCAGTACTCCTACCGCCGGTGCAAAATCTCTCCCCCCCAACAGTTCAATCATCCATGGCGCCGCCACTGCCACCACTCCGGCTATCACTACCGCCCCCGCCACCAACAACCCCATTGTCTTCCAAAACAACTTCCTCGTATTTCCAGTCCCCTTCGACAGTAAGGGAAACACACTTACTACCAAAAAATACGCTGGCTGAACCAGATTTGAATAGACCTTATATCCCAATCCATACCATCCTACTTCTGCTATCCCCCTAAATCTTTCAATCATCATCGAATCCACCGCTCGGTCATAAGCAGCAAACACCAGCAAATACACCCCCATCGGCCAACTTTCTTTTAATAAATATTTAATTTTTTCTAGGTTAATTTTTCCCCATCCCTGACGATACTTAACCTCCGTAAACCAATATCCTACCCCCAAACTTATTACCCTGGCTATCAAATATCCTTCAAATACCTCCGTTAAACCCAACCTACCCTTCCACCACCATATTCCCATCAAAAACAGTAGGGGAAAGGTAACATCCATTATCACTTTCTTTCCCATTTCCATTTCCTTCTGCCATCCTATTTCCATACTCCCACCCACCGACGTCAACCAAATCATCATCAAAGCCATGACCGCCTCCAGTCTCATCCGACCCAAACCCTCCCACCCAAAAATCAATCCCAACCCCACCACAAATGCCACTCCTGTCATCAACAATCTCACCGCTACCACACTCCCAAAAAATTTTTCACTTCTTACCAGCTCTCTAACTCCAATAATCTTTGTCCCAAAATCCGCCAACGAATCCAACAAAATAAAAACAGAACTAATCAGCACCAAACCTCCATAAGCCTGATTTCCCAACCGTCTAGTCAGAATTCCTGTCGTTACCAAACTAATTCCCAACACCATCACCTTACCGCCCACCTGCCACATTGTATTAACTATTGGTTTTTTTAGCATCACTCAATCCTACCACCAACGCCAGCAGCCACATGTTTTGGGGTAACGTCACCCAATAATGGTCTACCATTCCTGTCACCAGCACCGCCGTCATCATCCACCCGAAACTAAAAATTAAAAAATTCAAATTAAAAATTAAAATCAACACCCCAAGTATTCCCAATTCCGTCAATAACAATAGCGGAATGTTGTGTACCGGTTGTAACCAATATTGTCCACTACTTTGATATTCTGGCAATCTCACCAAAAAATTATTCAAACCCACTCCAAATAGGGGATTGTCTCGCCACACTTTTATCGCTACCAAATTCAAACTCATTCTCTTGTTCAAGCCATCTCTATCCCACCCACCCACAAAGTCGCCAATTCTGTAATTCTCATTTACTCCTGCCAATATCATTATTACCACCCCAGCTACTACCAAAATTCCACCAATTAACTTTTTATTCACAAATCTTAGTTCATAAATCATAAATCCGGCAGCCAACAACCATATTGTTCTACTTCCGCTTATTACTATCCCCAACATCCCCATCCATATCACCACCCAATACCAAATACCCTTTTTCTTTCTCATATTCCACCACAACAAAACTACCAGTAAAAATCCGGCCATACTGTTTGGATGCGAAAACGTCCCATACGCTCTCACCAAGCCTCTCCCCCACACCTCCCAACTTGCTACTCCCACCGTCAGATACGAAAACCTCCTTTCTCCCAGCCAATACCACACCCCGTCCAAGCTCCCACCTTTTGTTATTTGTGCCCACCCCAACAAACTCTCCACCACTACCCACACCGGTACTACCCATTTCAAATACCTGATTACTGATAATCGATCACTAATCACTAATTTTACGGTTATGTACAACTGTAAAATTCTCACCCACTTATAAACCGCTACCCATCTATTAGTCGATATCAGCACATTCACCGCCACCAATCCCAATCCTACCCACCACCTCCAATGTTTTTTAGAAATTAAAGAATTTTTAAATTGATTAGAAATTAAAAATTTAAAATTAAAAATTAAATAAATTCCCCACACCAAATCAGTCAAATATAAAGTAGGGGACAAGTAATCAACTCTAATCCCATTTACATAACTCCATTCCGGCCACCAATGTTTCCCCAATTGCGTCGGTATTAACAACAGCCACCAAACCAACAACCAGTTCTTAATTCTTAATTCGTAATTCGCAATTTTCATTAAGCCCTAGGCTTAATGATAACGTGTCTTTCTCCTTCTTCCCCCTCAGACTCCGTCACCACCCCTTCGATTCCCCCTGCCACCATATGGCAAATTCTCCTCTCATACGAACTCATATTAGCCAACGCCACCTCTTTACCAGTTTCCAACACCTTGTTCGCCAAACTAGTTACCATCTTTTCCAATCTACCCCTTTGCTCTTCACGATAATTGTTCACATCTAGCACTATTTTTACCCACTCACCCAATTTATTCTTCACCAGCAACGACAATATCAACTGAATCATTGCCAGGTTCCTACCACGTAACCCAATCAGTCCTGCCGCATTCGATCTCTCTGCTACTGCCGATGCCGTCACCGCCACCAACACCTGATTTTCTTCTCCTTCCGTTTCCGTCACCATATCCTCCACCACCACATTCTCAATTCCCACATTCATCTTCTCCAACAACTCACACACTATTTTCAAAATCTTCTCATTTCTATCTTTGTTCTTCATGGTCGTATTCTACGATAGTTTTCCCATTCTTTCCACCACCATCTGTTGTCCCAGCATTACCGCACTATTGGTAAACCAGTACAACAGCATTCCTACACTAAAGTTCCACCCTATCAGTATCGTCATTGCCGGCATCATATAAAGAGATTGTGTTCTCATTGCCGACATCATGTCGTCTTCCTTATCTTCTGTTTTTTTCACCACATTCTTATCCACTTCCACATTCGGCATCATCAGTTTCGAACTAAAATACTGCAACACCCCCGAACCTATCAACAACACTAATGGAAGCACCAGTCCTGCCCCAATCCCTTCCTTGAAAATTTTTGCTGGCGTCTTTGTCAAATCAGACCCCATAAAATCCAATCCAAACCTAAACTCCTCGTCAATTCGAAATGAACTTACTAGGTTAACATTCAGTTCCTCCATTCCTCCTTTCCCTTCGGAAAATTTTGTCACCATATTAAATGCCGAAAAAAAGAAGATCAACACCGCCACCTGCAATAACTGAGGCAAACAACCTGATAGGGGATTTATCCCTTCCGACTTATACAATTCCATTTGCGCTGCCGCCAACTCCTTTTTGTCCGACCCATATTTTTCTTTCAATCTGTTTAGTTTGGGCTGCAATTCCCTCATTCGTTTTGCCGATTTCAAACTTGGTATCAACAACGGTAGCAACACCAATCTAATCACCACCGTCACCAACACCACTGCCCATCCCAAATTTCCAACCAAATAATACAAACCAAAAATCGCGTTAATAAATGGCGCTATTAACAAGTTCATAATCCTCTATTCTAACAAATCAATTCCCTTTTTACCCCAAGGATGACATCTTGCCACTCTTTTAAGCGCCACCCACCCACCCTTAATCACTCCGTATTTCTCCACCGCCTCATAGGCATACTCCGAACAGCTTGGTACCATTCGGCAACTATACCCCCTCGAAATGTATTTCTTATAAAACTTAAGCAACTCAAGAATCACGGGTTTCATAAATGACTTATTTTCCTGATCTCTTCCTCTATTTCCTCAAAACTCTTTCCAACTATTGCTGTTTTTACCAAAAAGATTATTCTCGTCCCTTCAAGGAACTCATCCAAATGTTTTCTTATTACCTCGGCCAACAACCTTCTGATTCTATTTCTTTCAACCGCTTTCTTAGAAATCTTTTTCGAAATTATAAATCCAAAACTTTTCCCACTTTCTGTCTTTAAACAAATACATCCAAATAGGGGAGTCTGATACAATCTTCCTCCTCTCTTTACTTCTTCAAATTCCTTCTTGGTTCCAATTCGATTTTCTTTTTTAAGCATTTACACTGTCAGTTTCTTTCTTCCCTTAAGTCTCCTTTTTCTCACCACCTTCCTCCCCTTAGCTGTCGCCATTCTTTTCAAGAATCCATGTACTCGCATTCTTCTCTTCTTTTTTGGTTGATATGTCCCTTTTTCTTTCATGTTTGTATTCTAACACATAAAATCACCACTAAAACAGCCATTCCCCCTCATTTTTCAAGGGAGGGGGATAGGGGGTGGGTTTTGCATTTGATCTCTTCCCAATTGTGGAAAACTCCTCTATCATCTTTGTGGACAACTGTTATCTTCCCCCAGACAACCTGTCATATTTCTGCCTTTACTATCAATTATTTTATATTTCTCTCCTGTCAAGGGGAGAACACAAGAGGGGTTTATTATGGACTTAGATCGAATCTGGAAAAACACTCAAGAAGAAATCAAAGTTGTCCTCGCCCCGGCTGTTTTTAATACCTTTATTTCCCAAGCTCAACTCATCGCTCTTCAGGGCACCACTGCCACCATTGCTTGTCCCAATTCCTATCTTGTCGACATCAACCAAAAACGCTATTACCGTTTCTTCAAAGACGCTCTCGACAACCAAACCAAACTCAACACCACTATCGAGTTTATTATTCAAGAACCCATCAAAAACAACTCTCTCTCATCTGTCCCTTTATTTTCTCAAACCCAAGCCCCTCACCTCAGTCCTGCTCCCGCCAACGCTGGAATCAAAACTGGCCTTCATCCCCACTACACCTTCGACAACTTCATTGTTGGCAACAGCAACAATTTCGCTTTTGCCGCTGCACAAGGTATCGTCAAAAATCCTGGCAACAGTTACAACCCCTTCTTTGTTTGGGGCGGCGTTGGTGTCGGCAAAACCCACCTCATGCAAGCCATTGGTTGGGAACTTCTCAAAAGTAATCCCCAATTCAAAATCAAGTACTTTCCTGCCGAAACTTTCGGTAATGAACTTGTTTCCGCTCTTCGCTCAAAAAATATCAACCAATTCAAAGACAAATATCGTTCTGCTGACTGTATTCTTGTCGACGACGTTCAGTTCATTGCTGGCAAAGAGTATATCCAAGAAGAGTTTTTTCACACTTTCAACGCCCTTTATCTCTCCGGTCGCCAAATCATTCTTACCTCCGATCGCAAGCCCCAAGACATCAAGGATCTTCAAGATCGACTTGTCTCCCGTTTCACTGGCGGTCTAACCGTCGACATTCAACCTCCTGATCTCGAAACCAGAATTGCCATTATTCGCCAAAAGGCTGACGAACTTCATGTTAATATTTCACCCGAAGCCACCGAAACCTTGGCCCAAAACACCAATTCCAATATTCGCGAACTTGAAGGCCAACTTCAACAATTGTTTCTCCAGGCCCAATCTCGGAAAATCAATCCTGTCTCCCTCGAATTTATTCAATCATTTCTGCACCCATCATCAACAATCGATATTCGACAATCAGTTTCCCTCACCCCTCGTCACCTTATCTCCGTTTGTGCCAAGTTTTTCAATCTAAAAACAGGGGATCTTTGTGGGAAAATCCGTCAAAAAGACTTGGTTACCGCCCGTCACTTCACTGCCTACCTTCTTCTTACCGAACTCAAACTACCCTTGGACGAAGTTGGCCACCTTCTCGGCGGTCGCGACCACACCAGCATTATGCACGCTCGTGACAAAATCCAATCCGAACTTTCCACTAATCCCCAAACTCAACAACTTATCCACCGTCTCAAACAACTTCTCTAAATGATTCTCTCCACTTTTCCACCAATAAACTTACTTATCCACCGATTTTTCCACCATTGCCCTCCATCTTTTCCCCCGAAGTTTTCCCAAAACCCATCACTACTTATAAGCCAATACCTACTTCTCCAAAACAAACTTACCGCCTTTTGTTCATTATCAACATTCGTTTTCATTAATTCATCCAAAACTTAAGACCTAATGCCTCCACTCTCTCACATATCCACTCCACCTACTAATACCACTACTGTTCTTTATATTACTTATTAATTAGAATTAACCAGCATGAAACTTTCCCTTCTTCAAGAAAATTTCAATCTTGCTCTTCAAAATGTTTCTCGTTTTACTGCTTCTCGACCCCAACTTCCAATCTTGGGCAACATTCTTCTCTCTACTGATTCTGGCCGTCTCAAACTATCTGCCACCAACCTTGAACTTGGTATTAATTACTGGATTGGTGCCAAAATAGACTCCGAAGGCCAATTCACTCTTCCTTCTCACGAAATTGCCGAGTATGTTTCCTATCTTCCTACCGGTCGTGTCGACCTTGAACTAGACGATCATCATCTCCTCCATCTTTCGTCTTCCAAATCACAATCCTCTTTTACTACTACTCCTCCTGCTGATTTTCCTCTCATTCCTTCTATCAACCCCAAAACTAGTTTTGATCTTGATCTTTCTCTTATTGACAGGGCTATATCCCAAGTCGTTTTTGCTGCCGCCACTGACGACTCTCGTCCAGTTCTCACTGCTGTCCTTTGTCATTTTACGGCCGACAGTCTTACTTTAGTTGCCACTGATGGTTTTCGTCTTTCTCTCAAAACCATCCACCTCACCAACCCTCTCAAATTAAAAGATGGAGCCACCAATGGTGTTTCGTATCTTATTCCAGCCCGCAGTCTCTCTGAAGTCACCAAGTTAAGCAAAGGCACCCAAAAAATTACTCTCGGACCTACCACCGATGAACATCAAATTGTTTTTGTTCTTAATGACGTTGAATTAGTTTCTCGTCTTATCGAAGGTGAGTTTCCCGATTATCAACGTATTATCCCCGACAGTTACACTACCAAAATTACCCTTGACCGTGAAGAATTTTCTCAATCAATTAAAATTGCATCTGTTTTTGCTCGTCAGTCGGCCAATGTTGTTCGCTTTAAAATCAAAAAATCTTCTCTTGAGTTATCTGCTAATGCTCCTCAGGTTGGCCAAAACCAAGTTACTCTTGAATCAAAACTTGAAGGTGAACCACTCGAAATTGCTTTTAATTACAAATTTATTACCGACTTCTTAGCCATCAATCAAGGCAAGGATGTTGTCATCGAGCTCAATCAAGCCCTCACTCCAGGTTTTTTTCACGACACCTCCGACCCCTCTTTCACCCACATCATCATGCCTGTTAGGTTACAAGATTAATAATTCTATGTTGACATATTCCGAACAGCGCTTCATCTCGGGTGATACAGTTGCGGGCATTGATGTTTCAGCCTGGATAGGTATTACCAGAGCCATTACCGGGATATTCTCTTATGAAGAAGAGGCGGGCTCATGGATATCTGGTATCGATCATCAGCCTAAGTTGCTCCCCCTCAAAACCACCGCCATCTCGGTTCCACTCGCTGACCAAAAAGGTCTACTGATTCTTCAGCCTGTATTTTTACCAGATTCATCCGCTCCCGGACTTTCCATTCTATCAATCTTTCCAGGCAACCAGGACCATCCTAACACTCTTGCGGTCCAGCAACATTATTGCCCCACCACCTCGGAGTTAAGTGTAGTTATTGGTAGAAATCCAACCTCCAGTCCTGGTGTCACAACTATTAAACTTGAAGGTGTCGACACCTCGCTTTCAAAGAGTGCTTTTAGGATTGATCTTCTTGATTCGTCAACTCAGGCTATGAATATCACTGCTCTCGGGCAAAATAACGGACTGCCTCTCTCCGGCGAAAAAGCTGATATTCTCCTCGCAGAACTTCAGCGGATACTCAATCCCTCTTCTGCTCCAACAGAAGTTCCTCTCTAGTTTTCTTCTACCCTGTCCACATACAGCGTCGATCCAGAAAACATCCCTGTTACCTTTACCTGTTTCTTCATATAGTCGTCAAGGTTTACTTTGTTACTCGTCATATTAACTAATTCCGAATCCGTCTTTAGTACGTATTCGTCCCCAATTTTTGTCTGTACCACTCCTTCTTTTGTTACTACATTTTGTTCTATCCTCTGTTGACTGTTCTCGGTCGTTGTTCCACACCCACCAAACATTAAACCACTAATTATTATTGCTGCTAGCATTATTTTTTTCATTATTTTATTTTAACTGTTAATTGATCACTGATTACTAATTACTATCTTATGTGTTTCTGGATTCACCCCGTTTTCCTCCATCCATTTTCCAATCTCTTCAGTCACAATTTGTTTATCCAATCCTTTAATTAGCACCACCAATGTCAATGGCTCTATATATCTGTCGACCGTAAAACCCACTCCCGAGTAGGGGAGCAGTTTCCACAATGGGTAATCCTCTTCTTTAATTGATGTCGTTGGCTCCATTATTGGTGTCGGTGTTGGTGTTATTTGAACCACCTCTTCACCTCTCGACGACCCATAACGCCACTTAACCACCGCCATTGTTACTACTACCATCATCAGCCATATTACCAATCCATATTTTTTCATTTTTCTGCTGGTACGATCACTTTAACTTTTACTGGTTTTGATCCCAATATTCCATTTCCTTCTCCTATCCAATATGCTCCCACCACTCCCTCTGGGTTGTAAATATACCCCAAACTCACCCCAGTTATTGTCACCGCCCCCACGTCTTCGTTTTCCGTATCTCCATCAACCTTCCACAGCCACGCTCCACTTGCCCCAATTTTTTTTAGATCTTCACCTGTTATCAATTCTGTCTCTTCATTCATCGTCACTTTACCAAGTATCTCTACCTCCATCTTCAATATTCTTCCAGTCTTTGACACTAATACTGTCATCGGTTCGCCCGCAAAACCCAGTAGGGGATAATCACCCCAATAGTAATTAGCCCTGATTTCCGTTGCCTCCGCTTCGCTCTCGGTTGTTGTTACCCACCTTGGGTTAACAATCTTCTTATATTCTCTTGACACCACCCTGATTTCTACCCCTTCCAATCCCATTGTCTTTCTAATTTTGTTTTCCCAATCACCCGCCATCGGTTCGCCCTTGTCTTTTATCTGATCACGACTACTAATTATCTCGCTATAGCTAAACTTATTGTTATATACGTCAAAATAAGCGCTTTTATTTTTTCCGTCACCAAAGTTTATTAATCCATTTTTTTCCAAAGTTTTCTGACCCTCATTTAAGCCCACTATTGCCAACATTTTTTTTATTATTTGAAGGTTAATTGCAGCTTTCTCTATCGCCAACTTGTCTATTTTTTCCACTCTGTTTGGTTCTTTAAAGTTCCAGCCAATACTTTTTGGTTGTGAAAAGTCAAACTTTGTTGGTAATCTTTTTCTGATTACTGTTGGCATCGCCACTGGTGTTTCTTTTTGTCCTCCGTTTTTCTTCCTCGCCATCAAACTAATTATCGCCAACACCACCACTACCGCTAGCATTGTTATGACCACCACTTTTTTGTTCCTCATCTTCTCTAGTTTACGCTATCAGGGACAGGCTTTTCCATTCCATTCCACTCCACAACATCCCCACAATTGTGCCGTTGTCGCCTCATCCAACCCCAAATATTGTCCAAAATAAGATTTGTCCAGCCCGTTAATGTGATAGTGAATATGGTTCCCTGTTGATGAGCCCGTAGTGTCAACCTGCCCAATGTAATCTCCTGCATTTACTTGCGCTCCATTTTGAATATTCGGAAAACTTGGCATGTGAGCATATCTAGTAAAGAACTCTTTCCCCTCACATTTACCCAACACGTCAACATAATAACCATAAATCGCATCATAACTCTCACCAAACTTAACTATTCCTGGATGTGTGGCTACGATTTCCGATCCGCCTCCAATTCCAATATCGATCGCCGCCGAACTCATGTGTTCATGACTACAGTTAGGCGCAAATGGTCCTTGGGTAAAGTATCCGCTATTGGCCGGCAGCCTATTTGGACACCCTTCGGGGATCTCTCCCATTGGTACCCATGGTGGTGCTACGATACTATTACTCATTCCTCCTGCCGTTTCTTCATCAGCACACAACCATTCTTGTCCATTTTCATCCGTTATTCGCACTCCACCTCTGGCTAGGTTTGTGTCACCCTCACAACTTCCTCCACTTGGTGATACATGAATCGAGTTTGGTAGTGGTGCTCCGTTTGTTACCCAGGCCCATGTTTGTTGTAGTTCCTCATAATATTGTCTTCCTGTTTGACCACTTGTTACATGTGGTTGGTCTGGGTCACATGTCCCATTCAAATACATCGACGCAAACCCCAGCCAATAATCCCCACCACACGATGCTCCATGATCCATTTCCAAAAACTTTTCTAGTTGAGCATTGAAATCATTGTTTGGTACCCCTCCAGTGTGTATTCCAAAATCTTCTACTTCCCCGTGCGAATAATTACTTGCATCCGATTCATGCAACCAGGCCCATAACGACCAAGCCGGCAGAATTCCTGCTGCTTTCGACTTGCACACCACTGCATCGAAGCACTCTCTGGCATGATTTTTACCACTCTTCCACTGATCTGCCAATCTAAAATAGTTTTCTCTGTCTACCCCCTCTGCCGTCTGTTCTGGTAGCCCCCTTGGGCAGTTTGCTTCTCCGTTTTCTGCCGCGCCATCAATTACTCTTACACACCCTCCACCCATTGGTGGTGGCACCAGCATCGCTACTTGCGGCGCTGTCAACAATTGGGTAGCCACCAATGGCACCACTATTACTAGTACTACTATTAATCCTATTATTGTCGATGGTATTGCCATTAACGCTGTTGGAATTGCCACCAGTAGGCCAACTGCCATCGCTGCCATTGTTCCCACATTCTTTACTATTGATCCTCCAAATTTTCCAAAATTGTCTCTCAGCAAACTGTCAAGCCATGGAGTGTCAAGACCCAATCCTTCCGAAATTTTATCAAAAAATGCTTTTACTCTTTTGAAAACAAATTTCACCGCCTGCCAGGCAATATCCAATCCTATTAGTATTAGTGTTATTACCCATCCCGGAGGCCCCGTTGCTCCTCCCAAGGCCACTATTACTGCTTCCAATGCCACCTTTCCCACCGTCCCTGCCGCCATTTTTGCCGCTGTCCTTGTTGCCACTGCTTTTATCATCAAACCAACCCCTTGCTCCACTCCATATCTTCTTATTGCTCGCAATGACAACTTGACAAACCCCTCCACGGTCCATTTTCCAATAGTTTCAACCCCAACCCAGCCCAACACCTTTCCTGCCATCGCCGGTGCCCCTATTTTTAATAGCGTATTAACCGCTGCCACTCTTACTCCAGTCCGTATTGCTAGCCCCAAGGCCTCTCTTTTTTGAGCAAAGTAAAGTAATTTCTCCACCGCCGGGTTTTCCATTACCATCTTGTTTATTCGTTCAAACGTTTCGAATCGGATATTTTTGTTAAAAACCGCCGGAACTTTCACCCCGGCCCGTTCCAATCTTGTTCTGATATTTATCAATTTTTGATAAATATTTTGGGGTGTCCTTATTACTCGCATTAGTGTTTCCACTCTTGGTATTCCTTGTTCTATTTGCGTCTTCGTTAATCTCCCTCCCCCCTCTGATTCTTCCGTTTCTTTATCTGTTGTCTCAACCTCTTCTGTTTTTATTCGTATTGGCTCAATCGCTCTACACCACCCGACATAACCATCCACATATTCTTCCACCAATGATCTTTGTTCTTCGTCCAACTCTCCATTTACCGCTACAAAATCCGCTATCACCTCTTTTCTTGTCTCTATCAACTCGTGCTCTTCGGCTATTCTTGGGTGTTCCTCTCCAAATCGTCTCATTTCAGCTACCGCCACCCTTACTTCCACTTTCACCGCCTCAGGTATTACTTTTCCAGCCTGCGTTTCCAACATCTGAACCATCTCCATTTCCGCCGCTGTTGGGTCATTGTTTATTGCTGTTTCCACAATCTCCGTCAAGTCGTCTTTCAAAGTTGGACTTATTACCACCCCTGGTAATAACTCTCCTTCCCCCACTCTATTTAACAGCCCTTCAACCGTTTTTTCGGTTTTCTGGGCCACCACGGTTTCTATTGCTACTTCTTCTATTAATTCCCTAATCTGTTCCCGCTGTGCTTCGGTTAATTTTAATTTCCTCAGACCCTCCTTTTCTATCTGTATCCATTCCGCCTCTGGCTCTTCCACCAGTTTTGCCACCGTCTCTTCTGTGACTCTTATTACTTCCTCTACTTGTCCTCCCGCCACCATTGCTTCTTCCAACTCTGCCCTCACCGCCATCTCCATTTCGCTCTGTTCGTCGGCTACAATCTCTGCCATTTCTGGCTCCATTGTTGGATTTTCTCTTAGCAATTCCTCTTTCAGTCGAGCTTGTATTTTCAGTTTTTCAGCAATCAAATCCTTTACTGTTTGCTTTGGTACCCCATATCTTCTCCCCAACCTTTCCGATTCCGCTTCCAAATCAAGTTTTGCTTCGTGTTCATCCAAGTCCCTCAGTAATTGTCTTAATACATATGGGTCTACTGCTTTCGACCCTAACTCTTTCTCTGTCTCCACTACCACTGGTTCTTCTGCAATTGGTGTTTCAGGATTTCCTAGTGCTTTTAAGTCCCAAATATATTCATCAACTTTTTTTATTTCCCCAAAAAGTTTTACATCGCCTCTTCCCAACACCCGCCCCACCATTCTTCGTAGATCTTCGTATTGGGCATCATACACATATTCTCCTCTAGCCCGTATATCTCTTAATTCCTCGAGTGCCGAAATTAGATCTCCAATTGTTGCATAAGCTACCGGAGTATTATCACCAAAGGCAAACAAATTTGTCCTTTTTTTTTCTTTTACGCCAACCACATCTGATTATACTCAATTCTGTTTCTATTTTTGTCCCTTATCTCCTCCGCCAGCCGGTGGACCAAACAGCTCCTCATAACTTAAGTTTTTTTTATTTTGATCACTTTGGGTTTGACTTCCCTGTTGTTCATTTTTGACCTGCCCGTCCGACAGGCGGGTATTTGAATTTTGATTTTTGATTTTGGCAAATTGTGGCGGTTGAGGAATTTTTGGTTCTGGCTGGTTTACAAAAATTGGTTTACCTATTGCCGGTTTACTTAAAATTGGGTCAGCCACCATCGCTTTAGGTGGTTCAAATTTTGGCAGTGGCGAGTTCTGGTTTGCTGGAACCTTTGGTAACGGTGGTAATGGTGGCAACGGTGGAAGTTTTCCTGCACTTGATGATTTAAACAACTCGCCGTATTTCGGCAATCCTCCCATTGGTGAACCACCAAATCCATTAAATGTTCCTGATAATTTTTTCTTTTCTTCTTCCTCTTTCTTCTTTTTTTCCTCTTCGACTTTTTTTTGATGTGCCTCAATTTCTTTTTTCTCTTCTTCTTCCATTTGTTTAATCTTTTCCCCCAATGCTTTTTCTGTTTCGTTTTCAACTACTTCCGCTTTAAACAACACCTTCGGTTCTTCCAGTGTCGGTTTTGTTGTCGGTATTAATCCCGTTGGTGGAGATACCACCGTCGTTGGTGGTACTGATGTCGTTGTCGGCAAGTTTGTCTGTGCTTGTGTCCCTGTTATCGGTTTAGTCGATTGATCACCAACAATATTTATTGTTGGTTCTGCCTGTTTTATTTCCACTTTAGTCTTAACAGTTGACTCTTCTGTTTTCAGGCTCGACTTTTGAGCTTTCCACTTCATTACCTCCTCTGGATTTGAAGTTATCAGTTTGTGCTCTTCCTCCGAGGCAATCACTCGTAAAGCCACATGGTTCTGGCCAGCAAAGAATATTCCTTCTCCTTTGTCGGCCGCCAGCAATAATTGCTTCTCACCTTCCGACAAATAGAACACCTCTCCCACCTGTTCAATTGCTGCGCTGTGTTGCTTTAGTAGTATTTGAATCGCACTATTCGTTACAATTTCCTTTCCAAACGGAGTTTCCAGAAAATCATCCACATCCTGAGTAATTGTCGTCACTCCCAAATAATATTTTCGCCCTCGTTTCACAATCCCCCTCAAGAAAGATGCTGAATCAGGATATTGCATCAAGTACCAAGCCTCATCCACTACCATAATTCTCCTTTTTAGATCTTTCTTAACCACTGTCCAAATATGATCAAGTACTATATGCATTGCTACCGGCCGCAAACTATCCTCCAGGTTTCTAATTCCAAAAACCACAAATTTGTTGTTCAAATTCACTGTTGTTTTTTGGTTAAAAATTCCCGCAAACGACCCCTTGATATATTTTTCCAGTCTTGCCGCCAATCCTTTTGACTTTTCCTCTTCCATCCCCACCAACGACTTATACAAATCCTCAATTAGTGGTGGCTCTTTTTTCTGACTTTCCGGATCCGGAGTTATCCCTTTCATCTTGTAGGCATCCATTATCGCCTTATCGAGTATCGATTCTTCAATCGGATCCATTTCTCCCAGCATGATTTTAAACAACTTGTGCAATGATAAAATTTTTGAGTTTAAAGCGTTTTCTCCCTCTTCTTCCACCAGCGACAAGTCAAACGGGTTAATTTTTGACGCCTCTCCATAACCAAACGCGATATATTGCCCCCCAACCGCCTCACACAGATCCTTATACTCATTTTCCGGATCAATTACTATTATCTCTGTCCCTAGCATTAGTGATCGCAATACTTCAAGTTTAATTAAATACGATTTCCCTGCCCCGGCTGTTGCAAAAACCACTGAATTGTAATTTGGCATTGAAAATCGGTCAAAGATCACTAGACTTCCGTTATGCTCATTAATTCCATACATTATTCCCTTATCATCCGATAAATCAGATGATACAAAGGGAAAAGTGGTTGCCAGCGAGGTTGTGTCCATGTTTCTAGTTATTTGCAGCCTGTCACTGCATATCGGTAGGGTTGTTACAAACCCCTCTTCCATCTGCAATGTTGCTTTTTTGCTAATAATCATTAGCGCCCCCAACCCCGCCTCCAAGTTCTTTGTTATCCTTTCTACTTCCTCTTTTGAGTCCGTTCCAATGGTTACGTACAGTCCAAACTGAAAAAATCTTTCTTCCCCTTTTACCAAATCAGCCTGTAAATTCAATGCGTCTTCAAGTTTGGCTGATGTTGCCGGATTAACTACTCTTCCACGTTGCATATCAGTACTAATTTCTGCCTCCATTTCGGCAATCTTTCTTCGCAAATCATCCAATATTTCTTTGCCGTCGGTTGGGTAAATGTACATCGCTGTTGTCAACGAGGCGTCAAAATTGATTAAGTTTGATAACCAATTTATTCCCACAAATCTTGGATATCCAGCCACAAAGATAGTTCGGTAGTATCTTTCGTTTACTCTAATATGATTAAAATCCACCTCCAAAGCCGATGGTGCAATAATATCTTTGGTTGACACCAATCCCTCCACAAACGGTTTGCTTGTCTGACTGCTCTGGTTATCAACGGGCTTCACTTCCGCCTTTCCCTCTTTTTTCTTTATTAGTTTACTCAATATGTTCATAAATCACGCCTTGGTTGTCACCGTTGGTGCCGAATAATTAAGTGATTGAACCTTCTGGTTCATTGCTGTTTCTTCGTTGTAAATTTTGTAGAACAACTCAATTAGCTCTTTTGTTGTTAACGGTTTCACTTCCAGTCCCAATCTGGCAAACAATCTCATCAAATGATCTCTTTTAGGCTCAAGGCTAGCTCTCGCTTTTTCCAAAATATATTCTTTTGAATACGGCAACCCTCCACCACTTTTCCCTATTGGCAACATTTTAGTTGCACTCTTGATTCCCAGTTCAAGAATCGAAAACGGTACTACCAGGTAAAAGTTCTTTGCCAAGACGTCGTTTTTCTTAACTACCTCTTCAATAAATTTTCGATAAGACGCAATTTTGTCTCGTAGTAGGGGATTAGTCTGTTTTTCTTGGGCTTCAGACAATCTTTTCAAGTAAGAGCTTACGTCTTTGGTCTCCGATCGGATTACTATCTCAACCGGGAAGTTAAGTGAGTTAAGAATTCCTCCATAAGCAAAAATTAAAGCCGATTGTTCCCTCTCTGACAGTAAATCAAAGTTTACCGACGAAATTGCCACCACCATTGCACACGATCCATCTTTTAGAATCACTATCCCTTCCACCACATCCTCAATCGGAAGATGTTCTTGTGTCGTTCCCTTAATCGCTACTTTCAGTGGATCAACCGCCATAGATTAATAATAACCCATTCTATCCTGTCGCTGTCACCTTAATTGGCTGAACAATTTCTCCCTTAAGGTCAATATTCACTCGGTCAAAACTTAATCCCTCTTTTTCTACTACCACCAAATATCTTCCACTCGCTAGCGGTGTCGATGTTTTAAATTGACCCAATGAATTTGTTTTAAACACTCTGGTTGGATTTCCTTTTTCATCTTGAACTTCAATTATTGCTCCTTCAATGATTTTCCCCTGAGTATTCATCACCATCCCCACAATGATGTTTGGGATTTCCGGTATATCGGGCATCGGAATACTTCCAAACTTCACCTCACCTGTTGCCTCCAATTTTTGTGTTTTTAACCCCAAACCAGCCTTTTCTATTTTTTGTTCATCTTCGACCACTATCCCTGCTGTTGACTTGACTGTTTCAACCGCAATTTGGTCTTTGTTGACCATTTCTTCTGGTTTTATCTTACTGTTCACTGTTGGCTGTTCATTGATCTCTTCCTTTTGTATTTCTCTTTTAACCGATGGTAGTGATCCGATAAATTCCTTTACCTTCGATTTTTCCTTTATTGGTAACGTTTTTTCTTCTTCCTCTTCTTCCTTTGGTAAAGCTATCACTTTTGACGGATCCAAATCCAACCAGTTCTTTGGTGCCACTTTATGATAGATAAATATCGTTGGTGAATATATTGATTTAATAAAAGCTTTTACCCATGTTTCCAGCGGCCTATCCTGAAATGGGACAAAAGCCAGCGCCAACCCACCCGCTCCAAAAGTCAACATTAACGGCCACTTAACAAAGAATACTAATTTTGTTGAGTTAATTAATAAGGCCAGTATTATTCCTCCTGCCGCTTTCAAGAATTGCTTCAGTGTCATCTCTCCCACCAGCTTGAACTCATACGAGCTTATCTGTTGGGGTATCGGATGCTGTTCCATTATTAAATTTTACCAGTAAATAGAGTTACTTAAGTTATAATCTCTTATTCATAAATCATACTTCATACTTCTTAAATCATGAATAATCTGCTTATCATCGATGCCCACGCCGTTCTTCACCGGGCCTATCACTCTATTCCGCCCCTAACCACCAATGGTCAACCGGTCAATGCTATTTACGGTTTCTATTCTATGCTCCTTTCAGCTCTCGACCAACTTCAACCCAAATACCTTATTGTTTGTCTTGATTCTCCCGGTCCAACCTTTCGTCAAACCGAATTTATCGGTTACCGCGCCAAACGTAAAGCCCCGGAGTATAATCTTATTTCCCAACTTCCTCTCCTTCCTCAAACCCTCGAAATTGCCAACATTACTAGTTTTGCCATCGGTGGTTACGAGGCCGATGATCTTATTGCCACTGTGGTTCGCCGTAGCCTCAAGAAAAACAAAAACTTAACTGTCACCATCATTACTGGCGACAAAGACCTAATGCAGTTGGTGGGGGATAGGGTCAAACTTTTTATGCCCCTTCGTGGCCTTTCCGAAACCAAAACTTTTGGCTCCATCGAAGTCAAAGAAAAACTAGGTGTTACCCCCGACCAGGTTATCGATCTTAAAGCTCTGATGGGGGACATGTCCGACAATTATCCTGGTGTCACCGGTATCGGTCCAGTCGTTGCCACCGATCTTCTTACCCAGTATCACCATCTCGACAACATTTATTCTCATCTTGCCGATATCAAACCTGCCATCGCTGAAAAATTGACCCGCGATCGTGACAATGCCTATCTTAGCCAAAAACTTGCCACCCTCATCGATAACATTCCTCTTAAGTTTTCCCTAAAGTCTTCCCTCTGGTCTGATGTTCAAGTTCAAGGTCTACTTACTCTTTTTGACCAATATCACTTTAAATCGCTTTCTTCCCGTCTTAACAAGCAATACGGTTTAAAATTAATAACCAAACCAGAAGTTGACACCAACCAAGGTTCTTTGTTTTAAGAATTAATTCATTCGAAATTGACTACAAATTCACCCAAAGTAGCCCTCATCCACGACTATCTCAAAGAATATGGTGGCGCCGAATCGGTTCTCGAAGTTCTGTCCGACATTTTTCCCAATGCCCCTATCTACACTACTCTTTATACCCCAGAGTTTTTTGGTCCCCATCGACAACGTCTTGAAAAAAAATGGTCCCATCGCGTTCATCAAAGTTTTTTCCGATTTATTCCTTATGCCCACAAACTAATTTCTCCTCTTCGTCTTCTGTCGCCCTTAGCCTTTCAACTTTTTGATTTTTCCAATTTTGATCTTTTAATTTCCAGTGCCACCGGTGCCTATTTCCCCAACGCTCTCAACAAACAAACCGCCAAACTAATCTGTTACTGTCACACTCCACCTCGTTATCTTTATGGACTTCCCACTGCTCGTGACCTATCACGCTTCCCCGTCATTTCTCTTGTTTCCTGGATCCTCAATCACACCTTCCGTCCTCTTGATAAAAAGTTTTCCCAAAACGTCGATCAATACCTTGCCAATTCCTCTACTACTGCCTCCCGTGTCAAAAAATTCTACGATCGTGATTCAATTGTCATTAACCCCCCAGTCGATATTCCTAAATTAACTCCTTCCCTGTCAAGGGGAGTTGTCCGTAGGACGGAGGGGTTTTTCCTCACCGGTGGTCGTCTTGCTGCCGCCAAACGCTACGATATCGCCATTGAAGCCTGCAACCAACTCAAACTCCCTCTTAAGGTTTTTGGTCGCGATTTTGCCGGTACTCTTGCTTATCTCAAATCTATCGCCGGTCCCACCATTGAATTTGTTGGTGAAGTCACCCAAGAACAAAAAACCCAACTTTTTTCCCAGGCCAGAAGTTACATCTTTTGTTCTGATCAAGAAGATTTTGGTATTGTTTCTGTCGAAGCCCAAAGTTACGGTTGTCCGGTGGTTGGTTACAACTCCGGTGGCATTGCTGAAACTGTTATTGATGGTCAAACCGGAATTCTATTTAACGAGCTTACTCCCGAGTCCTGTGCCGCTGCTATCCAAAAACTTCAAAAACTTAAAATCAATCCCGCTGTCTGCATCCAACACGCCCAACAATTCTCCACCAAAAATTTCATCAAAAAGGTAAGAACCTATTTTAAGTGTTCTACTTGAACCGCAACTCCTTTCCCAATGTCAACCATTTCCTTTGTAGGACATCCAAATCTCCGTCTTACTTCGTGTCTTGCCCCTATCCCTGCTGTCACTATTACTTCATCTAATCCATCCCCGTCTTGAACATGGGTTACGCCCACGACCCCAAAACCTTTGACTCCCGGAACTAATTTTAGCCCATATACTCCACTCACCACCACCGCCCGCTCGTTTCCACCGGGCATAATTACGGTTACTTTTGCTTCGGTCATATTATCTTGTAGTATAGCATACTGTTACTTACTGATTACTCATATCCCTTCGCTTGGGCTTTAAACATCGACGCATATTTACCATTTTTCTCCAGTAGTTCCCAATGACTTCCTTCCTCGCTAACCTTTCCTTCTTCAATCACATAAATCATATCCGCATTCCTTACCGTCGAGAATCGATGTGATACCAGTATTAATGTTTTATCCCTGTACACCTTCTGTAAGTTAGTAAATATTTCAAATTCTGCTTCAGCGTCAATTGCACTTGTTGGCTCGTCCAGTATCAACAGTGGCGCCTGCTCATAAAACGCCCTGGCAATTGCCAGTTTTTGCCACTGTCCCCCCGAAATGTCCTCACCGTCATCAAATTCTCGCCCCAGCAATTGCTTGTATTTGTTTGGCAAGCCCTCAATAAACTTATCCGCTCCGGCTTGTTTCGCCGCCACTATCATCTTCTGACTATTTTTCTTTCCTGGATTCCCCATGGCAATATTCTCTTCTACTGTGAAGTGGTAATGGGCAAATTCCTGAAACAGGGTTCCCATTAGTCTATACAAATCACTTTTTCGAATTTCTTTTATATTTATCCCGTTAATCAAAATTTCCCCCTCGGTTACATCATAAAATCTACACATTAGTTTAATGATTGTTGTTTTCCCTGCTCCATTTATTCCCACCATTGCTACATTTTTTCCCGGCTCAATCACCATGTTAATTTTTTCCAGCACTCTTCTTTTGCTTCCTGGATATCCAAATCCCACATTTTTGAATTCAATCTTTGGCGGTTTGTCAGTTTCGATTTTTTTTGGTTTTGCTCTTTCTTTAATTAAATCCGGCAACTTCATCACCTTGTAAAAATCATTGACATACAAGTTGTTACCATACAACCATCCCAAGTTGGCCGCCATTTCGACAATATTACCCTTAAGGTACAATAGCATTTCCAAAAACAATGCCAATCCGCCCACCGTCATTGCCCCTGTCACCACCTCGCCCATCTTTAAATAAGCCACTATTATCAACACCGCTGTCTCAATAAACGGTAGTACCAACCACAATCCCACAAAATCATCAAGCGACTTACGATAGATTTTAAATAAGTCGCTTTGGGTCTGTTTCAACTTTCCAAGTAAATATCCCCCCGACTGAAATATTTTGACTTCCTTCAGCACTACTGGTTCCGACAACAACCACTCAAAATACCACAGCCTTCTCGCCTTCGGTGCTCCCGATCCATATATCGACCACTGCACATCACCCTGTTTTGCTTGACTAATTAATCTTGGTATACAGGCCGCTATTACCACCACCGGCACCCACCAGCCGTATCCCATCAACACCCCCGTTGCTCCAATTGCTATTGTCACTGATCGAGTGGTATATGATAGGCCTCTAATTACATCCGGAAGCCTCCAGGTTTTGGTGTCTTTAGTCTTGGTGATTAAGTTCTGCGTTTTTGGATCCTCAAAATAGGCCGCATCTAAACTGGCCATTTTGGCATAAAAACGATAGTTAATTTCATTCTGCAACTTCGACCTAAACAGATAGTCCAAATACGACACATTAAGTACCCAATAACTTAAAGTTTCTCCCAATGGCAACAACAGCCGCATTACTACCAACGCCATTGCTAATCCAAATATCTCCCCAATCCGTCCCTGGTTTTTAATTAAATAATCAATCAAAAATTTTGAAGCTATTCCTGCTCCTATTGGCATCAATGATCCAATAATTGCCGCCAAATAATAGCCAACTGTCAACCACCTGTCAGTCTCCCAGGCCAGTTTTAACATCCGTCCCAGGTTGACCGCCAAATTTTGCATCACCGCTAATTTTTTCTTCATAAAGTATGGGAAATTATAAATCCATCATCATCTTGCTACAATATATTTCTTTCCTTTCTGGTATCATCCGTTCGTGTTCCCAGAAATGTTAGAAAAATATTTGAATGAAATTCCTCCTGAAGAACTTATTTGTACTCACGGAAAAAGAGATCAAAAACACTTTACCCCCACCAAGGCTGGTTGTTATTGTCGTGACAGGCAACATTGTCCCTTTTTGGTTCCTGCTCAGGCCTTTGATGGCCGTAGTTCGGAAATACCCAAAAATTCTCGTCACCGACGTTGGTCGCAAGGAAAGTAACTTATCTTTGTTTTAGCCATTTCTCTGCGTCCAACGCCGCTCTAGCTCCGTCACCGGCCGCTATTATCGCCTGCATGTATTTATCGTTGACGCAATCTCCCGCCGCAAAAATTCCCGGCATCGAACTCATAGTCAAATATTCTGTATTCTTCCCCACCACAATTTGTCCTCCTTCTTTCCTTTCTACTAGGTCTGTTACAAATTCAGTCACCGGATCTCCTCCTATTGCCACAAACAATCCTTCTACTTCTGATATTTTCTCCTCCCCAGTTTTATTGTTTCTTATTTTAATCTGTTTTAAAGTCTCCCCTTCATCAAGGGGAGATCCCGCTACCGCGGGAGAGGGGTTTAAGGGGTTTAATTCAATCACTTCCGTGTTCCACACCATTTCAATTTTGGGATTCTCCAACACTGGTCTTTGTTCCGCTACTGTTGCCCTCAAACTATCCCTCCTGTGAATCATATACACTTTCGATGCAAACCTGGTCAAAAAATCTGCCTCGGTACAAGCCGAATCACCTCCACCCACAATTGCCACCACTTTGTCCCTAAAAAACATTCCATCACAAGTTGCACACCCCGACACCCCTTTGCCAATTAAATCCTGTTCCTTTGGTAGCCCCAACCATCTGTGTTTTGCCCCCGTCGCTATTATTACTGCCTTAGTTTTTATTATCTCGTCATTTTCCAGCGTAATTTCAAAGTCTCCTCTGTCAAGGGGAGATTTAGAGGGGTTTATTTTCAAAACAACTCCATTTTTTATCTCTCCTCCTAAATTCTTCACCTGTTCCATCATGTCCATCATCAACTTCACTCCTCCAATTCCGTTTGGAAATCCAGGATAGTTATCCACCAAGGTTGTAATCGTTAGTTGCCCTCCCGGTTGATTCCCAGCCACCACCACTGTTTTTAGGTTTGCCCTAATGTTGTAAATCGCTGCCGTCAACCCTGCCGGCCCCGAACCGATAATTACCGTGTCATATATCTCATTATTCATAGCCAATTTTACCTCAATCCAATTGCTAATTCGTAATTGATAATTGATAATTAATCCTGTGACCACCGAAGCTCATCGAGTTCTTTTTTTTATTCTCAAAATCATAACCGACAAATCCGCCTTCTTTTTTTGGCTCTTAATCAGGTTTATCTCAGCCATTCTCCCCCTGATTACCGTTTATCAGTTTTCGCTGGTTATTCGCCATCTGGAACTTCAATCATCCCTACCCACTCTACTTACCACCATTGTCGCTCTCTTTGTTATCCGTCTACTTGACAATTATCTTCGCCTCAAGTCCACCACTCGGCTCGACAATGCCATTAGTAATATCGGTTTTGATATCCAAAACTATTTTCTCTCTGACTTGAAAACTGATTCCAAAGAAGAGCGCCATGCTACCGTCCAGGCGGTTCGAAATTTTTCCGATGCCTCTGTTCTTACCCTATCCCTTTTTAAGCAGCCTGGTATCGACAGTCTCGTTTCTCTCATTACTATCCCGGTTATCCTTCTCACTCGTGATTGGAGTGCTTTTATTCTCACCACTGCTTATATTCTTATTTATTATTTCATCGATATCTACACCACCCAGCGTTATGCTCTTCTCAAGGATCATCTCTATACCAAAACCGAACGTTATTATGGCAAACTTCAAGACAGTAATGATTTCGATTTAGAACAGCATTCTTGGAGCCGTCACTACAACCGTCTTTGTCATTGGGGTTATACCGAGTGGGCCTATCTTCAAAACAGTGCTGTTTTCTTTTACTCCATTATTCTTCTTTATCTTGGCTACCGGGTCACCGCTGGTCGAATGGATATCTCCGAACTAGTTCTCATCACTGGCTACGTTTCTCAAGTTCAAACCCATCTAAATTCCTTTTCCCAAATCAAGGACAGTCTTACCGACATGATGATCGGTCTTCGTCGTCTTGCCGCCAATAATTCAGTCTCTGTCCTAGATCTTGATGATTTGATTTGAGCTAAAATACTATCGTGCCCGAACTTCCTGAAGTCGAAACTATCCGACGCTTTCTTGAACCTTGTCTCGTTGGTCTAACTATTCAAAAAGTTGACATTCTCACCCCCAAATCTTTCGTTGGTGATCCCAAGCTCGTCGAGGGGCAAAAAATTGTCAAATTGACCCGTCTTGGTAAACAGCTTTCCCTTCATCTTCAAAACGATTTAATCCTTCATTTCCACCTCAAAATGACCGGTCAAATCGTTTACCAAGGTCAGCAGCTGGGTCATCCAACCTCAACCATTAACTCCAAATCAACTAGAGTAATTTTTTATCTCTCCCCCTCTTGTCAAAGAGGGGATCGGGGGGAGATTTTATACTTCAACGACCAACGTAAGTTTGGTTGGATTAAACTTTTTTCTCCCGACGAACTTCATCAATTCCAACTACATCTTGGCCGCGACATTCTCGATCCATCCTTTTCTATTGACTACTTTTCCTCCCAGCTCCACTCCTCCCGCCCCATCAAATTCGTCCTTCTTGATCAAAACCGTTTTGCCGGTATTGGCAATATCTATGCCAACGATTCCCTTTTTCTGGCCGGCATTCATCCTTCCTCCAAAGCCAACCAACTTCAACCGTCTCAAATCAAAACACTTCATCAAGCTGTTATCAGCGTTATTTCCGAGGCTATCTTCCACCAAGGTTCCACCGCTGCCGACGACCAATACATCCTTCCCGACGGCACCAAAGGTTCCCATCAGTATTTTTTTAAGGTCTACCAGCGAATGGGGGAGCCCTGCCCCATCTGCCACATCCCCATTAAACGCATCGTTATCGGCGGTCGCGGTACCTTTTTCTGCCCCCAGTGTCAAAAACTGTAATATTCTCCTCCCTTCTTCGTATTACTAAGTGAATTACTAATTATTAAATCCATGAAATCAACCAAACTCGCTTTTGTTTTTGTCGGCGCTACTTTTTTGGCTACCGCCGCCCCATCTCTAGCTATTGTTAGCCCCAATCCCACCAATGCCGCTCTTCGTCAGCAAGCTCGTGAAGAACGCGGTGAGTTGCGTGGCACTATCGCCCAAGAACGTAAGTCTTTTTGGACCGAGGCCAAAAAGAAAGTTGTTGGCAATATTTACAATCGTGCTAAGGCTAAACTTCAAAAACGCTACGATTGGTTAACCACCACCGCCAAGAATAAAATTATGGCTCGTATCGAGGCCAAGGAAAAAGCTAAAATGGTCGACCTCACTGCTCTCAAAACCAAACTCAATAGCATTTCTGACTTTGCCGATGATTTTACCGCCAAAATGGCCGACCTCGATAAAGCCTATCAGGAACTTTTAGCTCTCGACCAACCACTGGCCAGTATTCAAAAACTTTTTGATGCTCGCAAGGCGGTTACCGAAGTCAACACTCAAATCCGTCAGGTTGAGGTTGAAGTTCTTCGTCAGTTTTGGAAAATGTAATTTAGGTAGACACTAATCCCTCCCGTCCCGGTCTTGGCATCGGGACGGGTTTTTGGTACCCTTATTCCATGAAAACATTCGTCCTCATTCTCCTTAGTGTTTTTATTCTCACCGGCTGTCAAGCCAAACAGGATCTCAAAAATAAAGTTCTTGACGAAGTTGAGCAAAAAGTTGATCAAGTCGAAGAAAAAGTTATCGAAACCGGCGACAAGATTAATGACAAGATCGACGAAGAACGTCAGGAAGACCAAGTTAAAGCCGATGACCCCACTGACCAACAATTATTAGACGAACTCAACAGCGACGACGGCTCCGAATCAGAACTCAAGAACCTCGAAAACGAACTCAACTAAATTTTAGTAATAATTCCAGTTCGTTTTGATACCGCCACCAGGTCATTAGTATTGTCAACCCAATCATCGCCCCGGCCACAATTAACACTATCGTTCTTGTTGTTTTCTTATAATTTTCCCCGGTTTTCAAATAAAGCATCCCTCCTCCTCCCAGCAGTAACCCTAGTCCTACCACCAGCCAGTAAGGAAGTTTATCTTTTATCACTTCCCACCCAACGTCTCCCACCCCCGCCAACTCTATTGGGTTGTTAATGTCCCACCAATACCATAATCCCGATGCCGCCAGTGCTCCCAACAGCCAAATTAACCCCACCCCGCTTCTTAGCCCCATCGTTTTAGCCACAAACCACCATTTCGGCTTCATCTTTATTTCGTTTTTCCTAATTTTTTCCAATATCTCTTTTTTGGTTTTATTCATATTTCATGATTCATACTTCATAAATCTGTCTCAGTTTATTTTTCGCTCTAAACAGCATCACCCCCACGTTGTCAACGGGCACATGTAAAATATCACTTATTTCTTCGTAGTTTTTGTCCTCAAAATAATAAAGTAATATTACTTCCCTATATTTTACCTCCAATCTTTCCACCGCCTTTCTTATCCTGTTCCGCTCTTCTTTATCTATCTCCATCTCTTCCATTAGTTTTTTGCTGTCTGCCAGCATTTCGTCATCCTCCAGTCTTTTTGGTTTATTTTTTTTAAAATAATCAACTGACTTATTGTGGGCAATTCTATAAATCCAACTACTAAATTTTTTACCCGTATCAAATCCCTGTATGTTGACATATGCGCTTACTAACACGTTTTCCAACAGATCCTCTACTTCTTCCTCTGGCTGATTTGTCATCCGTCTAATATAACTCGCCAGTTTACCCCAATATCTCTCCACTATCTCTCCAAACATCTCTTTGTCCCCCTCCTGTACCCGCCTAATCACTTCCTCGTCTGTCATTTCTCCTGTATTCTACCTCAATGATCAAAAATTTCATTTTCGACATCGGCAATGTCGTTTGGCGCTACCAGTTACTTCTCGATCGTTTCAAGCAACAAGCCGCCCAGCTCAACCACTACACCTTCGTTCATTTTTGTTCTATTTACGACCAGCACTATAAATCTCTCGAAGACAACCACCTTACCCTGGAGCAGTTTGTCAAACTCTTGCCGGTCAAAGATGTTGCGCCGTACCTTCGCATTCTTGATTCCGTTTATCACACTCCCGAATTCGAATCATTCTACAATCCCGAAGTTGTCGACCTTGTTGCTCGGCTTCGTCGTCACTTCACTGTCGCTTATTTAAGTAATGCCGAAAACTATCTCTATCCCTATATTCAACAAAAAATTATCGGTATTTTTAGTTTTGGTTACTGTAGTTGGCAGCTTGGTCTTCGTAAGCCCGATCCGGCTATTTACCAGCAGTTACTTTCTCGCCATTCTCTGGCCGCCTCGGAAACAATTTTTATTGACGATAGACCTGCCAATATTCACGGCGCCCAAGCCCTTGGCATTCACGGCATCATCTTTGAGAATTACAACAAGCTAATTCTCGACCTAGAATCAATCTCCCCCTCCATTCTTCAAGGGAGGGGGTAGGGGGTGGATTTTATCTTACTAGCCCTATCGGCATATACCAAGTCATTGGCTTTTTGCACACTGGACATGTCACCGGTGGTGTTTTTCCCTTATGGATATATCCACAATTTACACACTTCCACTCCAGCTCAACGTCGGAACTATAAAGTGTTTTACTGTCCAGTTTCTTGGCCAATATAATATACCTTTCTTCGTGTTTCTCCTCCACTTCTTTTAATTCTCCAAAAAGTCTCGTCGCCTCTGTGTCCCCATCCTGTTTGGCGATTTGCTCAAAATCAGGATACATCTTTGTCCATTCATATCTTTCTCCTTCTGCCGCTACTTCCAAATTTTCCACTGTTGTTTTATAAAATGGGATAATTCCCAAGTTCCCTTCTGTTTGCACTGGCTCGGTAATCAATTCAAACAACTCCTCTGCATGGGCTCGCTCATTGTCTGCCGTCTCCTCAAACACTCTTGCCACCCACTCCAGGTTCTCTTTCCTGGCTATTTTGGCAAAGGTCTGATATTTATTTCTCGCCTGGCTCTCGCCCGCAAAAGCCTTTAAGAGATTTTGTTGAGTGGAGGTCATTATTTTTTATATAATTAATAATCCGACATCCCGATCGAAACGAAGTGGAGCATCGGGATTTGATTCATATCTTATTTTACTTGATAAACTAGTTTATGAAAGACTTTCTTAATTTTGTTCGCGAGCAGGGGATTGTCGGTCTAGCTGTTGGTTTTATTCTCGGCGGTGCTGTCAAACAACTAGTCAGTTCCCTCATTACCGATATTATTAATCCAATTTTGGGTATTTTTCTTGGTCTCACTGGCAACCTCAAAGATGCCTTTCTCCAAATTGGTCCAGCCAAAGTTCTCTATGGTAATTTTCTCTCTACTCTTATCGATTTTCTCGTTGTTGCCACTGTCGTCTACTTTGGTGTCAAGGGCCTCAAGCTTGACAAAATCGACAAAAAGAAGCCTTAATGCTACACTTGTCGTAGCATGAACTGTAACTGTCATTGTAACGGCAAATGTGGTCTTTTGGGCGGTCTAGAACAACAAATCATGGAAGTTCTCTGGGCCTCATCTTCACCCCTCAAACCAGCCGAAGTTTTGACCAAACTCAAAGGTAGGCACGCCTACACCACCATTATGACTGTTCTCAAGCGCATGTCCGACAAAAAAATCGTCAAACGCCATCTTTCCGGCAATGCTTATCTTTATTCTCCTGTCCAGACTAAGGATAAATTTGCTTGCCAGTGCCTTGACGATCTCTTTTCCCGCGTTCTCTCTTCTTATGGCCAATATGCTCTCGACTCCTTTCGTCGTGTCTCCAAATCTCTCAAGTCTTAGCCGTGTTTGACTCAACAATTTTCTTGCCGATTTCAGTCTTCTTTGAGATTATACCCAGGTCAACACACTCGAAACTGTCACTTACGAAATATTTGTCAGAAAATCTTGTTTGATCCTCGACCAATCGCGACACTTCTTTTAGTCCATTAGTCAGTCTTGCAACCTCCCTATCCAAACTTTCAATTTCTTGCTCCACCAACCACCTCGTGGCTGTAATGTATCTCGATTCATTTGGTCCGTCCTGGTTAACCATGTCCAACCGTCTTTTTTCTACTTTCAACCTGACCTGTTTAAGTCTGTTTTCGAGTTGCCTAATCAATTCTTGCTTGTTCATCTTAATACCCCGGATATTTTTTACCTTCTAACGTCTCTCGCCAAAATTTTTCTGGGTCAAAACTAATTCTAAACACCTTCTCCAAAATTATTTTCGCTAAATAGGCATTTCCCAGCTGGTTGGGATGCCAATAATCTGGTTCTCCTTCCTTTATCCCTTCTTCCGGATTCTCTTCCGATTTAAAAGTAAAAAATCTCCACTCTGGCTTGAATTCTTTCTCCATATCAACGAAGTTGCTTAATCCTAATTGTCTGTCTTTTTCAACGTAAGGCTTATATCTATTAGTCGCTGTTTCGTTTAATGGACTAAACTCGTTGACCACCACTCCACCTAGCTTTTTTGCAATTTCCTCCACGTTTTGTCCATGTTCCCCCACTGACACCCCCAGAATTGCATCATTTGACCCGATCATTGTTATTATTATGTCTGGTTTTAGTGTCAAGATCTCCTCCGTTTTGTCCACTATATCTCGTGTTGTCGCTCCATCATAACCACAATTAAAACATCTAATTCCCCAAGAGGGGACCTTCCAGTCTTTAAAAGTCCTTTGTAATCTATCTTTCAATACATATTCCACTATCTCTCGCCAATTTGGATGCACCCATTCGCAACTTGTTAGTGAATCGCCCACAAATGCAACCCAAAACCTCCCCTCGTCCCTTAATTTTTTCTCTACTATTTCCAACACCCCCAATTTTATCATTGACAATTCGCTATTCTATACTACACTCGTAGTATGTCCTCTTCTTGTTCTTGTCACCCCAATGCCCCTCGTCCCAATCTGGTTATCTCCCTCGTTGCCGTTGTCATCGTCTTTCTTGCTATTTACTTGTTTCAACGTTCAGGTGTTTTTAGTTTTGTCTCGGTCAGCTCCAATTCCTCATTTCCAATTTTTATTCTTTTTGGCCTCCTGGCCGGTTTTTCTACCTGTTCTGCCACCCTTGGTGGTTTGGTTATTGCTCTCACTCAGCAGGGGACTAGCAAGCTCTCTCAATTTCATCTTGGACGTTTCCTTTCCTTTGCTACCTTTGGTGCCCTTCTTGGACAGTTTGGCAACTTATTTCAACTTTCTCCCGACATTAGTGCTCTAATCAACATCTTTGTCTCGCTATTTCTTCTTTATCTTGCCATCACCATGCTCCTTCCCTCCGTTCTCCCACGTCTCAGTTTTCTCTCACTCTCCACTCTTCCCAAATCCTCATTTATTCTTGGACTTGCCACTTTTTTTATTCCCTGTGGTTTCACTCTTACTGCCCAAAGTCTCGCTCTTGCCTCTGGTCATGCCATTACTGGCGGATTAATTATGATCTCTTTTGCTCTCGGCACTTTCATTCCTCTTCTTCTAATTTCTTTCCTTCAGGCCAAATCACTTCAAAACCCCACTTTCTCCAGTTATTTTTCCCAAATCACTGGTCTTCTTCTTCTTCTTTTCTCCCTTTATCACTTTTATTCACAGTCGGTCGTTCTTGGTCTAGCACCTTCTTTTGCCATCGTCAACCACACTACCGTTGCACCACAAACAATTCTTCGTATGGATGCCACCAGTGCCGGTTATTCCCCAAACTATTTTACCGTCAAAGCTGGTCAGCCAGTTCGTTGGGAGATTACCGACCGCGGCACCAGCGGTTGTACCAATGCCATCATTGCCCGCAAGTTATTTACTGGTGCCATCAATTTGGTCCCCGGTACCACTTCAATCAAGGAATTCACCGCTCCCGCCACTCCCGGTACTTATCGTTTTTCCTGTTGGATGGGTATGATTACTGGCACTATCGAAGTTGTTAACTAGGGTATAATGCACCCATGTCTGGTTCTTATTCTCAAAGTGTTACCACCTACGATGGTCACATTATTCGAGTTGTCGAGAAACACCAGCCCGATGGTCGTATTCACGAAACTGCCGTTCGTCCACCCGGTACTCGAATTATTATTCACCGTTTAGCTGATGACCACATTCTCCTAAACCGTGAGGTCCGTCTTGATGTTGGTGACGATATTCGTCTTCCGGGGGGTAAAGTTTGCGAAACTAATACCGAGTGGGATGCAATGAAGAACAACTCTGCTGTTGACCAACTTATCACCCAAGCCGCCATTCGCGAAATGCGCGAAGAAACTGGATATGTATCCACCAACCCTCGTTTGTTTACTATCGCCACTAGTGGTGCGCCTACCATTAATTTCGATATGTATTATTTCGTCGCCACCGATTTTTCTGATTCAGGCCATCAACAGTTAACTGAAGACGAAAAAATCACTCCCACTTGGACACCAATTCCCGAGGTTGTCGATATTTGTCTTTCAGGTAAAATGCAAGAAGGTCGTTCCGTTGCTGTTCTCCTTCAATACCTTCATTCACTTGGTAGTATTTAGCTAGCTGTTATTCCCTTCAAACCAGTGTTCCAAGTGCCATCTTGTCGATAACTCCAACTCGTTTCGATGTTTTCTAATGAATCTACCAATCTCCTCACCCTTAACCCTCACCAATTCTCTACTCTCATCTTTGTCCTTAATATTTATTCTTCCGCCTGCATCCACTCTAAATCCAAATTCGACCTTCAAAGTCTCTGCGTCTATCGCCACTCCAAGAAATTCAGTTTCTTTTATCTCTTCTAAATCTATTTCTTCATTTATTTCCTTTTGAATCTGTCTTCTAATCATTCCCACAAAATCACCCTCCATAATTCCAGTTTCTATATCAACTACTCCCCCGATAACCGATATTTTTCCTGGATCAGTTGCTACTTTCATCGTTCTTTGCACGAGTATTAAATTGTCATCCTCGTCAAAAATCAAAGCTCCTGTCCCTATAGTCCAGGCTCCCGGTACTATTCGCCTCCCACTTCTGGCCCACAAATATGTTGCATAGTCGGTGGTATTGACTCCCATCGTTATGCCGGTATCATTCTCGGCTATTCGATGACAACTCCACACTCCACCATTAAATATTCCTGGTTTTTTGGCTATCAATTCTCGCCATGCCTTCACCACTTCTGTCTTGTCTTCGTTTTTAAGAACCGGGAAGCCTGTCTCAACTTCAAATTGAAACTGGCACTTTTGTGCTTCAAAATACCTAATCATCGGTGTATTCTATCACTTGACATATCAAGTCTTCATAATCACCCTCTTGACATCATCCCATCATCCTACTACAATTGTAGTAATTATTGTTTAACCAAACATGGACAATCAAAAACAATGTTGTGCCTGCGGTTGCGGTCCCAAATGTAATTGTGGCCCAGAATGTACTTGCGGTTGCCACAAAAAATAATTTATTTCCTCGAAGTCAAGGTTCTTCCCGCCACTGCGGGGGGACTTTGACTTTGGCCCCGACCTTTTTTCTGTTACCATAATCCTATGTCTTTTTTATTTTCTTTTTTATTTTTGACTTTCAACTTTTTATCTTTTGCCCGTCCTGCACTTGCCCAGTGTCCCGTCTGTATTGTTACTGTCGGCGGGGGAATGCTGATTGCCAAAAAGCTTGGCATCGATGATTTACTGGTTTCGATCTGGATTTCTGCTCTCAACACCGCCATCTCCTTTTGGCTGGCGCCTAAACTCAAGACCAAATTTCTTAACAATGGTCATATTTTAGCCGCCATTCTTTTGGTTACCACCTTGGCCTATTTTTACTTCACCGATCAAACTGGCGGCGCCACTCTTTTTGGTGTTGACAAAATAGTTCTTGGCCAGATTCTTGGTCTCATCGCCATGGCTACGGGCAATCACTTCTATTTGTTTATCAAAAAACGCCTCGGTCACACCCCCTTTCCCTATGCCAAAGTTGTTTTTCCAGTTACCTCCGTGCTTACTATTACCCTTGTCTTCTATCTAATAATCAATTCCACCATCGTATAATAGACAAACAATCCTATTAACGCCACTCCCTCCCATCTTTCCAGTTTCTTTTTTGTCATTGTGAACAATACAAAGGCCAATACCACAAACAGATACTGCAGTCCTGTCGTCCACACCAGCTTTGGGCTCAAATTTATTGGTGACATCATCGCCGCTAGTCCAATTATTAGTGTGGCATTGGTAATGTTTGACCCAATAATATTTCCCATTGCCAGGCTCTTGCGGTGGTGGTTAACTGCCGCCAGATTAAATATCAGCTCTGGCAAGGAGGTCCCCACCGCCACTACAAACAACCCCACAAATATCAGTGGCAGTCTAACTGCTTCAGCCAAAATCCTTGCCCAATCAACCGCCAAACCAGCCGATATTAATAACACCGTCACCCACCACCCCAACCTCAATAGTACCTCTGCCATTTTCCCATTTTTCAAGTCCACTCCATTTGTTTTTTGAGTCTTGCTAGTCTTTATCAAGTTCCACACATAAACTCCGTAAGTCAACAGCAGCAACATTCCATCTCCTCTCCCAATCCTTCCATCTATTAACAACACAAAAGGCAAAAACGACGCGGCAACTGGCCAAATTATTTTTTTTTCCGCAATATCATGTTCAAACATGATTACTCGGCTCCAAACAGCTGTCATCCCCGCCACCAAAGCTAGGTTAACAATATTAGATCCCACTCCATTCCCAAAAGCAATTTCCGGAGCACCCTTCATTGCCGAAATTACCGACACGCCCAGTTCCGGCAAACTTGTCGCCAGAGCAATCACTACTGCTGTTACGGCATACTGTTTTAGTCCGGTTATTTGACAAAAATGCTCCAACAACTTAATAGTTTTTTCCGTCGCCAGCGCTAGCATCATTGACGCTCCAATCACTCCCACTACGTACATCCAGCTCATCTTACCAGCATAACAAATTTAATTGATAAAATAACCCTATGACTAATCCTCTTGACCTCCAGAAATTTATGGACAAGGTTAAAAAAACCGAGTCCGGTCATCAGTTTGACCTTGCCTCCGGCGAAGACCTCTCCATGGCTGTTATGAACTTGATTGCTATCGAAGAACATATGTTTTTCAATGCCAACAAAACTGGTAAAACTAAGTATTTCGAACTTTTAAATGAAGCCCGGGAGATGCGCAAAGTCCTTATGAAAATGTTGATTCCCGATTATGAGGGTGAAGTTTGGTGCACCTCAAAACATCTTTTGGCCGCCTCAATGCGGGTCATGGAAGTTGGTACCAAATATCAAACCAAAGGCGACACTAAAACAGCTTATGATCTTTTTCAAAAATCCTACGATCTCTATAATCTCTTTTGGGCTATCAATCTCGGTATGGACTCAGATAAAAAATCTCCCCTGTCAAGGGGAGACCAAGAGGGGTTTAACGCCCAACCAAAATCCAAAGAAAACCCTATTCCCTACAAAAAATCTGATTTCTTGGGTAAAGTGTCTGGCGTTATCGGAAAAATCCTAGATTGTTGCCGAGAATAAAATAAGCCGCTACTCCGATTATTACAAAACCTATCACTCCCGCCCACCATCTCTTCCCAAAAATTATCGACAGTCCTGCCAGCATTATTCCTGCTGGCCACCATCGCCACACTAGCTCCCACACATCCACCTCAAGCCATCCCATTTTTTTAATCAACTCCACCCCTCCCCAAATTATCAGCAAAATTCCCATTATTATTTTTCCTCCGCCTGTGTTTTTTGGTGATTCCCTTATTTCTTCCACCAAATCTTTTACCCTGCCTCCTACGTCTTCCACCAGCTCTTCTACTTTATTTTCCTTATCCATCGTCACCGATCCACCTTTTTCCTTGGGTATCAGTATCGACATCACTATGTACAACACTACCCCGCTTCCACCCCACACGGTAAGCAATACAAATCCTAGTCGAATTAATATCGAATCAATTCCAAAATAATCCCCCAAACCTCCGCAAACCCCAGTAATTATATTATCTTTTCCTGATCGATAAAGTTTCTCTCTCATAGTCTCATATTTTACAACTTCCACAACCTACTTACCCACTCCTCCAGTATTTCAAAGCCTCCCTCCCAAAACTTTTCCTTTTCAATTTCCACTCCCACTTCTTTCAGCACCAACATCGGATCCCTTGATCCCCCCGTCGCTAGTATTTTTTCAATTTTAGCCACAAAACTTTTTCCCTCATCCTTGTACCTCTTATACAGCGCCAAGCTTAACAGCTCCCCAAAATTATAAGCATAACAATAGAATGGTGAGTTAAATATATGTGATATATAAGCCCATTCATATCGAAACAGGGGATTAACTTCTACTCTTGGCCCAAGCTGTTCTTTTAATAGTCCAAGCCACAAGTCAGATAATTCCTTTTCTGTTATTGCCCCCTCCATTCTCTTAAATGCTTCCAGCTCAAACATCACAACATAGTTTTGACGCAAAATAGTCGCATAAGCATCAGTTAATTTGTCCGCCAGCATTAGCGATTTCTGCCTCTCATCCTTTTCTTTCGTCAACATTTTTTCAAACATTATCATTTCTCCCAGTGTTGAGGCAGTCTCCGCCAGTGGCAAGCCAGCCTGTTGTACCGACGGTAATTTTGTATTGGCATACAGACTGTGGATTCCGTGTCCCAATTCGTGGGCCAACGTCGCCATATCTCTCACCGTTCCGGTGTAGTTCATCATAATATAAGGTGTTACCGCTGGACTGGCGGTCGCACAAAACGCTCCCGATTCCTTAAACCTTCTTGGATGGGAATCTATGTGTTGGTCCTCAAATATTTTTCTTGCTCTCATTCCAAAACCAGTACTAAAACCATCAAAGGTTTCTAACACCATCGATTTCGCTTCTTCAAAATCCACCACTCTTCTGCCTTTTTTGTCCGCCAAAGATGCATATAAATCAAACCTATTAAGCTTTTTTACTCCCAAATATTTTGCCTTCCAGTCAAAGAACTTCCAAAATACCCCTCTTTTTCTTTTACATACTTCCAGCAATACCTCAATTACCTTATCATCTACTCTGTTGCCCATATTCCTCATTGATATTGCCGATTTGTAGCCCCTAATTTTTGCCTCATAAATCCAGTCTTTCACTACTGCTTGGTACATCAAAAACGATTTGTCAATTTCCTCTCTGTGTTTCGTTAACATTAGTCTATAAGCTCTTTCTCTTTTGTCGCCGCTTCTGTCATACACAAACTTCATCAACTCTGATTGGGTAATATTTTTTTTACCCCATTGATATTGATACTCCGACTCCATCAACGACCTCAAATCAGTCAGCACTCCCAGTCCATTTATATCCTTGTTATCCACAATATCTTCCTCTCTTTCTTCCAAGCTATATTTCCCCACCATCCAACCAAAATTTAAGCTGTCTTCCAATTCCGGCACTCCAGCAAACAGTCTCTTAGCGTTTTTCTCATCCAGTTGCTTCCTGTCCCGTACCTCCAAACCCTTCAGCCATCTACCAATTCGAATCGACAGCAGATTAAATTTAAGCATCAGATCGCTTATCTTTCGCCGCCACAGTTTGGCCTTGGTATCTTTTTGATTTACCGCCTCCATCAACCCTGGCAACATTCCTACTCGGCTAACAATATCCCCCAACTTCTCATCATCTAGCATTATTTTTTTAAATTCCGCCACCGCCATTTCCGGCTCCAGTTGTCCCAACCACTTCTCCATTACCTTCAATTCATTTTCCAGGTTCTCAATCTTCTTCTCCCAACTGTCCATCGGCCACAAATCATCCAGTCTCCATCGTAGTTCATCTTTTTTCATCTCGCTTATTTTACCCCAACCTATGATTTCTTGCCCACTCTCTTATCTCTGGATCCGGATGGTTAACTAATGTTAGTTTTTCCCGCGGCGACAATTTTTCAAATGGTCTATCTTTTAATATTGCTCCCAATCCAAACGGCCTATGAGTCACCAATGGTTGTCCCTCCTGAGGTTTATACACATCCTGCAATCGTTCCAAATAGCTTCTTGGCAATCAATCTACTCTACAATTTTCATTGCCTGTCCGCAACATATCAAAGTTCCCCCTCCCACTCTAGTTACCGTTACCTCATTGCCACAAATCGCGCAACAGTATTTCTCTCCAATTTTTTTTACTGCCATATAATTCATTATCACATGATTAGTCCCAATTTTGATTTCGAAAAATCCCTTCTCCCTCCTAGTTGTCGTTTTCTTCTCGGTATCGATGAAGTTGGTCGTGGGCCACTAGCCGGTCCGGTTACCATCGGTGCTTTTCTTCTTGACCTTGGTACTTTTAATCCCCAAGAGTTTATCAATCTCTCTGTTCGTGATTCCAAATTGCTAAGTTCCCGTCAACGTCAAAAAATTTTTTACTATCTCCAATCTTTTCGTCCCCAAACATTTTCCGCCGCCTCTGTCGATATCGATCAGCAGGGGATAGGTCGAACAATTAATCTACTCGTTATTCAAGCATTACGTGCGTTCCAAGGCCAGTTTGATTTTTATCTTCTGGACGGATTCCTCCCCTGTCAAGGGGAGGTGTCCGTAGGACGGAGGGGTTTGTCCATTGTCAAGGGCGATCAAAAATGTTTTTCTATCGCCGCCGCTTCCATCGTTGCCAAGGTTACTCGTGACTGTATTATGGATGGTTTTGATTCCCAGTATCCCCAATACGGCTTTAAGCACCACAAAGGCTATGGCACCAAACAACACCTTTCTGCCTTAAAACTCCATGGTCCTTGCCCCATCCATCGTTTATCGTTTAGACCACTGTCGACCGACTTCCCACATCACAATTCCCGCCGTTACTGATAAGTTCAAACTCTGCACCATTCCCTGCATTGGAATATAAATTTTTTTGTCTGCCAACCTGATTGCCGTTTCCGATAATCCTCGATGTTCATTTCCAAAACAAATCGCAATTTTACCTTTCTCAAAGTTTATTTCTTTTAGGTCTTTGGCCTCCTGGTCCAACACTGTCGCATAGATTGTATACCCCTCACTTTTCAGTTTGTTAAAGCACTTTTCAGTTGAGTTAAATGTTTCAAATTCAAGCCATTTGTTGGCTGATGACGAACTTGCTTTTCCCACCTGCTTCGGATTAAACTTTTCTTCCTGTTCAAAAATTAAGTTCACTTTTCCAAATCCAAAGGCATCACAACTTCGCCACACTGCCGCCGCGTTGTGCGGATCATGTATGTCCTCAAGCACTATCACTCCACTATGTCTTTGGCTCATTACCCGTTTGATTTTTTCTTCTCTTGTTTCCATTAGTAATTCACCCTCAACCTTTGGTAAACATTCTCTGGAGTTAGTTTGGTCCATTCGGTTTTCAAATCATAGTAAATGTTGTAGTTTCTTCCACTTTTAAAATCACTTGGTGGACATTTGTATCTATTTCCGTCACACACACCCACCGCTACTCCTTCCTCGTCAATTTTGTTTTCCCAATAATACAAATACATCAGTGGTAAAGAAGCCATGTCTGATTGCTCATAGTTGTAAAAAATTACCTTTTTATCTCCCGCTTCTTCATCAATTTCTTTTTTAATTGCTACTATTTCCTCTATCTGGCTTTTCCTGTTCACCACCACCCAGTTGTTTCTCCCAGATATTAGTAACAACATCCCCAACAACCCTACTCCTATCAGTTTTTGCCTATCATAAATTTCGCTCATCACCCATCCTGTCATCAAGATTATGTATCCCTGAAACACTATCAAGTATTCTCTTGACCGTACTCCGCGATAAAACCTCATCAGCAATACCTGAATCAGCAACGACACCACCAAAGCCAACCAAAACTTTTCAATTTTCTTTTTTCTAATTGTCAGTCCCACTCCCACTATCACCCCCAACCCTAAAATTACATAACCCATCTCCGGCACTCCCGTTGTTACCACCCCAAACAATCTCGGCCAAAAATCCCTAATTTCCGTTAACCACCTTACTGGTACATAGAATTTTTTTACTCCTACTGTATAGTACTCAAACACACTTTGTGTCCACACCCCTCCGTTTCGAATGTCAAACATTATTATTGGTACAAATGTTGCCAAGAAACCAACCCCCATTAATATACTACTTTTGATTTTTCCTCTCCAGTCAAAATCATTAATCAAACCAGCCGTTAACATCAAGCTCAAGAGTCCCCACGACTGAAAATGACAATTAATTGACCATCCCACTCCCGCCCCCAACATTAATCCCCACCAAATCTTTTTTCCTTTTACCAATTTTGCCATCGCTACCAGGGCGATTGTCGAGGTTGTCGCCACCAGCACCGTGTTAAGCATTTCTCCGCCGTTTTCCACCTGACCCACACTAAATGCTGTAATTAATCCCAATATCACCGCTAATCTTCCTCCTTCCGTTATTTGGCCAATTTTCATCATCCCCATCACTATCAACACCGAAAATACCCCAAAACCAATCCATGGCCCATCAACATTTGGTAGCACTTTCTGCCAACCCATAATCGCAAAGTCATACCATGGTCCAAAATTAAACGGTCCCGCTGATGATGGCGATCCAATCTCTGGTACTTGCCCATTTCTTATCGCGTACAGTCCGATTATGGCATCTCTTGCCTGGTCTTGATTTAGCACCCACCTATCACCAAACTTGTAAAATCTCCAAAAAACTGCCATCAACACTATCCCGATCACTATTGCCTTTTTCATCTTAATAATCTAATTCATACAAATTAATATCATCGTTTAGTTTCTCTTTTCTTAGTATCTCAAACTTTCCTCCACTGGCTACTTCCCAAACCGTTTCATTTTCTATTGGCCTACTATTTGCTGCCACCAAGAACATTTTTTTCATTTTTGGGTATTCAGCTGGCCCCATTGGTGGGCAGTTTTTGGTTGTCAATAAATATCTCAAATCGTTTGCTCTGGTATTTCCATCCACTGTTGATGCCACGTTGTAATTTGTTGGACAGCCTTTGTTCAAAATCATTTTTACCGCTTTAGTTTTTTCGGGGTAATTCCAGCCCCGCGGTTGGTCAATTAACATTCCCCTCTGTCCCCAACAGCTTATCCCCACTACTACTATTCCGACCACCACCTTTACTCTCACCTTTTTAATTTTGTTTATTTTTGCCGCCACTAGCCACAACCCCAGTCCCAGCAGGGGACTAATGACATGATGCCACTCTATTGTTCCTTTATTTTCTCCAGCCAACATTATCATTATTAATGTTTTTAAGTTATAGAAATTGTGTCTCAGTTCAAAAACCACATATGGTAGTTCAGCCAACACCCATCCCGCCCCTACTAACCACCATTTTTCTTTGATATTTTTTGCTACTAGTACTATTATTGGTACCACCCACAACATAGCACTAAAGTGAAATGACATTGCCAATCCCCACACTATCCCCACCCAAAACCATCTCTTTTTTTCCAACACTGCCACCAAAATCAATCCCAGCCACAACACCGGATGTGGGTTCCATATAAAACGGTTATGAGCAATTAGGTATGGTGACAACACCAGGCCAGTTCCCACCATCGCTCCCTCTACTGGGCCATATTTCCTTATTATCCAAATCACAAACCACCCAAATACCATCAGCTCCACCAGGCTAAAAAATTTTGTTATCCCCACCGCCTCCCAGTTAAAAACCACCCCCAGACCTGCCAGTAAATAATAATATTGTGGTCCTATAAATACTTCTCGCCCCAGGTATTGTCGTGATCCAACTTTCGGGCCAACCAGTCTTAATTCTTTTTTCTGCCACATTTGGTAGCTTTCAAGCATATGCTCCCCCCCATCAGCTCCAAAAATCATTCTTTCCTCAAAATTTTGCCATCTCAGCCCAAAATATCCCGTCACTCCAACCAGTCCTAGTAGTAACCAAACAATTTTTTCCCTGTTACTCTTCTTCACTCTCCGGCACACCCGTTATCTCCAGCTTTTTCAACTGTTCTTCTATTTTCTCCTGCATTCCTGCCGCCTCGGCTGCCCAATCAACAAATTTTATCGATGCCGGCGGCGCAAACTCACTATCAGCCACACTGGTCACCTTGCAATCATAGTCAATCTTTTTATCCCAGTCCACTGCCGATCCCTTAAAGTTTTCTTTCGCTTCTTGATCCTGTTTTTCTGATTCTCCAACTTTCATTTTTATTCCTTGGTTCGTTTTATTATTCCAGTTATATATCCACTCTCCATCGCTGATTACATATATTGTCATCTCCTCACCCCCTCCTCCCAGCGCTTCCGATTTAGTTATTTGTTTCATTTTTTTACCCTTAATCCATATCTCGCTTTCCAGTCCTCCCTCTTCCTCACTCTGCATTTTTACCGTGCATTTTTGCGCTTGTCCACCAGCCATTATTTCTTTCAATGACTTCTGCAAACCATTTTCACCACCTTCTTGTCTATCACCAACTACCCCATTTCCTGTTTTTGTCCCGGTACATCCCCCTATCATTAAACTAACCGCCAACACCCCAATTATTATTTTCTGATTCATTAATATTTTAATATCTAACCTTATATCTCTTGACTGTTGTTTTTCCGTCCTTCATTTTATAAGTTAGCCCTAATTTAATTCCACTAATGTTTTTGTGGGCCACACACACACCATGCGAACACGTCCCCATAAATAGTTCTCGACTAACATTAGCCCCTCCCTTTATCGTTCCCCACACTCCCTGTTCCATTCCATTTCCACTATAAGTCAGTTCGTAGTCGACACTCTCAACATTTCCCAGCCCTCCCAAGCTCAAAAACACATACTGTTTCCATTTTGTTAGTTTCGCTCTCACCCATGGTGTCCCTCCACTGGTTGCTGTTACCGCTACCCTCGTCCCCGCCCAATTTCGAGGTTTTGCCGCCTCTATTTTGTCGGGCATCATCAAAAATCCCAAAAGTAACCAAATCCACATCCATCGCATATCAATGTATAATAGCTTATCTATGCTCAAAAACAAAGCCTTTCTAGTCGCTGTCTTTTCCCTTGCTTTTCTTACCGCTTGTACTTCCCCATCTACCACTTCCATTCCTCCTACTTCGGTTCCACCAACCTCTTCTCCTGCCGCCAAACTCCTTACCTGGACCGATCCTGCTGGCTTTACCTTCCAGTATCCCGATGGATTAACTATCAACAACCACCCCGAGGATTCAGTTAATTACGCCAATCTCGAGTTTGACTCTGTCAAAGTTTTAATGCAGGATAACAAATACAAAAGTCTAACCGCCTGGGCTAACAACTCCAAAGCCACCGAAACAGTTCTTGGCGATAAGGAAGCTCTTAAAGTTCAAACCACTGACAAAATTACTCTTGGTGTTATTGACAACGATGTTTTGGTCACTATCGAAGCTCCTCTCTCGCAGGAAAAACTCTTCAACCAAATCGTCTCTTCTTTTGAATTCTTCTATCCCACTCCTACCGTCGGTAAACAAACCAAAATTCAAACCCAACCCGCCGCCGACGAAAACGTCCTCGAGGAGGAATAGCACTTATCTTCTCATTTCCACCATTTTCATCAATCCCTCATACCCCCGCATCTTGTTTTTATCAATTTTTCCTTGATGTTTCATTGCTCGCAGTTTCTTTCTCCACCATCTAGGCAAATTTACTTTTTTATTAACCACCAATCCCACCACTGTTTGTCGTTGGTGTCGTCTCTGAATTCTTACCTTCTTTTTCTTCTGAATCACAAAACCATAATCATTCAATATTCCTGGTAATACTTTTAAAACTATTTTCTGCTTGCTTCCAAACTCATCAAACGACAAAGTTATATCATCCGCATATCTGGTATATTGCCCTCCCAATTTTCCTGCCAACTTATTAATTCTTTCATCCATTTGATAATTAATTACATTGCTCAACATCGGGCTGGTCGGTGCCCCCATCGGTAACCGTCCTCTGTGACAACAGATCTTGGTTAGCATTTTTGCCGCTGTTCTTCCCCAGCCAATTCCCCGAAAATATCGGTACACTCTTTTTTCTGTTATCGAGTGAAAAAAATCCTTCAAGTCCAAGTTAATTATTACCTCTTTGTCTACATGTATTTTAGCCGCCTCGACGATTGACAGCCTCGGTACAAATCCCACACAGCTCGGATGGGGTTTAAGGTATTTAAGAAGCAATTCATAAGTTCTTACCTGCAATGCTTTCAATTTTTCATTTGGTGCCTCTATCAATCTCTTGCCACCATTCCTCTTTCTAATCTCAAAACTCCTATAATCCCAACTCTCTGGCCACTCAATTTTCCCTAACCACTGGTTTAACCTCTCTAGGTTCCTACCTCCCTCAAATAGATTAATCAACCATTTCATAAAAACCTACCGGGTGTCCTGCCTCAATTATTGATAAATCGCAGATTTATTAATAATTGGTTCTAATTTCAACGGACACTCATCCGTGCCCGGCTGGCGAAACACCAACCTTCCCAACTTGCGTCGGAACACCAGGACACCCGGGATTGGTAACCCATTTTATCATCCGTCATTTAACTTGCATATGTATCTAATATGTCGTACAATTGGGCCGATATTGTTATGTCTAGTCAAGAAAGAGTTCTATTGGTCAACGGTTGTGGGCCGGGGAACACCGGCGGTGTCGAAACAGTCTGTCGTGCTGTGGCGGCAGAATTATGTAATCGAGAGATCGAAACAGATTGGCTAAATCTTGCTCTTTGGAGTGATCGAATTGACACCAGTAACCCTGATCCTTTGCCAGCACAAGTTGTTCAGCACAAGCTAACGAATTCGGATCTGTTGAGACAGCGTTTACCATCGCCTCAAAGATTAATGGAGTTTCGCAGATTAATTCAAGATCTCCAACCCAGATCCATTGTTTTTAATGGGTTAAATCCATATTTTTTACCGTTACTCCCCATTGCTTCTAGGTCTAGTGCCAAGGTTACTCAAATCGTTCACGGAGATCTTGATTATTGTCCCTCCGGAGTTTCATTTAGCCCAGGCCAACTCCCTCGCTACCTTTATCGTGCCTTTGGTCAACTATCTACTATTGAACTTTGGAATACCACCCGTATCCAGCCAGTCGCCGTAGCTCATTATATCGTCAGTCAGTTAGAATCCAAGGGATTAAGAAAGCCAGCCATTGTTTGTCATCCACCCACCTCTTTGACCTGCACTGGTACCCGACTGGTTGATAATTTCTCCCCCCCTCCTCGTATTATCTCTGTTTCCCGTCTTTCACCCGAAAAAGGGACCGATTTATTTTTTAGTTTAGCCAAAGCAATCAACTTCGCTAGATTTAATCTTGTTGGTCCAGCCCATAATTCAAAGTATTATCAAGCCTGTCAAGAACTTGCCCAATCAACTGGAGTATGTCTCCAAGGCCCACTTTATGGATCAAACCTTTGCCACGCCTATTTATCCAATGATCTTTTTGTCACTATGTCCCCGCAAGAAGGTTTTGGCCTTACTACTGTCGAAGCACTCATGTTTGGTCTTCCAGTTATTGCTCGTCGTTGTCCAGCCTCGACAGAAATTTTTAATAAATTTACTCAATATCCAGGTATTATTGTTGGACCAAAACCCAGCGATTGTCTTGAACAAGCCAGGAGTTTTGTCGCCGCCTACGCTGACCAACCGCAAATTCGGGGTCAATTAGCTAGCATTGCTCTTGAGTCACGACAGATCTTTGATCCCTCTGCCTTGACTCACAAACTTGTTGACACAATCCTGAATTAAACATATTTTTCCTCAAATCTTTCTCGAAGTGAGTACACGCAGCCGCAAAAGAACTGTTTATAAAAGCCAGAAGTTTTCAAGTCATAGTTAATCTTTTCTGGTACCCAAAAATTCACTCCGTATTTAACTGACAGCTGTTTACCTATTTCTGCTATCTTCTCTTTATCTTGATATTTGCTTGTCAATAACGTCGATGAAAATTGTTCAAAATTATTTTTTTGCGCGAAAGCCACTGTCTTTTCTAATCGCAATTTCCAGCAATCAACACACCTACTTTTGCTCTTAACATTCTTAAAATATTCCTCTGGTCGCCAATCAGGTACTATCACTCTTGTCTTCACCATTTTCTGCACTGCCGCTAAACGTGATAAATATTCTGATCGGGGGTGAATATTGGGGTTATAGTAATACACCGTCACTTCAACACCGCCCCCAACAGACGCCAGCATTTTCAGTCCACAATCTGCACAACAAACGTGCAGTAGCATTTTCACCCGGCTCCGCCTCCGCCTCCGCCACCACCGCCACCACCGCCGCCCGATGCCCCTCCCGATGATCCTACCCCCGATGCTCCATAACTACTACTTGCCGCGCTACTTATACTTCCTATTGCTGTTGATATATTTGACAAGCTACTACCCAAATTTCCTCTCCCCCCCCAATAAGCCATCGCCACTTGTTCATCTTCGGGCAAAAACTTCACTGGTAGTTGTGACAAAGTTTTCATCGACACCCCCAGTACTGTTCCGTAAACCAAATATTTTTCCCAAATCACAATCGAACCAATTGGATCGTTTTTGGTCTGTCGGTATTCTTCCAGGTGTTTTTTAAATGCTATCCATCCCGCCGCCTCCATCTTCCCTTTTTCAGTTCGCTTTTCTCCCAATGCCCCCATTATTGCCACCAATACTATTGCTCCTCCGGCCATCATCATCCCTGTTATCCCGCTTAAAATTAACCACGGGTTCAAACTAATTGGTCCAAAAAACATTCCTAGCCCTCCCTGACCAAACAATCCCAATACTAGCCACAACACGCTTATGTCCTTTTCTACCACTTCGTGAGCCTCTGTTTCAAAAAACCCTTCCTTTAGGTTTTCTTTCAGTACTACTTCGGGTAATTTTTTAAAAAAACTATAGCTACTAGTTCTATTAGTCCGACACCATCTCACAATTTCTTTCAGGTTAATTCTTGTTGTTCCAATTCGCCGCAAAAAATCTACTACCTTCTCCTCAATTTCTGACAGTTCCACCTTCTCTCCAGTTTCACCCAAAAAGTATTCATAGTCTTTAAAAATAAATCCTACCTTTTCTTCACTCCGTTCCAGTTTATAGAATCTTTTTTGAATTAATCGTAACACTGTCGCCGTGAAAGCTTTCGGTGTCAAGGTCTTTGTTGCTGTTAATAACTGTTCCACTTGGGCTGGATCAATATCACTCACTGGTTCCCACACTCTCCCCGACAAGTTTATCCGTGGTAACGCTTCGTCCTTCCCGTATTGCCAAAATTTTTTTGTTCTTCGCCACAGCACTCGCAGCATCAAAAAATTTACTATCATCGACACTATCAACAGCCCGTTTGCTAACATCCCCAACCCTTTTTGCTTTATCTCGCTTTTGGTTATAAAACTTTTTTCCTCCGCCTCTATCCCCGCCAGTGTTCCTGTTTCCATCACTCCTTTGCTAAATAATCCTTTTGGTACTATCACTCTCGCCTCAAAGAATTTTCCAGCCGTCAAACTCTCCAACTTATATTCCACTATTTTATTAGTCGGAATACTTACCTGCCCACTGGTTGGCCCATGCGCCCAAGCCTTAATTTCCTCACCTCCTATTCCTTCCGGCCAGTTAATTGTCGCCTCAATATTATTCTGACTAATCTCCCATTTGTCTCCTACTAACTGCCAATAAAGTTCCGCCACGTCATCCTTTAGGGTTATGGCATTATCAACCTTATATTTTAATCTAAATTTTTTAACTTCATTTGCCGCCTGATAAAACCACTTAACGTAGTATTCGTTCTCATTTTCCAGCACATAGAATCTCCCTGGAACATTCTCCGTACTTTCAGTTTTTGTATAGCATCCGTCTTCATCACATATCGCCCAGTTACTTAAATTATATTTTTCCCCTCGATCACCTTGTCGTTCAATCGTTTGGTAAGCAAAACTAAATGCCCCATCAAAGTTGTAACTTCTCTCTTCCTCTATTTTCATCGACCCGTCAGTTGTTACCGTTGCCTCTATTATCACCTTATCAATCTGGTACGATTTTGCCCCTACTTGTCCCACCGTCCCCAACCAAATCATTACCCCCATCAGCAAAATTCTTTTTTTCATTGTTTTTCCGATTCAACAGCTAGAAAAGCTAACCTTCCATTTTTAAAGTATATCTTTTTCTTAATTTGATTTGGATTGGCAATATCCTGTTGGGGTATCGACCACGGACTGGCCACAAACAGTCTGTTCTTCGTTTTTCTATCATCCGGCCAATAGGTTGACCTAAAGGTAAAGTTCTCAAAATCCACCGAATCTTCAGTTTTTACCCGCCTTCTTTCTGCCGTTTGGAATTTTGCCGGATCATACTGACCATAAAACAACACATAAGCATAGGGAATTCCAAAATTATGTGGTCCTTCTGATCCAAACACCGGATCAAACACTATTTCCCCATATTTATCTTTGTTTTCCCAGGCCCATTGGGCCGTCTCCTTCATTCCATATTGCCAAAACTCTGACTGATTTATCGGAAACTGTCTAAAGTAAATATCATTCCAATAGGCAAGTGATATTATTCCTACTAGCCCACCCGCCACCAGCATTTTCTTCCCCCACTTCTTCCACAGCTCAATTACCCCCATTCCTACCACTATTTGCAACATTGGTATCCAAGTTAGGCTTCTTAATGGGTGTTGGGCATTATTTGCCACCGATGCCGCCATTGGTCCCACCAATAGCCACCATTTCCACAAGCTCTTCATCTCCTTATCCCAGCCCACCACCCCTCTGATAAATATTATCCACATCCCCATCACAAATGGGATTATTTCTACTAAGTAAAACAGTCCTATTCCTGGACTTTTTACTGCTGTTAATTCTGCTCCGTTGATAAATAGATACGACAAATCCCAATAGTCCAAATATCTTTTCAACCAGAAATTTCCCAGCACTAGCGGCTTATCCCATCCCGCTGCCAGGTATTCTCTATTGATTTCTACATCCCTGGCTATAAAACCGTTAACTGCCCTCGTTTTCCCCTGCGGGTTAAGCATCAAATACAATAATGGTAATGCCGCTATCACTCCTGCCACCAACCACCTCCCATTAATTCTTTTTCGACAAATTGTTATCAATCCCAATCCCAACAGTGGTACCAACACCCTTTCTGCATGATAAGTATAAGCCGAAGCCACTAGTACCACTGCCGACACCCAAAACCATCTAGATTTTAATCGCGATAGTCTCAAAAACAACCACATTCCCGCCATCATCAAAAACAATGCCAGTATTGCCTCAAAAGTTGATCGGGAAAACTTAATATGCCAAGGGCTAATTGCCACCGATAAGGCCGTTATCACCCCAATCAATTTTCTCTCCTTTACTCCTTTCAATATTTCCTCTACCAGCAAATACGCCAGTAGGGGAGTCAACATCCCAATTACGGCGATCGTAATTCTGGTTCCAAATTCAGTCAATCCGAATGTTGCAATTGCCGGTATCATCAGGTAAATCAGTGTTGGTGCTTTATAGTCTCCTATCGAGCGAAAAGCTATTGGCAACCAGTTCCCGTGCTGATCCCTCCCTGTTTTTAAAATTGAGTATGCATCATAACCGATTACCACTTCATCCAAACTCAACGACACCGGATATTCTCCCAATTTCCAAATCCTCAACCACCCCGCCAGCAGTGTGATTAGTCCCAAACTAATAATTATTATATTTTTCACTTTTTTCTCGGCCGGCACTCAGTTGTTGTCTTCTGCCACAATTTATAATTAGTTAGTTTATCCATCGATCGCCAACATCCTCCGGCCGCCTTTTTGTCAACTACTTCATATTTTTCTAGCATTTCCATTTCATCATTGTTCGAAGTTATCATCAGTATTCTTCCTTCACCGCGTTCCCAGCTATCTTTTTGTCCAATTATTATTTTATCTATCTGGTTTATCCATTGTTTACTCTTAAGTCCTTCTCCCCACAAGTTTGTTTTCCATCCCAATTTCGCCGCCAACACCACTCCCACGTCCGGACAATATCCATCCGACACATAAATCGTTTCATAATTGTCAATTTCTCTTTCAACCAACTTCGCCAATTCCACTATTTCGGTTTTTCTTTGGGCTCCAATTCTCCTCGCTTCATTTTTTATTCCATCCCCCACCACCCAGGCCAAATTAATTGCTACCAACACCGCCATCCACCGTCGCCACCCCAACGCACATATCATTGCTACCGCCAATGTTGCTATTACCACCCTTTCCTGGTTTGGTGATGGATAACTTACCACCGATGGCAATACTCCTATCAACATCAATCCCACCAACCACCACTTCTTTTCTTTCAGAATTTTTTGTAAGCCTAGCAAAAATGCCGGTAAAAACCCCGCCAGCAATATTCCATAATTCGTCTGACCATAAATTGAGTTTTTATCACCCCCAACAAACCAATATTGGGGTTTTATATTGTCAAAATAATTTTCTACCAACCTTAATCCGTAGTAACTCTTGTTATAAAACAGTCTCGATCCTGTTTGCCTAAACCTATTAATCCCATTAATTATTGAAATATCATCAGCAAAGTTAAATTGTGACCTCATCAGCCACAGCCAAGCAATCACCAACAGTCCCATTATCCCAAAGTAAAATTTTCTTCTTTGTTTTTTTACTCTCCAAATTATTATCGTCGCTACTATTAATCCAATGTTTAGCATCGCGTTCCACTCCGACACCGATCTGGACAACATTATCATTGTTGGTGATAAGGCCAACACTGCCACTGCTACCACATTTTTTGAAATTACTCCAAACGCTATCAATCCGCCTATTGATACCAATGCCATCGGCCACCTTGTCCCTCCAAGCATTGCCAAATACGATGTTGCTGGTCCCTGATATCCTCCAAACGATGAAAACACTATTGGCCATTTTCGCCCGGTTTCATCTCGACCTTCAGTTCTAAGCAAACCTGCTCGATATTCCAACAGCGCTTCCTCTGGTATCACTCCCGCCGGCATTTGACTCAACCCCACCACCCGCAAAGCCACCCCTAATCCTATTACCAACAGCCACCATTTTTTCACAGTCAAATTATCTCACAACTCATCGATTCAACCACCACACTGCTCCGTTTAGGATACTGGCAAAACTTACCCACAGTAAATAGGGGATCAGCAGATAACCTCCAATTCTATTTTTTACCCAGAAACTTTTGATTGTCAACACAATTGCCAACCACAAAACAATTATTTCTATTACTGCCAATCCTGGTGATTCTAGTCCGAAGAACAAAAATGACCACAAAGTATTTAGTCCCAACTGAATCCAAAACCATTTTAAATCACTTTTTTTCTGCCATCCCAAATACAATGCTACTCCCATCATCACATAAAGCACCGTCCACACCGGTCCAAATAACCAACTCGGTGGACTAAAAATCGGCTTATCCAAGCCCGCATACCAACTCCCAATTTTTGGTGCAGTTGCCACTGCTCCCAGCAACCCCACTCCTTGAGTCACCACCACCGCCGACATTAATCTTAGCCAGTCAGTTTTCATTTTTGCTTCGGCAAGTCCTGACAAGCCACTCCGTCATTGTTGCCGTCTAGCCTATTCACATCTTTACTTGGCCCGCCAGCATTCTTGAAGAATTTTTGCGCTTCCTCTTGGGTCGCAAAATCATCACAGTTGTACTCATCTGTATACTTTCCTCCACTAGTCACCACATTTCCTTCTTTATCTCTCATTACCTTTGCTTCTTCCAATGATGACCCGGACATTAATTTCCCCAAGTCCCAATCATTATTGCTTGCTTCCAGTCCGAAAGCCCCCAGTAAAATTGCTATCACCACCATCAACACCGGCTTAGCCACCTTCTTTGTCCCGGTACTTGCTTCAGCCAATGGTTTAAATTTTGGAATTTTTGGTATTGCCATATTTGTTACCAAATTGAATACAACATATAAGCGGCCACTAAAATTAATACCCCAATTACAATTAATCTAACTTTTTTATTGTTCATCATTAACATTATACAACTAAATCCTCCGGCTATCATAAGCCCAGTGCAACAATGCCTGACGCTGTCTTCGTCGGCAATTCATGTCACCTAGTTGGCAGTATTTTCTGATCTGAACCATGTGCCGCCTCATTGCTTTCCATCTTTTTATTTGTCGACTATCATCCTCATGCCTTCTTCCCATAAAATATCGACAATACCACTGAAACCACCCCCTCGGGTCGTCCATGTGTATCCAACCTCTCTTCTGCCATTCTTTTAGTGGTAGCGATGCTCCCACTCCAAAGTAATTTAAATGATTACTATGTCCCGGTATCCCATCTGGATGAAGTTTTACTCCCCCAAACCAGTCTTTTGGAAATTCCTGCTGGCAATCTCTCATATATCTCCCGCCAAATACTCCCATTGATAGCATTTCCTTTGGTGTCAGCTCCGGTTTAAATTTTGTATCAAAGTTCTTTCCTGTCGGTTCAGTCAATTCGTAAACGTATCCCTTTTGCATTTTGTCATTGACTACAATCTTCTTCATTCTCACCCTTTGATCATAACTGTTGCCACTATTACCATTACTGCCGCTAACAATTTTCTATACAAACCACTTTTTTCTCCCAAAAACACATGACCCAGCAACACCGCAAACACCACTTGTGAGGTCAAAATCATTGCCACCTTGGTCGGTTCCGGTGCCAATCTATAGGCATAATAGGCAAAGATAAAATTTAACAAACTTGGGACAGCCGTCAAAAAGGGAACAAACACCAATTCTGATTTATTCTTCGATTGAATAATTTCACCTAACACTTTTCTACCCCTGACTGCCAATACCACTCCAGCCGCTCCGGTATAAGTTAATACCAAATATGTTCCACCGCTTATTCTTGAAGACACTTGAGACGTTGCTAATTGAAAAATTGAGAATAAAAAAGCCGACACCATCATCAGTCCGACTCCTTTCTTATTGAACTCTACTTTACCACTTACTACCAGCATAATTCCCGCCATTAACAAAACAATCCCCAACACGTTCATTAGACTCAACTTTAGTCCCAGAAGCATCACGGACAATAATACGTTGAATACCAATATTGATGAAAAAGCAATTTGGGCCGTACCGCTTGTCAAGTGTCTTACCGCTGCAAAAAAAACTACATTCCCTGATCCTTGACCAAATATCACCAGTAGCATCATTATCAAAGTCGTCCCATCAAAGTCTAAATTAATTCCTCCAATCAACGGAGTTAAACAGATAGACAATATCGCCGCTGAAAACGGTAACAAAACCGCCTGTGTATAGCTTGAAGTTCTAACTCTGTTTGACATTATCTTCGTCATCGTCCCATACACTGCTCTTGTCAAAACCGACATTGCCGTAAACACCAACCAACTCATTTCCAATTGTATCAACTCGTCATCTTTTTGGTGGTAGGGGAATCAGCATGCTCGTTTTCCGCTTGTATTCCTCCCAATCCTTTCTTCCTTCAAACTTTTTTTCCAACAGTGGTACTCCCGACACATACCTTAGCAATATTGTGATTGTCAGTGGGCCAATTATTGTCCACCAATTACTCCACCATCCCGCCAGCCATAACCCCCACCACATTGTCATTTCCCCAAAATAATTTGGATGTCGGCTATAACGCCACCAGCCTTCTTGCATAATTTTACCTTTGTTCTTTGGGTCATTCACAAACTTTTTTAATTGCCAATCTCCTATCACTTCAAAATAAAAACCCACCAACCATACCATTACCCCCGCTCCCGCTATTTCACCAATCCCATACTGATTCATCGCTATCACTGGCAATGATATTAAATACAACAACACCCCCTGCAACAAAAATACCTGAGAATACGATCTTAGTAAAAAGTTTTTACCCCATTCATTCCGCCAATTAGCATAGCGATAATCTTCTGTTTTTCCTTCATTTCTCTTATATATATGCCAGGACAACCGTCCACCCCAGATAGTTACCAACAAGTTAATTATTATTACTTCTGTTCTCTGTCCCCCCAATACCCAAGCCATCCAGGTCACTATTACAAATCCCAATCCCCAGGCGACATCGGCCAAATCATTTCTTTTCTTAAGCCACGCCATTCCAAACCACAGGCTCATATAAAGCCAAACATCAATTGCCAATATCAAAAGACTACTCACAGTCCAATTTTCTTTGAAATCCAATAAGTTATAGAAGCCACACTTCCCGACAGTACTGTCCCCCAAATCAAATCGATTATGGTTATCAGAAATGGCCAATCCCTAATTGTTGCCAAATTGGTCAGGTCATAAGTTGCATAGGCAATCAATCCAAATAATGCCCCCCGCCACAAAGCTTCAATTATCGAACTCTTTTCCATCGCCGGCTCCAGTACAAAAATCACCAATCCAACCACATAGAGTAAGTAAAATATTCCCGCCACCGCCAAATTTGGTGTTTTAGTCATCAAATATCCCAGATGTTTGGCATACAGACCCTTGGCGATTACCAGAAGCCACACCATATCAACTACTAAAAACACTCCAACCGCGATCAGATAAAGTTTCAAGTTCATACGATTATTATATCTTCTCTCAGTTATCAACCTCTCAATAACTTAGTTACAAAACCCCGGTTTCAGGATTTCATCCGGGAATTTAAACTCATTCCGTAATTGTTTGCAATCCACCGCTCCGTTACCGTCCCAAACCACTTCCCATTTGTCATCCACCTTCCTGGCCAACCATCCACCTCCACCCATTTCCTCCCCAAATCCCATCGATCCGCTGGCAAAATCTCCCACTTCTTTGTTCACTTGTGTCGACACTTTATTGGCCTCCCAGTTATACTTCTTGACCAAAGCTTTTGTTACCGCCTCTTTGACAGTTTCCTCTATTTTTTCTTCCTCACACTTTTCTTCCCACACCCGCAAACATTTTTGTTTAACTTCACACCAACTATATCCCGCTGAGCCGATACAACCATGTTCGTCCCTATCACCGCCCACCAGTTGTTCTTTTTGCTTCTCTTCTACCGCCGTCGGCGTCACCATGGCCTCTTCCTTTTTTGATTCCTGTGTACAGCTAGCTAACACCAACCCGCCCACTAATACTAAAAATAGTTTTTTAGTCATAAAAAATTCTATCACCGAATCACCCTGGCCACTGCTCTAGCCACTCCTTTATCAAGCGGGGAGGGGATAACCTTGTCAACCGAAATATCCTTTACATAACCGGCAATTGCCCCTGCCGCCGCTAACTTCATCTCATCCGTAATTTTCTTAACTCCATGATCCAGCGCCCCCCTAAAAATTCCCGGGAAAGCTAGCACGTTATTTATTTGATTGGGAAAATCGCTTCGTCCGGTCCCAATAATAAACGCCCCGCCCTTCCTTGCCTTGTCAGGCATGATTTCCGGGATTGGGTTAGCCATGGCCAAAACAATTGATTTATCCGCCATTGTTGCCACCATCTCTGCCGTCACAATTCCCGGAGCACTCACCCCAATAAACACATCTGCTCCCACCAATGCCGTCGCCAAATCACCACTTGAATTTTCTTTATTTGTCAACCTTACCATTTCTAGTTTTGATTCATTCAGATCAGTTCTCTTTTTCCCAATTATTCCTTTTGAATCCACCATTACTATTTTTTTGACCCCATATTTCAACAACAATTTTGCCACTGCTACTCCCGCCGCCCCCGTTCCGCTAATCACCACTCTGACCATTTCCTTATCTTTTTCTACCAGTTTTAGACTATTTATTATTGCCGCCAACACCACCACTGCCGTTCCGTGTTGATCATCATGCATCACCGGGATATCCAATTCTGCCTTTAACCTTTCTTCCACCTCAAAACATCTTGGTGCCGAAATATCCTCCAAATTTATCCCTCCGAAAGTTGGGGCAATCATTTTAACTGTCTTTATTATTTCCTCTGTTTCCTGGGTTGCCAGCACAATCGGGTAAGCATCCACCCCGCCAAATTCCTTAAACAACAATGCCTTCCCTTCCATTACTGGTAACGCCCCCAACGGTCCAATATTTCCCAATCCCAACACTGCCGAACCATCCGACACTACTGCAATTGTATTTCCCTTAATCGAATACCTCTTTGCCTCTCTTGGGTTCTTGGCCAACAATTCAGACACCGCCGCCACCCCCGGAGTATAGGCAATACTCAAATCCTTTCTACTTTTAACTCTTCCAAACTTACTCTTTATTTCAATTTTTCCCGCGCACTTTTTGTGCTTCAGCAACGATAGTTTTTTATAATCCATGGACTAGTCCTACCACCACCACATAATTCTTGCCCCATTTTTTGGCACATTTGGGGCAAGTGGTATACCACATATAGAATTTCTCGATTTTTACTTTTTTCGTTTTGGCAAATTCCTCAAAATCAGCACACCACTTACCTGTGTCCTTAAAATCTCCCTCGTAAGCTTTGGTTAGAAACTGTCCTGACAATTCTACATTTTCCGCTCCCTCCACTTCTTTATCAACCGCCACGTAAATATTCATTTTCCATTTTGAAGTATGATCCGACAGGCACATCCAATCCTCGGCCCTGGCTCCGGCCGTCTCAACCTTCTTCATCAATCCCGATATCACTTGGCCAAAGTTAAGTGGAATATGGCAAAAACACCATACACTTCCTTTAATAAATTTCTTCTCCTTCCATTCCAGCATTTTTTCATCCCATGGTTTTGGGTCAAACTTTGGACAGCATTCAGTTTCTTTTTGTTGATTAGTCATTATTTTAATATCTATAATTTTCCGATTTAAATGGACCCGATACCGGTACTCCCAAGTAGTCAGCTTGTTCTTGGGTTAGTCTATCAACTTCGGCCCCCACTTTGGCCAAATGTAATCTGGCCACTTCTTCATCAAGTAACTTTGGCAAAGTGTACACTCCCACCGGATAGTTTTTGGTTTTAGTAAACAACTCTATTTGGGCCAACACTTGGTTGGTAAAACTATTAGACATCACAAAGCTGGGGTGGCCAGTTGCATTTCCCAAGTTCAGCAGCCTCCCCTCGGATAATATAATTATTTTTCTTTTACTTGGTAAATGGATTATATCTACCTGTGGTTTCACATTTTCCCACTTATATTTCCTCATTGCCTCCACCTCTATTTCCGCATCAAAATGACCAATATTCCCCACAATCGCTTGGTCCTTCATTTGTAGCATATGCTGCTCCGTTATTACCTTTTGACATCCCGTCGCCGTTATAAAAATATCGCCAATTTTACAGGCTTCATCCATTTTCATCACTTGGTACCCCTCCATTGCCGCCTGCAGGGCACAAATCGGGTCAACTTCTGTCACCACAATTCTCGCCCCCTGCCCTTTAAACGATTGCGCTACTCCTTTCCCCACGTCTCCATATCCCGCCACCACTACAATTTTACCGGCAATCATTACATCAGTTGCCCTCATTACCCCATCCACCGCCGAATGCCGGCAACCATAGATGTTGTCAAATTTTGACTTAGTCACCGAGTCATTCACATTAATCGCTGGTATTTTCAGCTCTCCTTTTTTCTGCATTTGGTACAACCGATGTACCCCCGTGGTCGTTTCCTCACTCACCCCCCTAATCTCCTTCATCAACCCGTGGAATCTTTTTGGATCTTTTTTAATCGATTCTTTTAAGTGTTTTAAAATTATGGCCTCTTCGGCATTATCAGCTTTTCTCTCAATCCACTCCGGTTCCTCCTCGGCCCTATAACCCCAGTGTAAATATAGTGTCGGATCCCCGCCATCATCCAGGATCATGTTGGGACTTTCCTTCCCCCAGTCCAAAATATAATCCACATATTGCCAATATTCCTCCAAAGTTTCCCCTTTAACCGCAAACACCGGTATTCCCGCTTTGGCGATCGCCGCTGCCGCATGGTCTTGGGTTGAAAAAATGTTACAACTTGCCCATCTAACTTTAGCTCCCAGCTCTACCAATGTCTCAATTAATACCGCTGTTTGAATTGTCATGTGAAGTGACCCTACAATTCTGGCTCCCTTTAATGGTTTTTTGGTCCCATACTTTTTTCTCAAAGCCATCAGCCCCGGCATCTCTAATTCGGCCAACATCATTTCTTTTCTTCCCCAATCAGCTAACTTTATATCTTTAACAACGTAGTCTTTCATTATTGATTAAATTTTAATAGATAATATCGAATTTAATTCCTTGATGTTGGTTTGATACATTTGTCCGCCATATTCTTCCACATTTTTCGCTCCCATAAAAGACCCGATTTTACAGGCTTGAGGTAAAGTTTTATCTTTTAGCAAACCATACATCAACCCCGCTCGAAAAGCATCTCCTGCTCCGGTTGTTTCCACCAATCTTTTTGGCTTAATCGCTCCTATTTTAGTTACCCCCGATCTTTCATAAATCACACTTCCTTCTTCACCTCTAGTTTCAATTACTGCTCTAAGCCCCAATCCTAACGTTTCTTCAATCGTCAATCCAAATACTGTTTTCAATTGAGCTACCTCCGTTTCGTTGCCAATAAATATATCAGTCATTCCCAAACATTCTTTTAGCAAAGTTTTATCATAAAAAATTGACAACACCTGGCTCGGGTCGAATATCACTATTGCTTTACTCTGTTTTTTTCTAAGTTCCATCATCTGGTTTCGGGTACTAATTCCTGTTCCGGGTGAAAAAATTGCCACCTTAACTTTTTCAAAATCACCGTCAGCCAAACCGTCAGCCAAACCCACTTCTTCCACATTATCCCCATAAACATCCGGCTGCCAAATCCCGATTTGTTGATATTTCTCATCTGATATTCCGTAGTATGACGCCGTGTATCCGTTACCTTTAATCACCACTCTCAATTCAACCTGCTTATGTTTTAAGTGTGGACCGTACTCCAGTTCAAAATCTTTTCCTGCCACCGAGAACAGTAATGGTTTCTCTCCCAGCAGCCCCAGTCCATAAGCAATATTCCCCCCTGTCCCGCCAAAATATCTCTGTTTCCCCTTGGCAGTAAACATCATGTTTACTTTATCTATTTTTCCCCTTTTTACAATAATTTCCTTTCGAATATCACCATGAATCCCAAAGATCACATCAAAAGCTACCGACCCTACTACCAATGCCTGATTATTCATTTTGTAAGCATTTGTACCACACTTTTACCCCTATGTTAACCGACTGGCCTTTTTGTTTTTTCCGCCATCAAATACATACTTGGCCACGCCGCTGCTCCTAGTATCATTATACCCCCCACTCCAATGGACACTGTTGGGTTTTCCCCGAAAAATAACCAAGCAAACAGTGTTGCAAAGATTATCTCAACCGGCAGGATCAGACTGCCAATCTGTGCTTCTACATTTTTAAAACCATACACCACTAGGCCAACATTGGTAAGTTGGGCTAGAGCATAAACCACTAGCCACCCCCAACTAGTAGGGCTAATAACTTGGGGTAAAATCTCTTGGGAAATAATAGCTCCAATTAAGGATGTAACAATTATGGCTGTGGCATCCATCAAGACCAGCTGCATATTTGAGTAATTACCAGAAAACTTTTTGGAAATAGTATTCCAGACACCAGTCATTAAACCTGAAACCAAGCACATCATCATATATGGCACTTCTTCTTTGGTGATACTAAAACGGTAAATCACCAATAGTCCGCCCAAAGCAAGGAAAAGGGAAACGATTTTTATTACATTAATCTTCTCTTCGAAAAATATCTTACCCGACAAATAGCCGGAAGTAATCATTGCCGAATAAACCAGAAGATATACTGTGCCGACCTTCAAGTGGTTGAAGGCAATAAATGTCAAAACCGTAGCCCAAGAGCTGGACAAAAACCAAAGGGTAATCCACTTAATATCCTTTTTGTAAACTGGTTTAAGCTTTATTTTACCAATAGAAATTATCAACAAAGCCACCAGGGCCACTGCAATATTCCGCAGCCAGTTTTGGTTAAAGTTTCCAAAAGCACCTCCAATCATTCGGGAGTAAATACCATACATTCCATACATCGCTCCCGCCGAGAACAACGCCGCTAAACCCATTTTTGGTCTCACCATTCCCAAATTATACCGCCGAGCCTAACTACTTAATCAATAACACACCACCAATCGCCAGCCCTGCCGCCAATATCTTTTTTGGCAAGTTATCTCTTTCGTCTAAGAATACTGCTGCCAGAATTATTGTTAATACTACTTCGGATCGAAATATCGGAGAAATCTGGGATACATTAGCTCCCAATTCAATGGCCATATAATAAGCTACCGCCTGACAAGAATAAAAAAAGGTATACCAGAACATATTTTTTAAGTACTTAATCGACATCAATCCCGGAAATTTAGTTACCGCTGATGGTTTCAGTATTATCAACACCAGTCCCGGTAATAACGACATAATCGGCGTAAACGACACTGCGTCGTAATGGTGAAGTATGTAGGTATCACTTACTACTGCCAATCCATACAAAGATGTCCCCACAATGGCATCCAACACCCCATCGCTAGTAGTTAGTGAGATTCTTTTTTGTACCGTTAATATTGCCCCAATAATTAATACCGTTCCAATCAGTTGGTGCCAGGAAAATGATTCCCCTAAAAATATTATCGAAGCAACTATTGCTACTATAGTTCCCACTGTCGACAAAATTACTATCTGCGACGCTTCTACCTTTTTTGCGGCTCGAAAATAAAAAACCGTTCCCAGGCCATAAAGTATTGCGCTAATCACGAAAAATGGCCAATATCGAACCACCGGCGGCGGCACAAACCCCTTGATCACCGCAAATACAGCCGTGAAACCCGTTATTCCAAGTTGAAAAATTACTGCCAACGCCACTGGGTCCCCATTATCATCCTTCATCAATTTTCTTTGGAAGATATTAGCCACCGAAATCGCTACCACCCCTATCAACGCTGATAGTAACCAGATCATTTCCTATTTAGATAATCCACTAACCAACTCCGTCATTTTTCTTTCATATATTTTCTCACTCTTCAGCTCCTCCCTCGTCCATCCCTGATAATTATTAATTTTTCCTCTCCAAAGTTTTTCAAACACGGCCACTGTTTCCTCGGCCTGGCTGTTACTCGAAGTTATCAGCACTCCTAATTTTCTAATTTTACTCTTATTTTCGACTACATAAGTTCTTGTTGCTGGAGTAGTTTTTCCCGCCCACACCGGTGTCCCTACTATTACTAGATCATATTCTCCTGGATCTTTTTTGACCTCAATTTTTGTTAGATTCTCTTTCAATGCATCCACTCCACTACCTATCCACCCCCCAATCCCGTCTCTGTTTTTTAAATCCTTAATTTCATCAATATCAGCCCCTAATCTTTTAGCTACTTCCTTGGCTACTCGCCGGGTGTTACCAGTTTTTGAATAATAAGCCACCAAAATTTTCATTCTTTAGTATAAATCTGCTTATTGTCTTTTATACAATCTAGCCATCAAAAATGCATTTGCCACCACTGTCGTCAAACCCCCAATTAATGCCAACGCCACCATGGTTTCCTCGAAACCATTGCTTAACGCTCGGTCAGTCAGCACTATGTCAATCCCCATTAAAGTTACATTCATTATCACGCTTCCCCAAACTACTTTATTCATCACATCAATATTAACAAAACTTATTTTGTTCCGATTTCGTTGATTACCTTAACTAACAAGGATAACTAACATTGGCAAAGCAGGTGCCCCAAAAATCTTTTTGCCCCTATAAAAGCAGAAACGATGCCGAGATTATTATTATCCCAGCCACAACTTTTTCCAGCCAAAACGATTTTTCCCCCAAGAACCATATTCCCCCAACTATGGTTAATATTTCATTTAACGTCACCACTAATACTACTTTCGATACCTCACCCACTGTCATCGCTTTCATAAAAAAATAGTATGCCACTGCGTTAATCACTGCCAAAAATACAAACATTGGAGTTACCAGTCGAAGCTGTCTCTTCAGCGACCCAATCTTAATCGGTGGCACTGCCATGGCAAATGCACTTGAGCTAAAACTCGAAATTGCCGAGTACAGCACTGCTCCCCAGGCCACCGCCACCACCTTATCAATTGTCCAACCAATTCCTAGTATTACTCCCAACAATGCCGAGTATGCAAAACCTCTATCTATCTTCAATCTTGACCCATAAATTCTCAATATTAGCGCCACCATTGTTCCCACCATAATCACCAGTGCCACCACCTTTCTTGCCGTAATTGTCTCTTTCAAAAAAATCACCGATAATACGAACGATAATACCGTCCCAATTTTTACCAACACCATAAACGTTGATATTTCAGTAAACTTTTTAGCATTTGTTTCCAAGAAACCAAACACCCCCCAGTTTACAAAGACTATCAGGGTTAAAATTACAATCCACGGAGTAATTGATCCCACTTCTATGGTTTCAAAAACTCCTATTCCTAAGTTAAATATTGCCGTTAAGCCATAAAACAACACCGCAAACGCTTTTGTATCTTCAGTGTCCCTCAATACTACCCTGGTCAATATATTGAAAACCGTATACAAAACCATGGGAATCAGGGCATATACATACCAAGTCATGGGTAATTATACTGCTATCGCGTATGACAATCAGTCGCACCCCCTCGAGGACATGGGTCTGGAACGAAATTGAAGCTAAGCAGGAACAAACGAGTTATTGGTTAGGGGAATAGCATTACCTATATCACATGGAACTATCGCGAACATTCGAACTTTGGCGGAGCAGGTGGGTCTGGAACCTTTCTGTCCCTATAACACCCTGTCTCATTCTACTCTCCCTTTGTACCTAAATGAGACAAATGAGACAGTATAAAAAAGGAGTGTCTCAAAGTAGTGATGTAGTTTGAACTAGTTCTACTTGACCAGCTTCTGTTTTGGTGACTATCCCACCAGTGGAGACGGTGTGTTTCATCATGGCTCATTATTACGGTTAAGGGAAACAAGAGAATAAATTGTAGCTGGGACAATCGCCAGAATAGCAGTCAAATACCAAACGTAGGCTGGTTGTCTGTGGCCAGCTAGAAACGAGAAATTGACAGATGAGTTACCAAGAACCCAATAGATTACTAGAGCGGTTAAAACAACTTTTTCTCTTATTTCTTTATCAACTGTCTTGAATAACTTACCGGCAAGTAGAGATAGTCCTTTGTAAACTGGATACATAATCAGGATAAGACCGGGCACTGTAACAAAATAAAGCAGTGGGTAGGTCTCAACAATATTTTTAATAGCCGGGTTGGCTTCGTGGGCGTTCCGATAAACAACTGCCCAATAAGAGAAAACAGCATCAAAGGTAAAAAGAGAAATTAACAGAAACCAGGAAAGTTTTTTGGAAAAAATAGGTGGCATGGATTAGTTATACAATAAGTAATGTTTTGTACAAACCAAATTCCCTTCTTTGATGGCTATTGGTATTGTTATGCCAACTCAACAGCGATGATGTTGGGGTCTATTGGAGAAGACGTTTCACCACATCTAATTGAACCCTTAACCGGTGTCGGCTTGGGTAGCCATGTATCCTCAAGATCGGGGTTGCCATTTTTTAGTGGGGTTGCTGGCGAGCCGGACGTGGGGATATCAAAGGCCCTGGAGATACTTGGGTTTCAATTTGAAGAAAAGAACAAAGAATCGGGTGAGGCTCCATTTGAAGAGTTGGGAGAAATGGTAAAAGAGGGAACGGCGGTGATTGGACCTTTAGACATGAGTTTTTTGGACTACAACCCGGATAGACCAAAGTCACCTGGAGTTGATCACTTTGTTTTGGCTTATAAAATTGAGGGTGAGAAAGTTTACGTTAATGATCCAGCCGGGTTTGCTCGTGTATTTATCAATAAAGATCAACTAGCTAAAGCTTGGAAAGCAGATGATATCAGCTACAAAAGAGGTTACTATCGTTACTGGGCAAAACCAGCGAGAGTCAGTTCTCCAACAGATGAAGAGATCTACCAGCGAGCGATGGTTTGGTTTAGGGAGCTTTACCAAAAAGCTAATAAGGAAGAACAAGACAACGGTGCTTTAATTAACGGTAAAGCGATCAAACACTTAGCTGATTTGGTTAGTAAAAACGAGCTAAAAGATTATCAAATCGGTTTTCTCAACGGTTTTGCCTTACCGCTTGGAGTTAAAAGAGCATTGGATTATGGTAACTTCTTCAAAAGATATAATGAAAACCTAAGTAAATTGAAATTCAGTCAGGCGGATATGTTGGGCGAAGCCCAGACCTTGTTGATGAAAAAAGACAACTTGGGATTAAGTGAAAAATTAAGGAAACTGGCGGATATCGAAGAAGAAATTAGGAAGTTAATGTTATGAAGGCCATCAAGAAAAGTTATTTGCCACTGGTTTTTATTGCGGTGGTGTTTTTAGTGATGATTATCATTGGTGCTAGAGTGCCGGAAGAAACTATTAGAAGAATTATTGAGGACGCCGGACCGTTGGGGGTGATGCTATTGATTTTCTTTTTGTGGGTTACCAATGTGGCCGCTCCGCTAAGCGGATCACCATTTTTGTTTGCCGGTTTTTATGTCTATGGCCAGATGTCGGTAGTTTATGCATTTACAGCGGCGGTGTTGGCATCTATAACTAATTTTTGGATTGCTAAGATTTGGGGACGAAGAGTAGTAAAAAAATTAGCAGGTGAAGACGGTTTAGAAAAGATTGATGAACTGGCAAGTAACTACGGTTTACAAACTTTATTTGTCTTTAGACTTTTTCTAAAAGAGTTTCACGATGTGATCTCTTATGCCTTCGGGTTAACCAAGTTGGGCTTTATCCCCTATTTTGTAGTATCAACATTGGGGATGATACCGGCAACAGTTATCTGGTATTTAATCTCTTTGAGAATAAGAAATGCGGTGACATTTACTGTCGTAAGTTGGGTAATTGCTTATATTTCTTTGACGGTATATGTTGTCTGGGTGAAATTTAGAAAGAGAAAGAAATAAATTACTTTCTCCTAAGATGGTAAGCAATGTGGAGGAACGGTAGACCAAAGTTGTGGTCGTGATAGCGATGCGTTTCAACAATCTGAAATCCCTTGTCCCTAAAAAACTTCTGCCACTCTTGGTCGGTTTTATAAGATGACCAATGGATATTTTGGAGGTTGTCGATGGCATCGGAAACGATAGTAAACCATCGGTTTATTGGGGTGGTATAAGAGGTTTCAATAACAATAATTTCTTTAGCTACTCTGGCGGCTTCGGAAAAAACCACATTCGGGTTAGAGGTATGGTGAAGAACCATCAGTAATAACGCAATGTCAAAGGACTTGTCAGGAAACGGAAGTTTACTACCATCGTAAATAACCGGTTTCACCAACCTTGGGCCATGGAAATCAGCAACATCAACTGGGGTGACATCTATTCCTTGTTGTTTAAGAAGATAAGCAACGTCACCGGTACCGGAACCAATATCAATAACTTTTTTAGAATTATCAAGATATGGTAAAACACGACCAACAACAGTTTCAGATCGCTTTCGGATTATTTTTTGGATGAGTGCGTCTAACATATCTTTAGTATAAGGCTTGGTTGGTGTCCCAAATCACAGAAGAAATTCTGGTATGGTCATACATCGTCCTCGGGGCCGATCACCACAAAGTGTATTTGTTATAATTCCTGGATGAAGCAAGTGTTGGGAATATTGACGATAGTGATGGCATTTATTGGATATGTTCCCTACCTTAAAGATACCATATCAGGGAAAACCCAACCACACGTAATCAGTTGGTTTCTGTGGACACTGGTATCATTTATCGCCTTTGGATTGCAATGGAGTAAAGGTGCTGGGGCAGGATCATACGCAAACTTCGCTATGGGTTTAATTTGTTTGGTTTTATTTGTGTTTAGTCTCAAGAACGGTACTAGGGAAATTAAAAAGGTCGACATTGCCTCGTTAATTATGGCTATATTGGCAATTACCTTATGGTTAATTGTTGACCAGCCAATTTGGTCAATGGTACTGGTGGTTTTCATTGATGCCCTTTCCTTTGCGCCCACTTTCGTCAAGTCGTGGGCCAAACCGAGACAAGAAACTCTCTTTACTTGGGTACTAGGTATGGTCCGTCAAGGATTCATCTTGCTGTCTTTGCAAGAAATGAATTTGGTAACAGCAATGTTCCCCACCTATTCCCTAATTGCGACTCTGTGTTTTTGTATTTTACTGGTCATCCGGAGAAGGGTTGTCACTTGATACTGTTACTATACCTTTCATACTCTCATTTGTTGCCAACAAGGTGGTATTTATTTGTGCCTATTTCGGAATTTCCCTTGACCAACTGGTCAAAGTGAGATTTGGACGATCATCTTTCCTAATGGTTCTAACCATTATTTCTCACTGGTGAAATATCGAAGGCAGTGAACCGTTAAGGCCTATTTTATAATCAGTCCAATCCAGCGAGGGACTGAATATTTGTATTCTTCGTAAGTCTTACCATATCTGTTCTTTAGTTGAGGTTCTTCGACAAGAATTAGATACAAGTGTAAAACTAACCAACCGGCAAGGGTGTACAAAAGAAGAAGTAGGCTTCCATTCCACACAAAAATTCCCAAGGCTACTAAAACATGGCCTACATACATCGGATTTCGGGTGTACTGATAAAGACCTTTCTTAAAGAAACTACCTTTAGTTTCGGTGAATAGTGGCGTTCTTTTTCCATACTTAAAAAATATCAACGAGCAGTAAGGGAATAATGCTAGTCCAATTAAAGTAATCATGGCCCCAATAACTTTTTGACCAGGGAAAGAAAGGATGGGAATACCAAAATTATTACCAATATGGATTAACCAAAGAGGAATTACTACGTAAAAAATTGGAACAAAAAGAACACAAGCCACAACATACTTAGCTATTTTTCTTACACTAAGTTCCATACCAAATTATACCTTTAAAACTACCATACTTGCCAAATCTATACTTTTCCAGACTTAACAATTTTCAGTAATTCATTGTGCAATATCCCATTCGACACAACACAACCCAGACCATCTTCGTCATACCTTCTCTCTTCCCCGTTCAAATCCGTAACTTTTCCCCCGGCCTCTTCAGTAATAATTTTTAATGCCGCCACATCATGACCAGATTTAGAGTAAAACACTGCCCCAATATATTTTCCATTAGCTACCTGGATGCCTCCGTAAATAAAAGAAGGGTACCTCATTACCGCACACTTCCTGTCACTCAAAGTTTTCATTAGTGGTAAGTTTGAAAAACCTACTGCTCTTCCCGATGCCCCAGTGCTTAAATACGTATTCGTTAGATCGCTACTTGTCGACACCGATATTTTTTGGCCATTTCTATATGCTCCACTGTTTTTATAAGCCCAATACATATTTTTCATTATTGGATCGTTTATTAGTCCTAGAACAGGCAAACCATTTGATTGATCAACTAGGGCTATGGAAAAAACAAATATAGGTAAGCCACAAGAAAAAGCCATTGTTCCATCTATCGGATCACAAACCCAAATATATTTTGAATTTTCTTTCCTCTCGCTTTTTTCCTCTCCATAAATACTATGTTCTGGGTATTCTTCATTAATTCTTTTAATAACCAAATCATTTATTTCTGTATCAGCTTGAGTTAATGGGGTATTATCTTTTTTCCAGGTATTTTCAATTTCAAAACTGAAATACTTTAGGGCTATTTCTTCAGCCTTTTTTGCTAATTTTTTTGCAAACTCTAGATATTGTTCCATAAAGTTATTTCATTATCACTGAGACAATGTGTTGGATGAACTTTCGTTCAATTTCGGACATATTTATAAATTTTGGTTAACCAGAGGTTCTTAAAGAATGGCAAGGTAAGAGTTGAGAGCAGGAAACCAAGTGAGGGAATAACAGCGTTAAGCCAAGGGTTCTGGACACCAATGGCGTTCATGTATAAACCGATACTAAGATAGGTAAAGATAATAAGTAGTAATCTTCTGGTCAAACTTGTTTCCCAAGCTTTATCTATTTCTACGCGTTGATTGCGTTTTTCAATCTCTTTGATTCTTTTGTCCAGATCTTCAATCTCCACGACTGATTTTATCAGAGGTCTCAATCAGTACAAACAAACTGTTCGAGTTCTTTGATGTTACCAAAGGCTACCCGGTCGGGGACTTTGTCTTCGGTTCCAAGCATAATGGCCGGAGTGATAACAAAGTCACCCCACTTTTCGTTGATACCATCAATGGCTTGGGTGAGCTTAATCTTTCGGGTCAGTTCGTTGAATAAATCGAGTTGGGAAAAGTCAGATTTCTGTAAATTAAACAGAGAGACGGAGATGTTGGCCACTGGTTTTCGGTAAGGAGAATAAACCATGATGCGATAGGCGTATTTATAAATGTCGTTGGCGTTAAACAGGGGCAGAGGACGAACAGAGCCGTGGTGCCAGAAAGAATGGTCACGATAGAGAAGGGCGACATGGACTCCCTTGGCGGAATAACCAGCCCGACGCATACGGAAACTACATTTCTCGACCAACTTGTGGAGTAGGGGGGACAGTTCTTCGGGCTCGGAGAGGGTGGTAGAGAGTGAATACATGTTGCCATAACTCTTACGACCAAATTCGACATCATCAATTTCCCAACCACGAAGACGAAGATACCAGTAATAACCCAAAACCGACTTGAAGGCAGAGTGAAGCTGATCAACTGGGGCTTGATAAAAATCTTTGAGAGTATGGATACCAACGTTATTGAGACGAACAGCATTGGCATGTTTGATACCGTTTAGATCAACCAGGGTAAGTCGAGAGTAGACTTGTTGATAATTATCAAGATTGATTTCTTCAAGACCATCGGGTTTTTTGATACCTGCAGCCAATTTGGCTAAAAATCGATTTGGACCAATACCGATAGAAACAGTTAACCAATCCCCGATTTCTTGCTTAATTTTGGTTTTGATTTCTTGACCGGCTTGATGAAGACCCATTTTGAAAGCCGGATAACCTTCAAAACTTAGAACAAACTCGTCGATAGATTTGGGAGCGAAACTGGCAGTGTAACGGGAAATTAAATCGCGAAGTTGAACATGAATGTTGCGATACTTCCATGGGTCGGGGGAAAGAATTTGAAGGTTAGGACAAAGGAGCTTACCTTCTTTGACCCGCATGCCAACTTTGACACCAAGTTTTTTGGCTTCAACAGAGGGAGCAAGAATACAACCATTGGGAGTAGTGTAGGCGGCAACAGCAATGGGACGTCCACGAAGCAAAGGGTTGGCCTGTTGCTCGATAGTGGCAAAACAGGAATTAAGATCGATGTGCATGATGGTCGATGGCTTTGGATTGAAAGGCAAATCAGTCGGGTAGTCCATCAGAGACCTCCTCGAGCCGCCAGGATAAGTTGTCGGTATTGAGATTGAGACGGAAAAAAGTGTCCCGGGAGACAACAGAAAAGATGTGGTGAAGAGTACGACCAATTCGAAAATGATGATGAAGACCTACCCGAGTGATGTCATATTCCCGACCATCCCAACGAACCTTTTGAGGAGTTAGTTTGGCCCCGTTGGGATCATAAACAAAAGTAACGGCAACGGGGACATCAACCTTAAGATGCATAACGACAGTCTACCCGAACAAAACACGAAGATCAATGAGGACAAACTAGATAGAAGACAAAGTCATTAGCTCCGGAGGATAAGGAGTCAGAAGTGAAGTGAGGGAACTTTGAGGGGTAGCGTCATTTAACCAAACGGCTTCATCCTCCGGTTTGAGAATGACGGGCATACGATTATGGATAGGTTCAACCAATGAATTAGGATCGGTGGTAATAATAGCGTAGGATTGAAATTTTTTGCCACTGGAGTCCAACCACTCGTCCCACAATCCGGCGAAAGCAAACAGGGATTGATCTTTGAGGGTAAAATAAAAAGGGGTACTGGTTTGATGATCTTTTTTCCATTCATAAAATCCATTAGCAGGAACAAGACAACGACGTTGTTGAAAAGATTTTTTGAAAGATGGTTTGATAGCAATTGAGTCGGCTCGGGCATTGATCATCCCGTGATGGACTTTATAGTCTTTGGCCCAGGCAGGAATAAAACCCCAGTGCATTAGACTAAGATGATTGTTGTGATTGTCTTGGGTAATAACAGGAGTGAGTGACCCGGGAGCGATATTGAAGTTTGGGTCAAAATCCCCACCTCGTTCATAATCAGGATCGAGGCAAAATCGATCAAAAAAATCTTCACCGGGGGTAAGGGCATAGCGACCACACATGGGATATTCTAACAACACTATTTACGTCGTGGTAACTACTGACTATTACCCACAAATTCTTGTACTTGTTTATCCCAGGAACCGGATTCCATCTTGTCTCCAAAATGATGTCCACCATCCTTGATCTCTATCAGTTTAATATTGGGGTTTAATTGCTTAGCCTCATATGCTTGAGTAATTGGGACTACTTGATCGTCCGTGCCGTGAAACCAAATAATTGGAATGTTTAACCTAGGAATTACTTTCAAGGCATTATTGTTTACTAAATCTTCGTAGAAATCATAAGCCATGGGTACATCCCAGACATTGGCAATTCCCTTAACCTTCCAGTTATCAAACTCTGACTTACTAATTGTTGCTTGAACACACTCGTGTGGTTTTACCGCGGCACAATTGAGAATAGCTTTTTTGACCATCGGTGAATAAATGGCGGCATTTAAGGTAATACAACCTCCGAGACTTGAACCTAGTAGAATTATTGGTGATTGGTATCTACTAATAATAAAATCAATGACTGTTTCCACGTCTTTGATTCGGTGGCCGTAACGGAGTTCGTTGGGTGGTTCACTTGGTTGGGTACCATTATTGGAAAGATCAATTGAGGCGTAGTTAAAGTTGTGGTGCTCACAGAACTCAACCAACACCTTATTGTCTTGGGCTACCTTTTCCTTGTTACCCTGATAACCACCGTGGGATTCGATAATGGTGTAAGTGGGATTGGGGGAGCTTTCAAAGACTAAGATAGAAATTTGCTTTCCAGACTTACTCTGTATGTCTTGGGTGTATTTCATATTGTTTCCTAAACATCAATACTCCGTTTGGTTCATGTGCTTGCGGATCTTTAAGTTTATAGGTAAGCGGGCCGACTCCTGTCACTTCTTCGTATCTATCAACCAACATTTCTATTACTTCAGCTTTCTGCTCCGAAGATAATACGTTCAAGGCTTCCTCACGTAAAGCTATATAATCATTTGGAATCCAGCCATCAGCCTCAGCTATTTGCTGCTCATAGCCTTGCAATAGTTCTTGTATGTTTGCTGGATCCTGACCTTTTACTTCACTCAAATAGTATGAGATATACCAATACTCTAAAGTTTGATCTCCGATTGGATACATCCGAAACTCACCGCCTAAACGTAATACTCTTGTCGCCTCATTTATCCCTAGAAATCCCATCGCTCCATGGTCTAATACCAAGTCAAACGATTCCCCGGCATATGGAAGATTTTCGACATCACCTTGAACTATCTTTTCTTTAGCTTGTTGCGGTAAGCCAAGCCACCCCTCTTGGCGCTCAATGTCAATCGAAAACACTTTAGTATTCACACCGAGCAGTACAGCAGCGTTGGCCAAAGCCGACTTTCCAGAACCCATATCCAACACTTTCTTCCCGCTAAGATCATCCCAGGTTAATCCTAGGTTAGATAAAATTGTTTCAGCACGATTAATCGTTGCCTTCTCTCCAGACTCATTTTGCCCCATATATCTATAGTATCAACAATCAATCACATTGTTTTTTCTTACACACCGCCAAGACAAACACGTCTTCCCAGTGAACACGCAAGCGGTCTAGAAACACTGATTTTCAGAACTTATTTGGCTTTATGTTCAATACCATCCAATCTCTCTAGGGTTAGTTTTTGGCCTTCTTTATCTAGAACCGCATAGGCACAATCGGCAATACTAACAACACCACTATCATTGAGGATGTCTCCAAAAACTACCCATATAGGCATACCGTGGGTAACAATACCGATTGTTGAATAATTTGTGGCACTGATAATTTCCATAAATACTTTCTTTATTCTTTCTGCAAAATCCTCCTGCGACTCTGCCCCTGATATTTGACTCCGGTAATCCTTAAGTTTTTCAACCAATTCAGGATACTTTATCTTTGCCTCATCCTTGGTCATACCAGTCAGAATGCCGTTTTTGTTTCTTTCCTTTAAATTATCAATTGTTTCTATCTCGCAATTTAATTTGGTTTTGAGTATTTTTGCTGTTTGTTGGGCTCGTATCATTGGGCTACAAAAAAGAATCTGTATGCCAGAATTACCTAACTTATTAGCAAGTTCATGGGCTTGAGCTTTACCCTTGTCTGATAACTCATCATCATAAGCTCCCCCGTATCTATCCTCAACATCACCAGTAGTTTGGCCGTGTCTAATAAGATAAATCTTCATTGGCTAATTTAGCATATCAAGAATTACATCCGGTACTTTTTGAACTCTTTGCCTCCAACAATGTCTATTCTCTTGTCATCTATCCTGATGGCAGTCTTATTACTGATTCGAATCAGCGGTGTCGACCTGGTGGAGACATATTTGTCGACGGTATCAAAAGAAACAATTTCCGGGGAATGTGGTGAAACCTCAAAATCGACTAGACCTAGTCCCTTGAAATCTGTGACGTTGTCGCTATTGATATCAGCAGGTTCTTCTCTAGCAATTTCAGTCGATGGAGTGACCAAGATAGACCCCGCACTGACACCTAAGTACAATTTGTCTAGGTTAACAAACTTTTTAATGACTTCATCAAACCTATACCTTCTTACCTCATTTAATAAGTGAAATGTATTCCCTCCGCAGACATACATTACGTCACAGCTCAAAATGTCTTTTTCAGGAGTAGTTTCGAGGTCAATGTTAATTATGTCTTTTATCCCCAGGTCTACTAATTCCATCTTTGATTCCAGGACATAGCTTGATTCCTCACTGGTGATTGCGGCAGTCGGAACAAACGCTACCTTTATCTCCTCTGGCGATTTCCCAACCAAATCGAGAAACGCTTTTACAATATCAGGGTGAGTTAGGCCGGTAGATGTCAGTAATAATTTCATAACCTAGGTAATAGTATGAATTTTAGCCTCTAGCTCAGAAAACTTCCACACAAAATCAGCTCCCGCCTCAATGAACTTGGATTCCGGATTAGTATGATCGGCCATGCCAATAAAGTGAAAACCGGCGTCAATAGCCGCTTGAAAATCATCCAAATTATCGCCAACATAGACAACCTCTGATGGTTTAATATTTCTGTCACTTAGTTTCGCCAGAAGTGGATCAAAAACTTTCGGGTTCGGTTTCTTAACTATCGTATCTTCACCGCACTGAATGTGGAAAAATTTATCAATCGGATATCCAATCTTGATCAAATCGTGAACTATGGCCTCACGCCTTACTCCACTAACAATACCGACAAGATATTTGTCCATTAGCTTTTCAATTACCTCCCGGCTTCCCTCATAGGGCAACATCGGGTATCTACCTATAATGGCTTGGTATTTGCTAATAATCGATTCAACCGTATCGACATTGCCAAAGAGAGTTTTTATAAACTGTTCATAAGGTAACCCCAAAGTCTGTCTAATCTTCTCCGCTGTTAATTTCAAACCATATTCATTTTTGGCCAAGTCGATATATGCCGGAATGCGCGAGTCCAAGGTCCTCACTAAAGTTTCGTCATAATCGAAAATTACCGCCTTAATCATTTCTTTGATATTTCCCAAATATTATTGTCCGGGTCTTGGAAATAGGCTACCGTCTGTCCCCACGATGTTACTTTTGGTGGGGTAATAAACGAAACACCCTTCTTCTTCAGTGTTTCATAAGCCAAATTTACATCGTCTACCTGAAAACACAAAAACACACTGCCTCCGTTGTTCAGATATTCAACTGGTACCAGCTCTCTGGTATTTTCTTTCTGCATTATCGCCAATTCAATGTTCTCAACCTTGAAATTAGCGAACTTACCCTCTTGGGTATTTAATTCCAGACCGAGAACATCCCGATAAAAGGCCAGCGATTTATCAAAATCATTGACCAGCAAACAGTTAGCAAACATTTTTTTGAACATAGGATGATTAAACTAATAATATCTTGTTTCCCCCTCAACAATATATCTTCGACGACCCTCCGGCTCCTTTTTGCCTCCTCCTAGTTCTGGTTTTACCTCAGGCTTTTCCTTGGAATCTCCGGAATCTGTCGTCGCCCTAGAATTAATCCAGCGTTGATCAGCAAAACTGAAAAGTGGGTTGGGCCCGTATTCAATCTTTTTCATAGTTACCGGTAATATATCAACAGTAACTTATGGGTTCTAGAGTAGTAAACTACACTAAGATATGCATCAAGTTCAAAAGGCACTTCTGGCCAGATTAACCCAAGGTAACGGTCAGAAATACTCCCAACTAACTCGGGGATACGACTTTGAGGACAATGTTGTCTTTCACCTCAAAAAGCTGGAAACAGACGGGTTGATCGAAAAAGACAGTGGCTTGTACAAGATAACTGCCAAGGGAATAAAGGAAATTTACGATCTAGGGCTACCAGATCTGGACTATCCGGGGAAGAAGCTGTTTTTTTGTGGGTTTGTGGTATCAGACACCATGGGAAATTACCTGGTTAAAGGCCATCCAACTGCCAAAGAAAACTTTTATAACCTTCCCAGTGGTCGGCCACGATTTGGAGAGGATATGAACCTCTCTTTGACAAGGATATTTCTTGAAAGCACCGGGATAAAAATTGACGGTCACAGATTTGAGTTTTTGAGCTTACACACCAAGATAGTTAAGGATACCGAGGGTGAAATTATGTTTGACGATGCTCAGGCTATATTTAAAGTTGAAGTCTCTAGTCTCGAAAAAGAGAAAATGAAATTAATCAAAGAAATTGAGTGGTATTCCAAAGAAGAGATCATCAAGTTGCCAAACTGCTGGCCAGAAATAAAAATGTCAATCTTGAATAACGATATTAAACCTTACTCTAGTTACGAAGTCATTTCCGACTACAAACTTTAAGTTAGTTCGCAACATTCCTGCTTGATGATATCCATCACGTAACTTAGTAAAAATTTTCGCTATATCTCAAACCCTTAGAAAAGCATCCAGTGGATTAGTTCTACCTTCAGGAGTAGCCCCAGTGCCTACATGTTTATAGCCATACTGTTCCTGTAAAGCTCGACCAACAACCTCATTTGGGCGTACACCAAATCGACCAACCCGAACTCCCATTTGTTGTATCTCGGGATCGACATCTACCATTTTTTTGACTTCATCCATGGCTCTCGCAGCAGCCAAGAGTGCTTCCTGTCTGGCTGAACCATCATTTGGGAGTTCACCACTTCTGGTGAATTTGTTCAATTTATCACCATAAGCTTGTTCCTGTTCTGACATTATCCGTTTGTCATCAACACCAAGTGACACCACCCACTCAGAATATCCAAGTGGCTTGTCAGCTCTAGTATTGACAGAAACACCCATTCTAACAGTGGCGTTCCCTTCGGCATCAATTACTAAATAATTACCTTGGCTATCATCATAGAGTTTTGTCATATTTCAATATAGCATAATCAATAACACGCGACTAAGACCACTAACTTCCTAGATTTTTTACCTGCCTTACTTGGATTTCTGAAGCAAAAGAATTCATCGCTTTGACTAGAACTTCGACATCGTCATCGCCGTTGGGTAATCCACCAGCGGCCAAAACTCGTTGACCACGGTTTCCAATCTCAACAGGTATCGCCCCAGGAATTCTTGAAGCGTTGGGATACCACTCATCAGCTCGGCCGGAAGCAACACCGGTCATGGGCACAGCTCTTGCTTTAGCTGATACCACCGCATAATTAGCAGGTTCTACCGCCCCACCAACAGACTGAGAACAGATAATTACTGGACCAGATTCTGACATATTAAGGCTATCAACTCTACAAATCGGTGAGCCAATCATCGCAAAACCAGTTCTGTCTTCAGGTAATTGCGCCAGTAATCCATCTAAACAAGCGTGCACCAATTCAACAGCAGGTAACCTGGTAATGGCAACGCCCTTGTCATATTTAGCCATCGCTTCTTCGGCTAGCTTAGCCGCATCAAGTGCGTCTACTTCCCCAGAAGAGACAACCATTGTTAAGCCGAAACTTTTGTCATGAGCATATCTGGCACGAACGACACCAGTCAGAAGCCAATCATAAGAGGCAGCGTTTCGCTTAGTTTGAGTTAGCTTCGCTTCTTGTTGACTCGCAGTCCTCCCACCAGTGGTTAGTTGATATTCTGCCTGTCGATAAGCTTCCCAAAGCAATCTTTGTTGTTCGTTAAAAAACTTTTTAGTACCTGCACCAAAACCATCATCACTTGGAGTTCTTATTGCCAACGGATGTCGGCACCATGCTCCATAGGTTACCACTACGGCGGCATTCTTTACTCCATCAGCGACCAACATTGATGTCGCCAAATCAGCCAGATTACCAGCTCTTTGGTGAATTTCGTGGTTTTTTGTCATTGTGGGAGAATATATCACACAGAATCGCTTTCTTCTATCACGGCCATCAAAATGCGAGAATCAGACAAAGATTAAGAAAACAGCAATTTAACCTATCTTCCAGTTTTTGGTGAAAGAATAATTAGATGCTATTTACTTTCTTCTTCACCAAGGAATCTTGTTAATCTCGAGATAATACCCCTAACCTGAGTAGAGCACTCGGGTGACTGTCTATCGATTCCAGCGAGGTTCTGACGAAGATAATCCCGACTAGTTCTAACATCAGCCACAACTTCCTCTCTTGGCCTGGTCAGGCGATAGCCAAATGGAGCTCGTCGTTCAGTATCATATTGCCTCATATACCCAGATCCAGAAGTAACACTATGACCCACCTCAGGACTATCTTCCAAGGCTCTGACTTCCTCTAACAACGCTAATTCTGGGGGGGGTAAGTTCGACCTCAAGAGTAACGGGAGATGCGCCACGCATAAGTTTGCTTCTATCAAACAACCACTGGTTTTTTTCTGTCATTGTTGCAGATGTAATTTCTAAGATGCCGGTTTGACTTTCTTGAGAGTTGGACTGCCGGGTTTAAGTCGAATGGTGGTGACGGTAACTACGTTATCACCAATGCCAACATCTTGTTTCTCTTGACGAGTGAGAACACGAGTTTGGATACCACGAGTACCACCGTCGAGCTCTTGTCTAATATTGGCAGTGTCAGCACCAGTGCTTAAATTCCAAAGGACACGGAGGCCCACCCTTTTTCGTGGTGATAATCTTTGGACTTGTTCTCGAGTAAGTGGAATATCACCCGTGTTAACTTCGGCATCAACTTGGCCAGCTTCTTGAGCAACCTTGAGTTCTTTTATGGCTAACAATTCTTCTGGTAGACCATCTTGGAAACGTCGCATGTCGGCTCTAGAAGGCCAGACCATAACCGCACCAACAACCTCGGTGGCGCCAAGGCCGAGCTTCGATCCGTGTTTTTCAGTTAATCGACGTAATTCAGGAATAAATTCGGTTTGAGCCATAGTTTTTATTTTTGTTAATCGCTAAACACTCTTTGGTGATATGTAAGATATGCATCTCCCTGTCTTTCAGCGGGTAAATCGAACATTCTCTCTGCTTCGGTCCACATTTCCCGAGCCTGTGGCATTTTACCCTGTTGTCTTAGGGTAACAACTGTACTTAATAGTCGTGCATCGGCGGCCATGGGGCTTTCTCGTCTAAGTTGGCGTAGCACCGGAACCTCACCTGGCAAATGTTTTTCGATGTGGACTTGGGCAAGTACATCAAAAACTCGAGATATGCCAATTTGACGTCGAGTAGATTCAAGAGTCATAGGTAGATTATAACACTTAAAATGTTATAAGACATTATTTTTCTCTGATTTTTTCATCTTCCAAGGGGCCGTCGTAACCCTTGAAGTGTACTGGGCGACTCTTTAGGCGTTGGTCTGATGAACTCCGAGATAAGACTTGAAAGTGCACATGAGGCACAGGAACCCAGCCACTTTTTCCCGATAACCCTATTTGCTCTCCTTCTTCGACATGTTGACCACGCCTGACTTTTTCGGGAACGCTTCGAGGTTTAAGGTGGGAATAAACGCTATACTCAACTCTTCCATCATCATCAGTATGTTCGATAACTACCATATTAGTACGAACGCGGAGACCAATCGCAGGATCATCACCGGTATAACACACATCCTTGTCGTCGACCACCAATCTGGGTCTACCGGATCTTGCGGCCACGACTGGCGTATCCTCTTGAGCACCGAAATCGACAGCATAAGTCATATCAGTTTGACCCCCTCCATGATCTTTATGGCTAAACGGACCCTTCCAGCCTTGAGTAATCTTGACCTGTTCATTTTGGATTGGAAGACGATACAAACGATCCTGTTTGGTCATAAGATTTAACCGATGATTAACTGTTTAGCAAACTGTTGAGTATCAGTAATGGTGGAATAGAGACCAACAATGCGCTGAAAATCACCAGTAACATTTAACTGGGAAGCGATTTGTCGAAGACGGTTAGTTTGATCACCGCCGGTTTCTGGTAACTTGGAGGCAAGTAGTACAGTAATAAATGTTAGATAACATTGAGGAAAATACCCAAGATCATGTTTAGTATGAATTTGACTATAAGGAATTGGTTGTGTGATAAATTCTTCTAATCTGTGTAGTAACGGATTACCATCAGGGGTACAAAGAAACTGGTTAAGATGGGGTGACAATCTTGGATCAGTTAACTGTTGCAGACCATTCCCTTGAAGCCACATGACAAGTTGTTGAGAGTTGGGGTCTTCCCCACCATCTAACATAATTAGGTCAACAGCTCGAGTAAAGGTTTCTTTTGGATCTGTTCTGATTTGTATCTCTTGAGCAACATTAATAGTTTGCCAAACTGGACCGGCATCGTGGCCCCAACCACGAGCTTCCATGATTGAAGCGGCAAAAGTGGCATACATTTGTCCATAAGAGAGATCTTCTACGGTTGGACTACCCCATACAGCTAATGCCTGTTCGACAGTAATTGGCATAGTGTTGGATTTTACCTAAAAGACAGAGTTTTCTCAATGCTATGGGCTGTTTATCCGGCAATATTATGACTGCGGAATACTATACCTGATTGAGTAGGGCTGTTGTTGGTCGTTATACAACATATCTACGGCCACCAAACCACCAAGTGGTAAGCCTTCATCTTTGGACCAGCAGATTGAATAACTATCACCATTTCTTTGATATCTTAGTGATGGCATTCGTTCTCTTTGGGCATCTAAGAATGCAGAGAGGTCAGCATATTCAGTTCCGGAAAAGATAAATGACGATTCTTCGATACTGTTTATCCAAATAGTGCCACCTGGTCCACAGATAACGTCAGCATTATCACAAAATCTAACTGGATCAACTACTCCGGTGTAGGGTACTGTCCTAGTAGAAAAAACAAAATCAGCAGATTGTGGAAGCTGACTTGAAAGAGCATTATCACTAACAAAAGTAAGTCTGTCCCCAAACTCGGGAAAGGCCGAACGAAGTTGCCGACCATAATCAAAAACACCGGTGCCAACGGCCTGGATGTTTCGCCCCGATAATCTGGGATCAGCTAAAAGAAGAATATCTACAGTTTGGCCACCGCAACCAATATCAACCACAACAAAAGGAGTGTCACCGGGAGTTGAAGCGGTGGCTATCCGATCGACCAATCCTGGTTCACTTGGTATTTCAAGATAGTTTTCGGCTTCATCGAGAGCGGCAAAGGCGGCATTGGATTGATTTAGTCGTGGCCGGGCAATGGCCGCCAGCCTATCTTCTAATGAAGATTCAGGATTACTGCCAAAATCAGTAATTGTTGGCTGATTGTTTTGACCTGCAAAAGTCCAGCGAGTGTATAACAGAAATTTTTCAAAAGAGAAATCAACGGTATGCTCAATGAGAGCAATCTGGTCATCGTCAAAGTTGGGGTAATATTTTTGTCTTAAGGCTTGTAGTCTGTCGGGTGAAATTGGTCGTTGGCTGACTGACTCCCATAGTTCTGGCATTCCCGGTAATTCATTTTCATCATAGGCAGTATTGATCTGAATGTCGAAGTCATCCTGAGCCGGTGGTGGTAAAACTAAATCTTTATTATCTTTATTAGACACTAAGGTAGTATAACTTGGTTTGGACAAGTGACATATCTAGCGCTAATAGATTACTGTTAAAATAAATCGTGAATCGGCGATTAGTGTTGGTTAGTTTATTTGTAGTGTTCTTACTTCTGGCAATTGCAGGAGTGTGGTTGAAGAAAAACGAAGACAGAGAAGTTCTACGAGGTGGAGTAAAGGCTGACGACTATGAGGTTAACACGCCTGTGCGAATTGATGAAGATGGTTGGAGTAGATTTGAGAGCACAAAATATAAATTTTCACTACCGCCAGACTGGCATGCCAGTAAATCTGATCAAGGGGTGTCAAAAAGAGAAAACCTCTTTAAGGAAGGAGAGTCCTTGTTTTTATCTAATGTAGATGGAACGGTACGAATCATAATCACTCCTGGTCAGGTACCTTATGGAATTGAATCCGGCGACGAGAAAACAAACGAACTAAAAGTTATGGTGGCGGGTCAAGAGTATTCCGTTCTGGAGACAGAGACAAGTGAATACGGTCGGTTTGTTGACTTTGAGGTGAAAAATAAAGACCAGAGCATATTTATACTTTTTGGTACTGGTTATCCTGTGACTAGCGGGACGGCGGGTTCAGTGAGCGACTATGAGAAAGAGAGAAATAATATTCTAAAAGTGCTGGCCTCATTAGAATTTATAAATTAAATACAAACCTAGAGAAACTATGGATAATTCAAAAATTGTTATCAATCCCGACGCTAGTTGGGATGGTTTGTATTTGGAAATACATTTTTCAAGCCCTGTTCTTTTGGATGCACAGAAAGAGATCGAAGCGAAAGTTCTATCGTGGACACAAAAAGGTATAGAAGAGGGGTATGGGGGTGGATATATGCATGATGAGAGTGGTGGTGCCTGGAGTGATGATGGTCAGCGGTATAAAATCTGGTTGGACATGGGGTCGGCCGATGAGGAGGCTTTTAGTGTTTTAGAAGAAATGATGTTTTCCTATCCGGTTGATCAAATAAGAGTAGGGTTCGAAGATTAAGCTAAGAAACTTAGTCTATTCTATTCGGTGTATAATCCCCCACATGATAGGCAAAGAAGTTGAGATGATGTTCGGAGATAGGCTAGGAAAAATTCCAGAGATGACTGGGGCGGTGGAATTGGTACGACAACATCCGGAAGTGGCTAATAATGCTTTGGAAGCAATACGCCAATTGACAAGAATAGTAGCAGGATTAAGTCCAAATGATTGGCAATTGGTGGAACGAATGAATTTAGCTTATGGGCGGAAGACAGAAGAAAATCCGTTTATTAGGAAACTAGGAAGAGAAAACCTAACCGCCCTGGTAGATTTTGTCAGTGGCCATTTTGGAGAATCGGAAGAGTGTGTTGGCGCGGTTGACAGATTGTGCCAGTTAATGGAAAACGCCCACCAGAAAAAGACCAATGATCCAAAGTGGAAACCAACTGACGGTGATCCTGAATCAGATAGGGTTATCTGGGGACAGACAGTAGTTACCAACAATGAGGCGAAAGTACACCTAACAGTTGGACATTTTATGTCGCAATTAATATTTCAAAAGTTCAGACCGGTGGACGGTAGTGAATGGGGTAAAGATGATTTTCTAAGTTTAACTGACGTAGTGGCATTATTGGCCACCAAGTATCCCGCTTATCTTCCCAAAGAATTATTAGGAATGGTTTATACCTGGTACCTGGAAAAGCCGGACGATTTGGGTTGGATTTCCGAAAAACGAGACAAAGCTACGTCACAAGTATGGGATCAGGTAAGAGGTAAAACGGAACAGAGGCAAGAAGTCTAAAATTACTTAACCAAGTTATTGAGTAGTAAATAATTTCATCGTTTTCGGGGCTTATGGTGAAAATGTTTTACCAAAAACTCCTTATTCTCCTTCACTAAATAAATCGAACAATACCTTGTCCCTTCATTGTTTACCAACTCTCTCGGGTGCAACGCACCTTCTCGTTCTAGTTTTCTTACCGATTGTTTTTTGAGGCCATAATCATACTCCAGATCGAATTCTTTTAACCACGTCTCTTGATGCTTTTCTTCATAAACTAGTTTTGGAATCACTTTTTTATCAATATTTCTTTTACAGTTAGCACACCACAAAGCATCTGGCACCCACCATGTCTCTCCGGACAGAGTTTGATTACCACAAATAGTGCAAGTGTAGGAGCTGTTTGAAACATCAAGTAAAAATCCTTCTGGTTCTTTAACCAATCTCCTTTTTCTCATATTTTCGACTCCATCGTGTTCACCTAACATTCTGGATAGTTGCACCATATTATTACTGCCGTATTTTGCCAACTTCTCCGGATCTAGTTTCTTCTTTTCCTGCTCTTTTTTATAACCACAAATCTCCTGAAGGTCTTCATCTTGTTCGTAGCCTTTTAATCTTCCTGCAATAAATCCAAGTCGGCTCATTAGGCTACCGCTTAATAACCTCCAATTGGTTCCCCTCAACGTTTTAATAATAAGTTTTTCTAACTCACGCAAGTTATCTCTTTTATTCCTCAGGCTGTCGCCGTCTTGAAGACTAAAGGGAACTATTACATAGCGATCAATCTCCGGTTTATCCGTTGAGAACTTGGTGTAGTTTTCTTTCTTCAACACCTTACCTAACATTTCTTCCACCTCGGTAATACCAATTTTGTTTATTGTCACAGCTCTTTCAAACGCCGGATCATCGTATTTACTCGCCTCAAACTCTCGCACCTCATGAGCAAACGCCATCACTTCCATCAGCTCAATCATTTCTTTACCTTTTTCCTCTGACAAGCAGAACTCCTCCCGATATTTCTCCAACAACTCCTTATCTCTTTTTTCCTTGGCCTCTTGTTCTTGTTTCCATTTTTTATGATCACTAACATCGACATTCTTATAACCACATTTGAGGCACGACTCTGTAAAAGTTGTTATATCTCCCTCATATTTACTTTCAGTCTCTAAAACTCCCTTACACTTCGGACATTTTGGTTTCTCATATTTCCATTCACTCCCATCTTCGTTAATCGCCCTTTTTTTGTTGCATTTCTTGCACTCAAACATAAACCACATTTTTGGATCTTTACCATAAGTGTCGTGTAAATTTTTTAGGGTCAATTCCATTTGCTTGCCACATATTGGACATCTAACATTTTCGGGAGACGGAGTATTATCTTGCTTGTCTTGAAGTGTTTTGTCGTCATCTATCCATTTTTCAACAGTCTCGTCTTTACTCCGATATCGTTGGGTTTTTATTACCAATAAAAATCGATGAAGAACTTTCCCAACCTCCTCATCGAACTCCTCGTCAGTGTAATTCCTAAATTCTCTATCCTTTCTGTGTTTGCCAAAATTATCTTTTATGTCCCAATACCAATGCAAGCATTCTTCGATGGTGCCAAGATCGTAGCGGTCGATATATTCTTGTTTTCCTTTTACGTAATCCATGTCACTGGATAATATTATAGTTCAAAAGAACTGGGGCAATTTAGAGGTATGATTAGTTATGAATTTATCTACATGGATACCTACATTAGTTATTCTGGCTATAGTTTTTGGGATTAAACTAGTTGCGGATCTGCTCGAAAAAAGGCCGGTAGACACAGATAAATTACCTTTTATTAAAAATAATGACTCTCTTACCAACTCCGAAAAATATTTCTTTCGATTTCTTGAAAATTTACCGATTGTCAAAGACAATTACTATATTTTTCCCCAGCTCTCTCTCAGTAAACTGGTTACTCTTCCTGACAATCTTAAAAGAAGTTGGTCACTGATAAACAAAATTGACAGAAAATCCGTTGACTTTGTTTTATTTGACAGGGCAAGTTTAAAACCAATTCTCGCAATTGAGCTAGACGGTGCCTCCCATAATTCTTTGGACCGTCAGGAGAGGGATGACTTTGTTGATCAAGTCTTCAAGACAGCCAGAGTACCTCTGGTACATATCAGAAGAAATGATACTGGATATGACTCAGAAGACATAACCCAAAAAATAATCTCGGCGTAACGATAAACCGTTATTGTCTTTTATTTTGAGTATTGGCCTCGAAGGCTATTGCTACACTTGGACTATTAGCTGTCAACCTTTTTACTGTTAGTTCCGAAGCCTTATTATTGGCTAATCTTAGGTTGTTGTCTGATTTGAGCAAATTTTCCTTCACCTTATTAAGATGCTCGATAGTTTTGTCAATTTCTTTGATAGCGTCGCTAAATTGTGTAGATGCCAAACTGTAATTTCTACTAAAAGCATCTTTAAACGCGTTCATGTTAGCCTCAAAGTTAGTTACATCGATATTTTGATTCTTAAGAATAGAGATAACCTTCTTTAGTTCTTGGGATTTTAGATTACCTTGCCGCAAAAAGCCGATAATGGTTATGAAATGCTGCGGCCGAATGGCATACATATTCGGATAATCGGAGACTGTAACGATATCGTCATAGTATTCATTTTCCTTTTCAAGGAGACTTACCAAAACCGCATATTCACAACTTTTCTCACGTCGATCTTTATCCAATTCCTTAAAAAAGTCTCTATTCTTTTTCTTTGTAGTAGTGGTATTATCTTCATTTTTCATTTCAAACATGATGGATAAAATTTCGTTACCATCGTCGTCCAATTCCCGGTAAATATAGTCACCCTTAGATCCTGACCCCGATACTTGATTGTCTTTGCCAAACTGAGCTTTTGGAAAAGCTAACGGTCGAAGTTTATTAAACTCATTTTCACAATGAACTTCCAGTGATTCACCGATCATCTTGGTGCTCATTCTTGATCGCATTTCTTTTAAAGAAACTAAGGCAGTTTCACTGGCCTTAAGTTGATCTTGATATTTCTGCTCACTTAATTCCTTTTGGTGTTTAACCTCTTGAATTTCAGTATCCTTTTCAGTTATTTTTTGCCGATATCCGTCTTCTAATGATTTTTTCTCTTCCAAAGCTTTAATTTTGGCGTTCGACTCGACTTGTTTGGCTATGTTTTCAACCTTGGTATTCAGGGCCACAATTTCTTGGTCCTTCTTTGCAAGTGCTTCTTTCGCTCGATTGATGATGTCTTTCTCTTTAAGTTCAGCCTTAAGTTCTAGTTCTTTTTCTATATTCTGTTTTGCTGACTCAAGCTGTACTTTGAAATCTTCGTTCCTTATGGACTTAATTAGACTATCAATTGTTGTCTTATCAATATCAGTATCGTGTATTGATTTGAGATCAACCAAGTCACCCTTTTGAGCGTCCTCCAACAGAACTAATGTATTTTCATCTTGAATTGATACTTTAACTTTTTTCATAATTATTTTCCTTAATCACTCGAAATATTAAAAAACCTCTCAAAGAATCTTGTTAGCTTATCAATGACACTTTCACGCTTTTTTGTCCGTTCACCCGTTGGGGAAAAACGAGAAACTGGAGGTAAGATCTTAGTGATCGCAGTGCCGGTTGTTGTCACGTTTCCATTACGAAATGCATTTTTAATAAATGCATAGGTGGCATCATGGTCCAAACCTTCACTTTCGATTATCGTTTCAAGCTCCTCAACTTTCTTACTTTCAACAAATTTTTGCCAATCGTCATCAATTACAGAATGGATATCTAGGGAAGCGATAAATTGATTGATCAAATCCTTCTTGTTGCGAAGCTCGACACTGGAGTCGATGGCTTTGTTTATATCGAGTAACAACTCTTTGTTCTTGGTGTGATCTTCATGATATTTCTTAATCAAACCCAGTATATAGTCGATATTAATATCAACTTGTTTAATAAGCTCCATCTCAAAAACGACGTCGTCATTAACATTCTCTTTTTCCTCCCCCGTACCTTTGCGGAATTCGTTGTAAATATCAATATAAGCACTGTGATAATCCTGAATATCACGATCACTTAAAATCTCATGGCCAGCGAACTCATCAAAAGTAGTTAAGATATTGCGTACTCGTAAAATAGCCCCATACAACTTAACAAAATCTTTTTGATTTTGTTCTCCAACTATTCTTACACCAACCGGAAATCGCTCTTGTAATTCCTTAACCAAACTTTCATATCCACGAACTTCTTTATCATCAACTTTATATCCGTAATAATAATCCCCATAAGCTTTCAACAAAACAATACCACTCGCTTCCTTATCACCAAACAAAGCAATTGACTCATTGGTGGCTTTTTCGAGGTTACGGAAACAAACTATGTTCCCGAATGTTTTTACACTGTTAAGGATACGATTGGTACGTGAGTAGGCTTGGAGAAGTCCATGCAATCTCAGGTTCTTGTCAACCCAAAGAGTATTTAGTGTCGTGGCATCAAATCCAGTCAAAAACATGTTAACAACAATCAGAATATCAATTTCTCGATTTTTAACCCTTTCGCTTACATCTTTGTAGTAGTTTTGGAATTTATCAGACGAAGTATCATAGGAAGTACCAAACATTTTATTGTAATCAAC
>CAZCYZ010000003.1:113046-118279 GCA_964503465.1 uncultured Gammaproteobacteria bacterium | reverse complement strand
TACTAAAGTAACCATTACCAACAACGTCTAACTTGTAACCAGGATTGGTGGTACCAAGACCGAGGTTGCCAGCGACATTGAGACTATCGTCAGTCTGTAGTGTGTTGGCGATCGAACGATAAAGATTGGTGTCTACGGTACTACTGCCAATACCCCACTGAATCTTTCCAAAATTATTGATGTCGAAACGGTTATACGGTTCAGTGGTACCATATTTGGCTCGGACCTGGATGATGAGGCCATTATCGCTATTTGGAGCAGCGCCGGAGATGGCAAAACCAACCGATGGAGTAAAGGTACCGGCACCATTGTCACTATAACCAAATCGCAGTTGAGTCTGTCCAGATTGGGGACCAGTTATAGTTGAGGGTGTGGCGCTGGAGCTCCAAAGACCGTCTCCGGTGTAGGAGGTGTATAGGGCTCTGCCAGCAAAAATGCCGCTGTTGCCGATACTAAAGTTGTATGTTTGGCTACCGACTTGTAGTAAGGAACTAGGGCTGGTAACTCCAATTCCAACATAACCACTATTGGCAATGTAAAGTGACTGGGTATTACCAAGTCCGAGGAAAGAGAGAGAGAAAGATGAAGTACCAATGGTAGTATTTTGAGTTAAGGTTCCTCCTAGGCCAAAAGCAGAACCGGTGAGAGTCAAACCATTGGTAGCAGTATAAGTGCCACCAACATCAGCAAAAGCCATGGCACCTAAGACATTCTTGTACAAATTACCTGAAGCATCAACAAAGACAGCAGTGGTACCAGAACCGGTAGAACCGATGGCAAGGCCGGAGAAGTTAACAGTACCACCAACACCTAAATCATTACTGACATTTAATTCATAAGTACCACTAGTTGCACCAATACCAAGACGAGTAGAAATAAGAGCATCGCCAGAGACGTGGAGAGCATAGAGAGGTTGAGTAGTACCAATGCTAAGATAACCAGAAGCATTAAAGGCGGAGAGACCAGTACCCCCAACGCTTTGAATACTAAGAAGTGGAGAGGTTTGGGAAGAGGCGCCCCTTAGTATTAGTGGTGTATAGGAAGCGGCGCTGACGCCTAATGTAGTTGTACCACCGGAGTGACTTCTGCCTTGTCTGATATTGCTGTCGTCAAAAGTGAATACGCCAGAGGTTGGTCCTGCTAATGAACATCCAGTCAACACACCATCGTTCATGACAATTGAGTAAGTGGTTCCGTTAAAAACACAATCACTTACTGTGCTTGAGGATGCGATATAGGCTTGATAGAAGCCGGCATAATCTCCACTTCCAGCAACTCTATAGGCTCGGAAGGTAGAACCTCTTAGTGTTAAGCTTCTGGCGGTGGCGCTTTCACCATAGTAGGCATAGGCGGCTGTAACTGCCGGTGATCCTGCACTGACGATATAAATATAGGAATTTTCAATTGTTAAAGTGTGACCGGTGTCGCCCGTAGCTGACCATAGAGTGTAGTGACTTTGTCCGTCTTCAAAGGCGTATTGAAGCATGGTGCAGTTTCTGAAGGTGACACCTGTTCCGGTGACTTTAGATAACCATTTGGTGGTGACGTAAACCGGGTAAAATGAAATATCAGAAACTGTTTGGTTTCCTTGAAAAGTGAAAGCTGGTCCGTCTCCAGTACCGGCATAACAGTTGACACCATTGCCAGCGGCGATTAGGCTGACGTAGGCGGGGAGCGTCCAATTTTCGGTGTAGTTTCCGGGATAGACAAGAATGGCAATTAAGTTGTCGGAGGCGGGGGATAGGGCAGTGGCAGCGGTGATGGCGCCGTTGATGGTGGTATATTCGGCCCCGCCGTTGGCATTGACGGTGATGATGTTTTTGTAAAGTTTCTTGACACCCTGGTAATTGAAATCAGTACCACTTTGGCCAATGGAGACAACATTGGTGCCGGCAATGTTAGTAAAGTTTAGGTTAAACGATGAAATCCCAATCTCAGTATTCTGAGCCAGGGTACCACCTAGTCCAAAGAAGTTACCAGCAGTCCGGTGAAGACCATTGTAAGCATCATAGGTAGTACCAATGTTGGCCACCTGACCAGCGGCAGTAAGTCTTCCCTGAGCATCAACAGTGAAAGTAGGAATAGAGGAACCACTACCATAGGAACCAGCAGTAACAGTGGTGTTGGCAAGAACAATAGTAGTACCAACACCAGTACCAGTGATACCGATACCAGCAGCACCCTGAAGGTTAAGAGCCGAACCAAAAGCGAGACTACCAAGAATATTCTTGTATAAATTACCTGAAGCATCAACAAAGACAGCAGTGGTACCAGCACCAGTGGTACCAACAGCTAAGCCAGAGAAGTTAACGGTGCCACCAACAGTTAGATTACTGGAGAGATAACCATCACCAACAATGTTAAGTTCATAAGTGGTGGAAGTAGCACCAACACCAAAACGAGTGGCAACGGCTTCACCATTGACCTGAAGTTGGTAGGAGGGGGCGTTGGTGTTGATGCCAACCTTACCGTTGTAGTAGGAAGTGTAGGTGACAGTTTCACCAGTGCCGTATCGGTCGATGATGAAAAGATTTCCGGATGAATCGCCGGTGATGTCGATCATGTTGGAGCCGTTACGAGAGAATCTAATGGAACCAGAGTCGGCGGCATTGGGAGTGTCAAGATTGATAGAGGGAACAGTGGAAGAGAACTTGATATGAAGTGGGCTATTGGGGTTAGTCGTACCAATACCGACATAACCACTATTTTCTATAAAAAGTGATTGGGTGTCGCCTAAACCTAGGAAAGACAGTCCAAATGATGAGGTACCAATAGTAGTGTTTTGAGTGAGAGTGCCACCCAATCCAACAGCAGTAGTACCAATGATTTGTAAACCATTGGTAGCAACAGAAAGATCGTTGGTGTAATCTTTATCCCAATTAGTAGTGTCAAGATACTGAACTAAACCTGATCCAGCAGCAGATGAAGTAAGAACTCGATTGTTATCAGCAGTAGAACCAATACTACCAACACTTAAACTGGTACCAACAGTAAGAGAAGTACTAAAGTAACCGTTACCAACAACTTCTAACTTGTAACCAGGATCGGTGGTACCGATGCCAATGCTACCAGAAGTACCTTCTATAAAGACGGAGTTGGGGAAACTGGACGAACCTATATTTAAGTTCCGAGTTGTGCCCGTCTGGAAGTATGGTGTGCCGGAGTTATTGGCTATGGTTAGGACGACCTCGTCTCCAGTGGCTCCTCCCAGGGTATATTTGTAGCCATTGTTAACTGCAATATTTCCTCCGGTGACAGAGAGCTTACTTTCCGGATCAGTGGTTCCAATGCCAATATAGCCACTATTGGCAATGTAAAGTGATTGGGTGTTAGAGTTTACACCAACAAAATTAAGACCAAAGGAAGAAGTGCCAATGGTAGTGTTTTGAGTTAGGGTACCACCTAGTCCAAATGCAGATCCGGTAAGATTTAAGCCATTGGTGGCGGTATAAGTGCCACCAATGCCGGAAGAGTTAGTCCACTGTAGGCCAGTGCCAGTGGAGGTCAGAATTTGGCCAGGAGAACCAGAAGTGCCGGTAGCAAAAATAGTGCCGGTAAGATTAAGATCACCAGCAAGGTCAAGTTTTTTGGTGGGATTAGTGGTGCCGATACCGACTAGGCCGTTGGCGGTGATTCTAACGATTTCGGCTGGAGTAGTGCCAGAGGTGGTGTTGAAAATGAGAGCAGTATTTAGAGAAGTACCGGTGTGAGTACCAGTGGCGATGGCTTGAATGCTAGCACTGACGGTACTAGCGATTCCAAGATTAGTATCGTTACTGGCAAAATCAAGACTACCGAGAACGTTACCAGCAACGATGGCGGCACGAGCACTGCGAAGTCGGAGCTGGGAGGGATTGGTGACAGAAGTGGTACCAATGGTGAGCATAGCATCGGGGTTAGTGAATCCAATGCCGACGTAACCATTAGGAGTAACAATTACACGGTCAGTAAGGGTGGCATTTGATCCAGTTTGGAAAATAATTGAACCACCAGTTCCAGAGGTGCCAGCACCGACCCCACCTAACCCAGCGGCTAAATAAACTGAGCCGCCAGCACCACCAATGTTACCGCCACCACTTGAAGCAGCACCACCTGTCCCAGCTTTGATGGTGACAGAGCCACCGACACCGCCGTAGTTTGATCCAGTAGTGACACCGTTGGCAATGCCACCGTTGCCGGCAATCCAGGAGAAAGCGGTACCGCTGCCGCCGATGTTAATTCCAGTGCCACCAACAGAGGAAGCACCACCAGCACCACCAGTAATGGTGAAGGTACCAGCAGTACCACCAGCATTACTACTATCACCGATACCAGTAGCAGCACCACCAGCACCAAGAGTAAGAGTTAGACCACCGCTGTTACCACCAATGATACGTCCGGGAAGAGAAGCACCAGTACCAGTGGCAGCACCACCAGCACCAAGAGTGAGGGAATAGGCACCACCAGCACCACCAGTAATAGAAGTAGTACTTAGATTAGTAGTACCAACACCACCAGTACCAGTAGTCAGGGTAATAGCACCACCAGCACCACCGGTATTACCAACACCACCAGAACCGGCAGCTAGGGAGAGAGCACCACCAACACCACCAACACGAGTACCAGTACCAACAGCGGCAGCACCACCAGCACCAGCGGAGAGAGCAACAGCACCACCAACACCACCTAAGTTTAGTCCGGTAGTGGCACCAGTAGCACCACCACCAGCACCAGCAGTCCAGGAGAATGAGGAACCGGTACCACCAACATTGATACCAGTACCACCGACAGAAGCGACACCACCAGCACCACCGGTGATGGTAAAGGTACCAGCGTTACCAGCAGTACTGGTACTATTGCCGAGACCAATTACATTGCCACCACGACCGAGAGTGAGAGTTAGACCGCCACTGGCACCACCAACAAGACGGCCGACACTGGTGTAACCAACACTGGAAACATCACCACCAGCACCAAGAGTGAGAGTGTAGGCACCACCAGCACCACCAGAAGCAGTGGCAGTACTGGAGGTAGTACCACCAACACCACCAGCACCAGTGGCGAGAGCAATGGCACCACCGTTGCCACCAGTGTTAAAGCCAGAAGTTTGACCATTGGCAGCACCACCGGCACCAGCAGACCAGGAGAAGGCAGAACCGGTACCACCATTATTGTTGCCAGTACCACCAACGGAGGAAGCACCACCAGCACCACCGGTGATGGTAAATCCAGCAGCATTACCACCAGCGTTACT
>CAZCYZ010000003.1:62942-112946 GCA_964503465.1 uncultured Gammaproteobacteria bacterium | reverse complement strand
CACCACCAGCACCACCGGTGATGGTAAATCCAGCAGCATTACCACCAGCGTTACTACTATCACCAACACCAGTAGCAGCACCACCAGCACCAAGGTTAATAGTTAGTAAGCCAGCATTACCACCAACGATACGGCCGGGAATACTGGCACCAACACCAGTGGCGGCACCACCGGCAGCGACATTGATGTTGAGAGCACCACTGTTACCACCAACAATACTATTGGAACCAGTAGTTCCAACACCAGCAGCACCAGTGGCAAGAGTAAGGGCACCACTATTACTACCAGTAAAGCCAATAGCACCAGCACCAGTAGTAATGGTGATAGCACCACCAACACCAGAGAAACGACCAGTAAGCATGGTTTCTCCAATACCATTAAGACCTGAAGCAGCACCACCAGCACCAGCAGTCAGGGTAATAGCACCACCAGCACCAGCAGTGTTAATGCCAGAAGTTAGGCCATTGGCAGCACCACCAGTACCAGCAATCCAGGAAAAAGCAGAACCAGCACCAGCGTTATTGTGTCCAGTGCCACCAACAGAGGAAGCACCACCAGCACCACCAGTAATGGTGAAGGTACCAGCAGTACCACCAGCATTACTACTATCACCGATACCAGTAGCAGCACCACCAGCACCAAGAGTAAGAGTTAGACCACCGCTGTTACCACCAATGATACGTCCGGGAAGAGAAGCACCAGTACCAGTGGCAGCACCACCAGCACCAAGAGTGAGGGAATAGGCACCACCAGCACCACCAGTAATAGAAGTAGTACTTAGATTAGTAGTACCAACACCACCAGTACCAGTAGTCAGGGTAATAGCACCACCAGCACCACCGGTATTACCAACACCACCAGAACCGGCAGCTAGGGAGAGAGCACCACCAACACCACCAACACGAGTACCAGTACCAACAGCGGCAGCACCACCAGCACCAGCGGAGAGAGCAAGGGCTCCGCCATTGCCACCGATGTTAATTCCAGTGGTGTCACCGAAGGCTGTTCCCCCGACGCCGGTGGACAGAGTAAGGGCGCCGCCGTAACCACCAGTGTTATTGCCGGTACCGGCGACGTTAGCAATTCCACCATTACCAGTGGTTAGAGTAATCAAACCACCGTTGCCACCCGAAGAGCTGGTGATGGCATTAGGGGCAACACCGCCGATACCGCCGGTGAGAAGTAGAGCACCACCAGCACCACCGGTACCAGTGGTAGCGATAGTGGTAGTGCCACCAATGCCACCAACAAGATTAACGTTGTTACCAGCAGCAGTGCCGGTGGCGGTGGCAACACTACCTGGGGCAATACCAACTAAATGGAGAAGTGAGGTGGGAGCGGTGGTACCGATGCCGACGCTACCATTGGAGCGAATATAGAGAGCTTGGGTATTGTTGTTGATCCCAACAAATGAAAGTCCGAAAGATGAGGTACCAATGGTGGTGTTTTGAGTCAAAGTTCCGCCGAGGCCAAAAGTATTAGTGGTGATGGCGGACAAACCATTGGTAACAGCATATGTTTGACCAACACCAGAAGCAGAAATCCACTGCAGGCCGGTACCAGTAGAAGAGAGGAGTTGGCCATTGCTGCCACTGAAGCCGGTGGCAAAAATAGTGCCAGTGAGGTTGAGATCCCCGGCGATATCGAGTTTTTTGGTGGGGTTGGTGGTACCAATACCAAAGTTGCCAGAAGCAGTAATAAAGTATTTGACAGTTGGAGTTTCGTCGAGAGTGTAGGACGAGAGATCGGTGACCAAGGTACCTGACCAGCCGGTGCCATAGGTGGTTTGGCTGCCAAAGCCAGTGTCAACATCAACGCTGATTTGGGGATATTGCCAGGTAGTGCCAATATCACCAATGACAATATATGGGGTACTGGTGCCGGTACCAACCATAAGTCGGACTTGGTTAAACGGAGGTGAACCACGAAGATCAACTGAAGCGTTGTGCCAAGTATTGTTTTGATACCAATAACCACCAATGAGAGCTTCCCAGGCTCCTTGATTACTAACGTAATCGTATCCCGAAACCTTGATGGAAAGCATAGAATTACCGCTGTTGGGCATGGTAATAACGAAAGCACCAACTTGGGAAGCATTGGTGTTGGAATATTGAAGAACTTTTTGGTAGGAGACATTTTGGCTGGCACCAGATTTACTAACAGAGAGAACACCATTGACATTAAGTTGGGTGATGGGATTGACACTGTTAATCCCAACATAACCACTATTGGCAAGGTAAAGCGATTGAGTGTTGCCAAGACCTAGGAAGGAAAGGGAGAAGGACGAGGTGCCAATGGTGGTGTTTTGAGTCAGAGTGCCGCCAAGACCAACGTTGCTACCGGATTGAGTTAAGCCATTGGTAAAAACATAAGTGGTACCAACGGCAGTGTCGGCAAAAGCTAGAGCACCAAGAGTGTTTTTGTAAAGATTACCTGAAGCATCAATAAAGACTCCAGTGGTACCAGTACCAGTAGTACCGATACCAAGGCCAGAAAAATTAACAGTACCACCGACACCAAGATCATTACTGACATTTAATTCATAAGTACCGCTAGTAGCACCAATGCCAAGACGAGTTGAAATTAAAGCATCACCAGAGACGTGAAGTTTGTAGAGGGGAGTGGTAAGACCCAACCCGAGTGAACCTGTGTTGTTGATACCGGCGACACCATTTCCGGTACCGCTACCGAAGATTACATTGTTGCCTTGATAGTAGTTAAGATAAATCGACCCAGCAGTACCGGCGTGAAGCGCTAGGGCATTGGCAGTTGGTTGGCCAGCACTGCCGATGTTGGGAATAGATGGGGTGGCACCGCCGTTCCAAACAGCAAGACCGTTAACATTAATCTGATAATCGGTATAGGGGCGAATGTAGGCGGTAGCGTTGTTGAAAAGTTGAGATCCTCTGAATATTGAAGTACCACCGACATCCAAAAGGTAAGCTGGATCAGTAGTTCCAATCCCCACATAGCCACTATTGGCAATATAAAGTGATTGGGTATTACCAAGGCCTAAGAATGATAGAGAGAAAGATGAAGTACCAATGGTGGTGTTTTGGGTAAGAGTACCACCAAGACCAAAGATGTTATTCGATATGGTTGTTAAACCATTGGTAACAGAGAATGTTTGACCAACGGAAGCGGAATCAACCCAGGAGACACCGGTACCGGTGGTAACCAAGACGTTGCCAGCTGAACCAGCGGAGGAGCTAGAATCAAAAAGAGGACCAGTAACATTGATTTGATTGACATTGAGAGTAGTACCAATGTTGGCGTTAGTAGAAACATTGAAAGCATAATTAGCATCAGTAGCACCAACACCAAGACGAGTTGAAATTAAAGCATCACCAGAGACGTGAAGACTATAGAGAGGATTGGTGGTACCGAGACCGAAATTACCGGAGGAGTTGAACCAAGCTTTGATGGTGTCGTTGGTAATAATATGGATGGTGTCGGTGCTTGAATTAAAACCGATACCGGTCGTGTTGTCCTCGCCATAAATGCCATAACTGTTGGTGGCGTTGTAATAAGTAGCCCTGACAACACCATTGACGTCTAATTTGCGACCAGGATTGGTGGTACCAATACCAACATTGCCAGTGCTATTGATGTACAAAGCCTGAGTGTTATTGTTGATACCAACAAAGTTAAGGCCAAATGAAGATGTTCCAATGGTGGTGTTTTGAGTTAAAGTTCCACCGAGACCAAAAGTATTAGTAGCGATGGTAGACAAACCATTGGTAACAGCATAGGTTTGACCAACACCAGAGGCGGAGATCCACTGTAAACCAGTACCAGTACTACTTAAGATCTGGCCAGATGATCCAGAAGTACCAGTGGCGAAGATGGTACCGGTGAGATTAAGGTTACCAGCAACATCAAGTTTGTAACCTGGGTTGGTGGTGCCGATGCCGAGATAACCGCCAGAGTTTTTGAGATAAACATCTCCAGAATTGAAGTTAAAATTGCCTGAACTGTCGATACTGAGAACATTGGTACCGGCGCCAAAAGTATCACCAATGTTTAAATTAATTCCTTTACCGGTTTGGGCTTGGAGAACAGCATATTGGGCATCATCGTAACCAACATAAGCACGAGGGGTACTTCCGTTTTTTGTAAATCCGATATAAGTATCAGTGTTGGTCGAAGTACCCATGTAAAAGGCCATGCCGGTTTGATTGATGTGGAGAGATGACTCGGGATTTGTGGTTCCAATCCCCACATAGCCACTATTGGCAATATAAAGTGATTGGGTATTACCAAGGCCTAAGAATGATAGAGAGAAAGATGAAGTACCAATGGTGGTGTTTTGGGTAAGAGTACCACCAAGACCAAAGATGTTATTCGATATGGTTGTTAAACCATTGGTAACAGAGAATGTTTGACCAACGGAAGCGGAATCAACCCAGGAGACACCGGTACCGGTGGTAACCAAGACGTTGCCAGCTGAACCAGCGGAGGAGCTAGAATCAAAAAGAGGACCAGTAACATTGATTTGATTGACATTGAGAGTAGTACCAATGTTGGCGTTAGTAGAAACATTGAAAGCATAATTAGCATTAGTAGCACCAATGCCAAGAGAACTAAACAAACCAGAACCAACGACTTCGAGTTTGTAGTTGGGGGCAGTGGTGCCAAGACCGAGGGCGCCCTGAACAATCATGCCACCGGTGGGAGCAGTGGTGCGAGTGTAGTCAGTGGAATTGCCGATGGAGACTCCACCATAGACACTAAGTTTTGAGGCGGGGGCGATTTCACTAATACCGACACGATTACCGCTGGTGATACGCATAGTTTCGTTGCCTAGAGGATTACCGCCACTGGCGGCGCCAAGGATTAGTGAATCATAAACTCCGGCAACGTCGGTGTAGCCACTCCAGATGGCTGCACCATAACCACTACCAGTGTAACTTCGCATTAGCCGAATTTTTCCTCCAAGACCATCGGCATCAGTTTGGTTAGCAATTTCGAGATGGCCAGTCACTGAAGTGGTTCCAATACCTATTTTTCCGGAAGGGGAAATGTAAAGTGCTTGAGTGTTGTTGTTGACACCAACAAACGTAAGCCCAAATGATGAAGTGCCAATGGTAGTATTTTGAGTTAAGGTTCCACCGAGGCCAAAAGTATTAGTACTGATGGTAGATAAACCGTTGGTAACAGCATAAGTTTGACCAACGCCAGAAGCAGCAATCCACTGTAAACCGGTACCGGTGGAAGAAAGTATTTGACCACTTGATCCAGAAGTACCAGCAGCAAAAATAGTACCGGTAAGATTAAGATCACCAGTGAGATCTAACTCTTGAGAGGGATTAGTGTTGCCAATACCGACGAGGCCGGCATGGGAAATTGAGATACCGTTGCCACTACCAGCGGAAGTAATTAAACCCTTAAGTTCGAGATTGTTGGTAATGAGACTAGAGTTAACAGTAAGGGCGTCTGTAATTTCGCGGAATTGGAAATTGGAAATGCTAAAGTCGGAGGCAACACCGTTTTCAGTTCGAAAGTTGGGGTAGAAGTTGCCAGACGAAGTGAATTTGAAAACGTAGGTGTTGTCACCGGATGGTGTAGTAGTGACCCAAATTGGGTCAACACCGGCTCCTCGACCAGAGGCAGTGTCAGAAACAAAAAATATTGGTCGAGTACCAGAATTTTGGGTAAGAGTAAAGGTAATTTTGTAGACTTTTTGAGCAGTGACAGCAACAGCGTTAGCATTAACAATTCCGTAGCCGGAAGTGTTGATGGCGGAGGTAATGTTGGCCCCGGAGGAAGTAAGAGTTTCGTAAGGGTAAGTGACATTATTTGTCCAAGAGGTGGTGAGATTGGTGGTAAGGGCAGTGGTAGACGAAAAATAACCACCGCCGACGACTTCGAGGGTTGAGGCGGGACTGGTGGTACCAAGACCAAACCTACCAGCAGAATCGACGACACCAAATGGTGAGCCAGCATTGTTTTGCCATTCGATTAGATTGGAATTGTTAGCGGCGTTACCACGGACAATAAGAGCTTTATTTCCAGCGGCGCCAGGATAAATTTCCACTTTAGCATTGGGTGCGGTCATGCCAATGCCAATTTTGCCAATATCGAAGTACATAAGTTCGCTGGCGCCACTGCCAGTGCTCATGTGGATTCGATAGTCAACTTCACCACCATCTAGAACCTGGGAGGTGTTGAGGAAATATCCAGTGGGACTGCCGGAGTAACTTAGTCTGATACTTTTAGTACCGTTTCCAGTGACGTCAAGGGCGGCGAGAGGATTAGTAGTACCAAGACCGACGTAACCGGAGTTGCCAATAAAGAGTGTTTGGGTGTTACCGACAGAAAAGGCGAGAGAGAAAGATGAAGTACCAATGGTGGTGTTTTGGGTAAGAGTACCACCAAGACCAAAGATGTTATTCGATATGGTTGTTAAACCATTGGTAACAGAGAATGTTTGACCAACGGAAGCGGAATCAACCCAGGAGACACCGGTACCGGTGGTAACCAAGACGTTGCCAGCTGAACCAGCGGAGGAGCTAGAATCAAAAAGAGGACCAGTAACATTGATTTGATTGACATTGAGAGTAGTACCAATGTTGGCATTAGTAGAAACATTGAAAGCATAATTAGCATCAGTAGCACCAATGCCAAGAGAACTAAACAAACCAGAACCAACAACTTCGAGTTTGTAGTTGGGAGAGGTGGTACCAATGCCAACCATACCAGTACTAGTAATTACAAGATTGTTGTCTGATAGACCGCTGGTCAGTCCAATAAAGGCGCTGTTATCCTTGGCGCCGAAATATCCAGTGGTGTTGTTGTCACTGATGAGAATTTGTGCCAAGTCGTCGGAGCTGGAGAACCGGGCCACACTGTCTGTTGTTTCACTGTTTACATCGAGTCTGTAAGATGGAGGCGAGGAATAAATTCCGACATCTTTCCCGACAATTGTGATCGAACTGTAGGAATTTGTTCCGATCACAAACCGATCGTTGGCATCAACGAATAGTCTTCCGACGGAAATGGGGCTTCCGGATCGTAGAACACTGATACCCCTGCCGTTGCTGGGTGATCCTCCGGTAACACCTTCGTCGACATATAATTGTGCTAGGGGGGCAGTGGTACCAATGCCAACATAACCACTATTAGCGACAAAAAGTGATTGAGTGTTACCAAGACCAAGGAAAGAGAGAGAGAAAGACGAAGTGCCAATGGTGGTATTTTGAGTTAAAGTGCCACCGAGACCGACATTGCTACCGGATTGAGTTAAGCCATTGGTAAAAACATAAGTGGTACCAACGGCAGTGTCGGCAAAAGCTAGAGCACCAAGAGTGTTTTTGTAAAGATTACCTGAAGCATCAATAAAGACAGCAGTGGTACCAGTACCGGTGGTACCAACTCCGAGTCCTGAGAAGTTGACAGTACCGCCGACACCAAGGGAACCCGTGCCACCAACTTGGAGCTGGTAGAGAGGGGTAGTAGTGCCAATACCGACATAACCACTGCTGTTAATCCTGAGCCATTCCGAGGTAGCACTAACATTGGTAAATCGTAATCCCATCGAATCAACGAGTCCTCTGATTTGTCCGCCGACAGATGTATATGTATTATCACTTAGTCGAATAAAGGGTTCTGCGCCACCGGTTCTGTGGAGACTGATTCCAGCGCTACTTCCTTCAACGTGGAATTGAGTGATTGGGTTGGTGGTACCGACACCAACATAACCTGATGAGGAAATGTAAAGTGACTGAGTGTTGGAGTTAATGCCAGTAAAGGAAAGACCGAAAGATGAAGTACCGATGGTGGTGTTTTGAGTTAAGGTGCCACCGAGACCAAAAGTATTAGTAGTGATGGTAGATAAACCATTGGTAACAGCATAAGTTTGACCAACGCCGGTTGAGGAAACCCACTGTAAACCAGTACCAGTAGAAGATAATATTTGGCCACTTGATCCAGAAGTACCAGCGGCAAAGATAGTACCGGTTAAATTAACATCACCTGCAACATCGAGTTTTTTGGTGGGAGAGGAAGTACCAATACCGACTCGGGAGTTGGTAGTGTCAAGATCAAAGAGGCCGGATTGGATGTTGAGGGCGGTAGTAGAAGTGGTGCCGGTGCCCAGAGTCCAGTTTTGGGCTTGGTTGAGGATCAAGCCACCAGGGGTGTCGAGTACCAGGCGACCGGAATTATAAGTTTTGAGGGTTAAGTAATTACTTTCGAAGGACTCTCCGGCTTCGATAGAAAGGGGAGCATTGGATTTGATGTTACTGCTGATTTGATTGGTGAGTAATAAATCATATGCAATTGAGACATCACCACTACTGGTAAAGTTAGTTGGAAGATTGCTGGTAATGGCGGAATCGGTAATGGTGAATAATTCGGTACCAGCGGTGTTGCCAATCGAAAGGATGTTGCCGGAGGCGTTGATTTGAAGTTTTGAAGTTGGATTGGTGTTACCAAGACCGATATAGCCAGAAGAGGAAATGTAGAGAGCTTGAGTGTTGGAGTTGATACCAATAAAGTTGAGACCAAATGATGAGGTGCCAATGGTAGTGTTTTGGGTTAAGGTGCCACCGAGACCAACGTTGGAACCGGAAAGGGTGAGGCCGTTGGTGAAGGTATAGGTGGTACCAACGCCGTCCATAAAAGCACCGGCACCAAGTGTATTCTTGTATAAGTTTCCAGAAGCATCGATAAAGACAGCCGTGGTACCAGTACCGGTAGTCCCTAATCCTAAACCACTAAAGTTAACCGTACCACCAACACCTAAACCACCAGTACCACCAATTTGAAGAGAATAGAGGGGGTTGGTGGTACCAATGCCAACATTGCCAGTTGACTTGAGAGTGAACAGATCGGTACTACCAATACTAATTCTAAAATCATCCATATTGTTGGGGGTGTAGAGTTTGATTTGTCCGGTACCATCCGAATCGATTTTTATTCCGGCTTCATTTTGAGTAGATTCAACCCGAAGGTAGGTGTTGATAGAGCCCGAGACGGTGAATAGGTCGGCACTGTTTGGAGCGGTGGTACCGACACCAACGAGACCACTACTGGTGATTAACATGGCAGGGGAACCAAGGGTATCGGTGTCGGAATTGTTTTGAACAAAGAAGCGAAGGCTGGTGGGGGCATCGTTGGTGTTGGTGCCCCAATTGCCAGCATCGGCGACAGCACTAATGATGGCTCCAGTGCGAGTGGCGCTGTCGGTACCGCGAAATAATATCGAGCCAAGAGTGCCCGACATTTCATCGGTATATTTAAGAAAACTTAGTTGGGAAGTATTAGTAGAACCAATTTCGAGGTGATACTCGGGATTGGTGGTACCAATGCCAACATAACCACTGTTGGCGATAAAAAGTGATTGAGTGTCACCAAGACCAAGGAAAGAGAGAGAGAATGATGAAGTACCAATGGTGGTGTTTTGAGTCAGGGTGCCGCCGAGGCCAAAGATGTTATTTGAAATAGTTTGGAGACCATTGGTGACACTAAAGGTTTGGCCAACGGCAGCAGAATTAACCCATTGGAGGCCAGAGCCAGTGGAGGTAAGAATTTGACCGGACGAACCAGAGGTGCCAGCGGCAAAAATAGTGCCAGTAAGGTTGGCGCTACCAACAATATCAAGTGGATAAAGGGGATTAGTGGTGCCAATACCAAGATAGCCGGCGGCATCAATGGCGGCGAGACCTAGACCAGTACTGTCTTGCCATTCTTGGAGGTTGGCGGTTTGACCGGCCATACCGCGAAGTCTTAAGCCAATACTACTAGTGGTATTGGCTTGGAAAGGGGAAATAGCAATGATATTACTGCCACCGTTGCCGATGTTGAGGGCGTTAACGCCGTTGTAACGGAAGTAGGTGGCAGAGGTGGAGTTAATGATGTTTTCGGAACCGCTAGTTTGAATACCACCAGAAACATTAAGAGCGAAGTTGCCATCGGTGGCACCGATACCAAGGCGAGTAGAAATTAGAGCATCACCGGAGACGTGGAGTTTGTAGAGTGGGGACTCGGTGCCAATTCCAACATAGCCATCTTTGTTGATAACTAATCTAGTTTGGATATTGCGACTGGCATCGGCAACATCAATACCAAACTTGGTGTCGGCATAGCTGGTACCAACTTGCGACCATAATCGGGCCTTAGAGTAGTTTTGATTGGTGTTGTAGAATTCGAGAGTGTTGCGTCCTAATGAGGCGGCACTTCCTTCAGATATTCGGATTGCGGTGACAGTGTTACCGTCGGAAACTGATGTTCCAACATCGAGTGGACCACCAGGATTGGTTGTTCCGATACCAATATAGCCAGTATTTTCTATGAACAATGATTGAGTGTTGCCGAGGCCGAGGAAGGAAAGAGAGAAGGATGAAGTGCCGATGGTGGTGTTTTGGGTGAGGGTGCCACCGAGACCGAGATTGGTACCGATGATGGAAAGACCGTTGGTGGCACCAAATGAGGTACCAATACTGGCGGCGGGAACCCAGGTGGGAGTAGCACCAACGCCGTTTGATTGGAGGACATAGGCAGCGGAACCTTGATCTAGTCTGCCTAGCCCTGATCCAGTACTATATATTAGTGCGCCATTGGTGGAACCTAATCCGGCAAGATAATTGATCTCGGAGGCGGTGGTAGTAATGAGGGTGCGGCCAATAGCTAGGTTGGTAGCATTAGCGGTACCGGCAACATCAAGTTTGTAGAGAGGGGAAGTGGTGCCGATACCGACACGGGAATTGGTAGTGTCGATATTAAAAAGACCAGTTTGGATATTAAGAGCAGTAGTTGAGGTGGTGCCATTACCTAGAGTCCAGGATTGGGGGTTGAGGAGAGTAACGTAGGAAGAATCGAGAACGATGGCGCCGCTGTTGTAGGTTTTGAGAGTGAGGTCGTTGCTTTCAAAAACTTCTCCAGCTTCGATAGTTAAGGGAGCATTACTTTTGATGTTTGATGAGGTTTGGTTGGTGAGAAGTAAATCGTAGGCGATGGAAACATCACCACTACTGGTAAAGTTGGTAGGAAGGTTACTAGTGATGGCTGAGTCAGTAATGGTGAATAGCTCAGTACCGGCGGTATTGCCGATTGAAAGAATATTGCCGGAAGCGTTGATTTGGAGCTTGTAGAGGGGGGAGGTAGTACCAAGGCCGACGTTGCCAGAGACATAAAGATTGGTGGCGAAGGCAGTACCAGCAATGTCGAGTTTATAAAGAGGGGAGGTGGTACCGAGGCCAACGTTGCCAGCGGAACTAATGTAGAGAGCTTGAGTATTGGAATTGATGCCAACGAAATTAAGTCCAAAGGAAGAGGTACCAATAGTGGTGTTTTGAGTCAGAGTGCCACCAAGGCCAAAAATATTATTGGCACCAATAGTGGTTAGACCGTTTTGGACAGTATATGTGTTGGTTTGACCGATTGCGTTAGAAGCTACCCAGGTAGGAGCCGAGCCGGAACCGCTACTGACAAGAACGTAACCGGAGGTTCCGGCGGCCAAGGGAGTAAGATTGCCGGTGGAGCCACCACCAAGGATGAGTTGATTTTGAGACAGGTCTTCAATGATAATGTTTGATGCATTTAAAGTGGCGCCAACGTTGGTGTTGCCGGAAGCGTCAACCGAGAAAACGGTAGAAAGGGAAGTGGTGCCAGTGGCGTAGTTTTGGAAAGAAATAAAATTGTAACCGCGATTATCGTTGTTGATAACACCGGAGTAGAGGTTGCCGGAGGCAAGGTTGGCATCGGTGGCGTCGATAAAACCGCCAACGGCGGTAGAACCAGCACCTTCAAAAGTGAGATTGAGTCTGCCTTCAGCATCGGGATTGAGAGTGATATCGCCACCACTGCCATCGGTAGTTTTGATAAGAATAGCTTGACCTTCGAGGCCAAAAGTGCCGGAAGTGGAAATAATGGAGGGGGAAGTTTCGCCAAGATTTATATTGCCAGAGCTGTCGATGACTAGCACTGTATCTTTTGTGCCGCTAGCAGATGGTGGGAGGCCTTGTAAGGTTTCAGAGTTGAGAGCATAGGCAACGGTGGCTATTTGTTGACGAGGATCCATGACTTCGGAGTCGGCAGTAATTTCGAGCCAGACTTCAGTGTTTTCGGTAAAGACTGAAGAGGGAATAGCGGTGCCGTGGCTTTGGCCAATGGTGACTGAAAAGATACCATTGTCATCAGGAACGACGGTTTGGCTGTTACCGGAACCAGAGGTATAAAGTTCGGTTCCGCCAGTACCAGCGTTGAAAAGTTTAAAGACAATACCGGTTTCGGAGGTAATGGGATTGCCAGCGGAGTCGGTCAGGCGGCCCTGAAAAGAAAGAAAGCGACCAGGAGTTTGAAGATTGGTGGCAGTGGTGTAAGCAAGTTGTTTGCGGGCCTTGAGGATTGTTTGGTAGTAGAGGCCGTAAGTGAGGCCAGAAAGAAGAATGAGAATGGTGGCGATGGTGAGATAGCGGTTGAAGGTAATTTTGGAGGTTAGATTATGGATTTTGGATCGGAGATCATCGATCGCAGATCGCCGAGGAACAGAAGCTTGGGTGGGTGAGTCGAGTAATCCTTTTTTGGTTAAGAATTTTTGGAATGAGGCGAGGGAGGAGAGTTTGCGGTTGACAGAGGCCCGACTAAGGTTGGTGCTTTGAAGATAAGCAGCGTAGGCAGAGAGCCGAGAGTGGTTGAAGGTTAGTTTGAAGTCCACAGCAAAAATTGTTTAATATCGCCTATATAATTTTTGATGGTGACAGGAGCTACTTTGTGCTTCTCTAGATGTTTTTGATATTGTTGAAGAAGCTCTTCGATAGTGCTTTTTGGCTGTTTTTTGAGGTTTTTGAGTGGATTGTGGCTAATAAGACGTTGGTCAAGGGCGTATTGGCAGAACTTGTTTAAAGACGCTAAGTATCTTTTAGCATTGGAATCAGCGGAAAGACTTTGAAGATATGTTTTGAGGATATCTGGGGAGAAGGGTGGATTAGTTTTGGCGAAGAAAAGATAGCGGTTAGTGTCAGCCAGATAGTTTCTGACGGTGGCAGGGGAGTAGTTGCGGCTTATAAGCCAACGGCGGAAAGGGGTAAGATCCATGGCTTATTTCCAGAACCACATAAAGGCGGTGGCGAAGACCAAGAAGGGAACTAGGCGTTCCAGCAGCGGTGATAAACTTTTAGCTTTGGAATTATACGATTTATACATAATTATCAGAGATTAATTAATAACTAATTTAAATATCTACTACTATAAAAAGGCTGTCAACAGGCTGTTTGATGGGGTAAATGATATAGTTTGTTAGTATGATTTGGGATAATATTTACCGAAAATACAATGCGGATAATTTTCATATAGGTATAACACGGACAATTACTTACTATAATTTGGAGTCAATCAATAACAATCTATAACAATAAGCTATTGGAGATAAGGTGATGTATTTTGGAGATATTGATAGTTACAAAAAGATATTAAATGATTGAAAAAAGCGAATAAATTTACTTATTTAGAGAATCAATTTTGCTAATGGAGGTGGAAAAAGGCTTGGGTGGGTTCTGATGAACAAAATGTAGTGAAAAAGTAAAAAAAGCAGTTGAAAGTTGATTTTTTTGAGGAGAAAAATAAAGAAAGAAGGAAAGTAAAGTTATGCTAGAAAGGTGGGGAAAAAGTAGTAAAAAAAATGGTTAGCAGTCGAGGAGAGAGAATGTAAAATGAAAGTTTGGAGCCAATATGATATGATTATTTTATGAAGAAAGAAGTAAAAATGGGGCTGGTAGCAGGAGGTTTGTTGTTAGGAATTGGGCTGATTTATTATTTGGCAACTTATGTAGTTCCGAGGGCGATGGTGACCATGACCAAGGCGGCCCCAGCAACGAAAGTGTCGTTTAATAATTCGTTGGTAATAGGTAAAAAGATTTTGGCTAGGGCTGACGGGAAAGATTCATGTGTGGTGAATGTGTTTGTAATGGATGATAGCAACAAGGGAGTAGCAGGGAAGATGGTGGAAATGGAAGCGGTAAACAAGGTTGTGGGGGGAAAGGAGGCAAAGGTGTCGACGCTGGAAGCAGTGACTGACAAAGATGGCAATATGAGTTTTGAAATAGTGTCCGAAGCCGAAGGACAATATACAGTAACGGCATCGATAGAGGGGATTCCGCTGAGTAGAAGCTTGGTAGTGACGTTTAGGAATTAACGGAAATTTACTGCTCCACCATTGTAGAGTTGACGGATTTGTTCGGCGGTGAGGGCGTAGTTGTAGATACGGACATCGTCAATTTGACCATTTAGTTGGGAAGTATAACCTTTGCCAATTTGAAGAGGGTTGGCGGAGTCTCTGATGTTGGTAAGTGAGGTGTCTTTGGATGATTTTAAAAGTCCATCGATGTAAAGTTTCATCAAATCACCGTCAAAAGTGGCAACATAGTGGTGCCAAGTACTGTCTGCCCAATTAAGTGAATAGTTACCAATGTTGTCGGCCGTACCACTACTGTTTTTGATATAGAAATCAACACTGGAGCCAGAACTAGTAAAATAAAGCATGTAATCATATTCATTGCCGGAGACGCCTTTGGTGATGACGCCAATAGTAGACCCACCAGTACTGCTTTTGACCCATCCTGATACAGTGACACTAGTGGTGGGACTTAAGGAACTAGTGTCGGCAACGCTGATGTAATCATCGGTGCCGTCAAAGTTGAGGGAACTGTTCCACTTGCCAGTAGCACCAGTAGTCCAGGCGGCGGAGGTGCCGACCTGGCAGGTACCCAAAGTGTTTTGGGAACCGGAAGCACCGATAGTGATAGTACCAGTGTTACCAATACCAGAAGAATCGTAAGCAACTGATCCCTGGCACTCATCTAATTTCCACCAACCAGCTGGACCACCGCGATTGTAGTCTAGGGCGACCTGGGCAGGAGTGCGGGCGTAATTGTAGATTTTGAACTGGTCTAGATAGCCTTTTTGTTGGTAAGTGGTATTGTTGTAGCGGGACATTAAGGCAATCGTTCCCCCGATGTTTTTTGATGAGTAGGTGCTGTTGGAACCAAGAAGGACACCGTCGATGTATAGATAGGTAGTGGTGTTGCTGGCATTGAAGATGAAGGCATAATGATGCCAGCTGTTTATATAGGGACTGTAGCTGACGCCTGATCCGTAGTCTTTCCACGATCCGTCATAAAATTGGTATTTATTACTGTTTCTACCAAGAACAAATCTACCAGTTTCAATGTCAATAAAAAAATCGGAAGTAGAACTGTGAATAGTATCCGGTTTAGCCCAGAATTCAAAAGTATAATTGCCGCCGGTGACATTTAGTCCGGTGGCATTAATATAATCGTCTACTCCATCAAAACTTAACCCGGCGCCGGTTTTACCGCTGGTCCAGGTAGGGGCAGAAGAGCCGGAACCGAAAGCACCGGTGTTACCGGTACCGGAGGTGTCATAAATAATTGAGCCATTGCCCTCATCCATTTCCCATTCGGCAATGGGGGGAGAACAGGCAGAGGTGTCGCCGGGGATGCAGTAATCAAGAGAAGTGGTGGTGCTACCGATGGTTTGGTTAGTAGAACCGGCGACAAAACTTGACCCACGATTATAATCTTGTTTGACTTCGTCGGGGGTGAGGGCGTAGTTGTAGATTTTGACGTCGTCGATAAGGCCGGAAAATTTATAGTTGCTAGCATCTCGTCGGCCGATTTCAGTAAAATTGGAGGAACTGGAAACACCAACACTGTAGGTGTTTTGAGAGATGTATTTACCATTAACATAGAATCTTTCGATTAATTTGGTGGTATCACGGACAGCAGTAACTTGTTGCCAAGTATTGGCGGTTAAACTAGCGCCGATGGAAAGATAGTTGGCGTTGAAACTGCTACCATCACCAAATATGAGATAGATTTCATTGGCAGTGATGCCCATAGCATATTCGCGAACGTAAGTTTGGCGACCAATGATTTCGTAGGTGCTGCTGACAGATGTTGGTTTGATCCAAGCGCTGATAGTTAGGTCGCCGGTTATTGAGAGAGCATTGTTGTTTCCGAGACTGATATAACTATTGCTGCCATCAAAACTTAAAGCATTGCCGAATTTACCAGAGGTGGTCCAGGTGGGGGCACTGGTGCCGGAGCCAAAAGTACCATTAAGAGTGCCACCGATACCGGAGTTGTTGGCAGTGGTACCCCGGCCTTCGTCAAATTTGTAGTGAACTAGGGGTGAACCAAGTTTGGTTTGAGTACCGGGGGCGTTTTGGCTACCCATATCCTGGAGGATTTGAGATTGAGTGCGGGCGTAGTTGTAGATTTTGACATCGTCGATAATGCCGTTATAAAAGTATGTGGAGCCTCTACCAATAGTTCCTATTGTAAACCCACCGGCAGTCAAAGTTTTTGTACCTTGGCTTATACCATCAATGTAAAGTTGTACGGTTGTGTTGGTCGACAGCGTCATACAAAGATAATGCCAGTTGTTGTTCATTGTGTACGTCCAATAATCTTGAGATCCTGAATCGTTCATGGAATAAATTTGTGTTCCACTTGAATAAGTGAGAAGCACATAACGTCCGGCGGTTGTTTGCCCCATAACCGCACCGTCCCCAGTATTCCATTTTGCCCAGGCGCAATATGTTGCATTCTGTCCAGGAGAAATATTACTGGCCAAACTAACATAATCGTTGCTCCCATCAAAACTTAAGGCTTTACCAATCTTGCCATTAGTCCAGGTAGGGGCAGAAGAGCCGGTGCCAAAAGAAGCATTGTTGCCATTACTAGAAGAATCGTAAGCGGTGGTGCCGACACCTTCGTCGAATTTCCAATGAGCGATGGGGCCAGGGGCATAGTTGTAAAGATCGAGAACTTCGGAATTGGAAAGGGCGCGGTTGTAAATACGGATTTCATCCATTTTGGCGTCGATGGAAAAATTGATATTACCAGGATAGGCGGTGCCGAAACGGTCGAAGGTGATAGGTGTGCCGGAGGCACCGGGGTTAGATAGGCCAACATATTGGCCATTTAAATACATTTTCGCTTGACCGGTACCATCAGCAGTGGCGGTAACCATATACCAAGTACCAGTGTTCATGGTAACAGTGACAGCAGTTTCGGTTTCGGCGGCGGTATTGCGAACAGCAAGACTACTACTGGCACCGTTAACATAGGCTCGAACATAGCTCGATTGGGTGCCGCGACCAAGAGGGATGTTGTTTTTGGTATTGTTGGGGTAAATCCAAAAACTGGCGGTCCAAGGGCTAGTGGTACCAAAGGCAATGTCGGTAAACTCGCCATAACCGGCATAGTCAAGGTCGATACTATTGCCATATTTGCCGGTGGCCCAAGATGGGGCAGTGGAGCCGGCGAGGGTGGCAGTGTAACCGTTGCCGCTACTATCAAGAGTGGTAGTACCAACACCTTCGTCCATTTTCCAATAACCGACTAGGCCATCGGAGTTGGCTTTTAGTTTGGAGGGGGCGGAGCCGATATTGGTAGCGGAGGCATTATAGTCTTCCCGGATTTGGGCGGCAGTGCGGGCGTAGGGATAAATTTTGATGTCGTCAAGAAAACCAGTAAAAATATAGCCATCACTTCTTTTGCCAATAAGAATATTGCCACTACCAGTAACTTTATTTTTGGTAGCGCTGTTGTCGAGTTGGCCATTGATGTAAATATAAATTTTGGAATCGTCAGCTTGAAAAGTGACGAAATACCATTGATTAGTATTTAGAGTGGTGTTGCTATCGATGTAATCACCGCCGGCTTGGGTTTGTAGACGGAGTTTACCGCTGGAAAGGACACTGCCGTCCATTGAATAGCTGTCTTTAGTGATAAGGAAGCCAGCAACAGACGGGAGTTGGGTGACCCGTAGCCAGAGACTGGTAGTCCAATTGGTGGTGGTGATACTGGAAACTGAAATTGAATCATTGCCGTCGAATTTTAGACATTTACCATTGACACATTGATCTTCGGTGATCCAGGTGGGAGCAGAGGAGTCGGTGCCAAAAGAACCGTTAAAGTTGTGGCCTGAAGCGTCATAGACAGTGGTGCCGACACCTTCGTCGAATTTCCAATAGGCAATTGGGCCGGGGCCGGTTTCCTCGGTGGAGGCAGTAGAGGTTGGAGTTGTTGAGGTGTATTTTCGGGCAAAGATCCAATCGGTGTCCATATGGCCACAATTGGAACCAGGAGAGTCACCGACGGTGATGGAGACATATTGGGGTGAGGTTAAGTTACTAGTTGCGGAATTAGTGTAGTGAGTAGTACCAGTACTTCTGATGACATTCCAGGTGAAAGTGGTACCGGTGTTGATTCGTTGAAGATAGTAATAGTCAGTGGTGGGAACAGTGGTGCCAACCCAGGCTGCCCAGTAGATTTGCATGTTAGGATTAGAAAAAATACCGGAGTCACTACCACCGGCACGACCAGGACCAAAGCGGTTACGGTCGGCGGCACAAACAGAGGTAAATTTGACTCGTTGCTCGACAATAGAGGATGAGCCAATGTTGGTGTTGCCGGTTAATTGAATATAGCCGCTACTGGCATAAAGTTCGGCCTCACCTGATGCAATAGTCAGTGTGTTGGTGCCACCAGACGCTTGGGTCCACTTGTTGGTATTAAGAGAGGTGCCATTAAAATCATCAAAAAATTCGAAGACCTGGTCACCGTTCTGGGTACTGGAAGCCGAAGCGTTGCCGTAGTAAAGGAAGATATTGGTGCCGGAAGTAAAAAGGGACGGAACTTTAACCCAAATTCTGGTATTGGTGGTGTTGCAGGCGTAAGTACCGGTTTCAATCCAGTGGGAGAGCAGCTGACCGTTTTGATCGGTGAGGCGAATGTCGTCGCAATCGGATTGCATTTTATCGGCGGCAATCAAGGATGAGGTGCCAACAGAAAGACTAATTTGGAAATTTGTTTGATTGGATGATGAACTAATATTAATCGCCTGACGATAGGTCCAGGAGTCGTTAAACCATTCGGCGGAGACTGTTTTGGGATGAGTTTGAAGGCGAAGTAAGAAAACAATAGGAATCAGAAGAAAGACAATGATGATGAGAAGAGATTTGTAGGACAATGATTAGATTATAAAGGTTTAGCTATCTAAAGTTGACTGCTCCACCGCTGTAGAGTTGACGGATTTGTTCGGCAGTGAGGGCGTAGTTGTAGACGCGGACATCGTCGATTTGACCGGAAAAGCTATTGGCGCTGGTTTCCTCATCACCAATCATGATAGATTTAGCGCTGTAAGTAATAGCTGCTGAACCGCAGTTGGTGGCTTTATCATATATTCCGTTAATGTAGATAGTACAGGTACTACTTGATCTGGTGACGGTTATCATCGACCAATCGTTTAGAGTAACGGCGTTTTGACTGGTGCTAATTGAACCAGGTCCCGATAATTGCAATTCAACTAAACCACTACTACTTTTAACAAAGAAGAAATAACCGTAGGGATTATTGTAGCCGCTATTGATGACACTACCAGCGGTGGAGAATGATTTTGGTTTAACCCAGGCGCTTAGTGTAAGGTCATTTGGAGGTTGGAGAATGGTGGTATAAGGGATATTGACAGAATCATCGGTGCCATCAAAATTGAGACTACTATTCCGTTTACCGCTGGCCCCATTAGTCCAGGCGTCGGAGGTGCCAACTTGACAGGTTCCGAGAGTATTTTGAGTGCCGGAGGCGCCGATGGTAATGGTGCCGGTATTGCCAATACCGGAAGAATCATAGGCGACTGATCCTTGGCATTCATCAAGTTTCCACCAACCAATTGGGCCACCACGATTGTAGCCCCAGGCGACTTGGGCGGCGGTACGGGCGTAGTTGTAGACACGGACTTGATCAATTTGGCCGTTAAACATGACTCCACCACGATAGGCGATATACTTGTCAACATTGGTGTCAGAAAAGTTGTATGAGGTATCAGAAGCAAGAGTAACCGACCGGCCGTTGACATAAAACTTGTGTGTTCCCGATCCGGTGCCGCTTCGAGTATAGACAACATGGTACCAGATGTTGGGACTAAATAATCCAGTAGAGGTGGTGGCGACATAGACACCAGGATAATAGACCTCTAAGCCCCCACCACTAGAAACTCCAAATAATGGTCCAGTGCCGCTGTAACCGGTGGAAAAAATGGTCATTCGGGTGGTGGGGGTTGGAGATCTGATCCAGGCTTCGACAGAAAAAATGTTACCTAGTTGGTTGAGGGTGCCAGTACCAATGCCAACATTGACATAACTTGATCCATTGAAACTAAGTGATTTGCCGATTTTACCAGTGGTCCAGGTAGGGGAGCTAACGAGGGAACCATTGTTGCTATTGCCAGAAGTGTCGTAAGCGGTAGTGCCGACGCCTTCGTCCATTTTCCATTCGGCAATGGGGGGAGAACAGGCAGAGGTGTCACCGGGGATGCAGTAGTCAAGGGAAGTGGTGGTGCTGCCAATAGTTTGGTTGGTTTGGCCGATTTGAGCCGAGACGCCACGGTTGTAGTCTTGTTTGACTTCGTCGGGGGTGAGGGCGTAGGCATAGATTTTGATGTCGTCAACTTTGCCGTTAAGCAAAAGTTCTGGTCCTGATGAGCCTCGACTGGCACCGATGTAAAGGCTGGTGGATGAGGTGGCGCCAAGTGTGCCGGTGGCCGACTGAGATGAGGCTAGTCGACCATTGGTGTAAAGATACATAGTTGATCCATCCCAAGTGGCGGTAAAGTGGTTCCAGGTGGAGGAGGTAATTGAACCGGAAAGTGAACTGGGCCAACAAGTACTAAAACCACCGGTAGTAGTAAGACAGAAGCTGATAGTAGTCCCGTTAGTGCTAATGCGGAAGATGGTGTTGGCGTTGCCAAGATCCATAGAATAATATTTGCTGATAATAGTGCCGGTGGAGGCATTAACCCAGCCAGTGATAGAGAGGCCAGAAAGCTTGGAAAAATCAATTTTGGTGGTACCAATGTCAACATAGTCGTTACTGCCGTCAAAACTTAAAGCGTTGCCGAATTTGCCGGAGGTGGTCCAGGTGGGGGCAGAGGTGCCAGTACCAAAGGTACCATTAAGAGTGCCGCCGATGCCGGAATTGTTGGTGGTGGTACCACGGCCTTCGTCGAATTTGTAGTGAAGAATAGGAGAACCGAGCTTGGTTTGAGAACTGGCAATATTTTGACCACCCATATCTTCCAAGATTTGGGATTGACTGCGGGCATAGTTATATATACGGACGTCATCAATTTGACCAGTAAAATTATTCCCGGAATTGGCGCCGATATAAAATGTGTTGCCAGTAGTATTTGTGGTCATGGTACCGGTTTTTTGAAGAGAGCCATCTATGTATAGGCTGTAGCTGTTACCATTGATGACCACTGTTCCGTGGTGCCACCTTCCATCGTTGACAGAGGTGGTACCACAGACTGCGTCTCCGTGTTGAGAAGCGGATAAGGAGTTAGATGTGCCACAGTCGGTGTCAGTAGAAGAAGAAATTCCTAGTAGTGCCATCTGATTACTGGCATAAGTTCCGTACATAAATAGTGTTGCCCAGATGTTACTTCCCAGAGATGCGGTTGTTTTGAACCACGCCTCAATTGTTTTTGGGTTGGTTCCGTTTGGTAAACCGATACCAGTTCCAGTAACATAATCATTTCCGTCGAAGTTGAGAGCCTTACCGGTTTTACCAGTAGTCCAGGTGGGGGTAGAGGAGCCGGTGCCAAAAGAAGCATTGTTGCCATTACTAGAAGAATCATAAGCAGTAGTGCCGACGCCTTCGTCGAACTTCCAATGAGCGATAGGGCCAGGGGCGTAGTTGTAGAGGTCGGAGACTTCGGAGGCGGAGAGAGCACGATTGTAGATACGAACTTCATCAAGCTTGCCAATGAAGTGGTAACCGTCAATGCGTTTACCAATTAAAAGTGAAGTGGTACTGGTAGACAGACTACCACTGGTGGCGACTTCTTTGTCCAGAATACCATTAATGAAAAGCTTGATTCTGGAACCATCGTAGGTGGCGGCAATATGGGTCCAAGTGGTGGTGCCAACAGCGGTATTGCCGGTAACAAGTCCTAGTGAAGGAGATGACAGTCCAACTAAAACTATTTCCGGTTGTTTACTAGCATTCAGTCGAAAGTCGTAACCGCCAGTAGAACCGTTAAATTTGGAAAAAATCATTTGATAATTACTTAGAGATGAAAGGTATACCCAAGCGGAGAAAGTAAGATTGGTGGGATTGAGAGTGGTATTGTGACTGACAGTGATATAGTCGTTACTGTCAAAACTAGTACCAACGCCAAACTTGCCATTGGTCCAGCCGGGAGCGGAGGAACCGGTACCAAAAACACCGGTGTTACCGGTGCCGGAATTGTCAAGAATAGTAGCACCAACACCTTCGTCCATTTTCCAATAACCGACTAGACCATCGGAGTTGGCTTTTAGTTTGGAGGGGGCGGAGCCGATATTGGTAGCGGAGGCATTATAGTCTTCCCGGATTTGGGCGGCGGTGCGGGCGTAGGGATAAATTTTGATGTCGTCAAGAAAACCGTTAACCGGATAGGAATTATCGGCCTTGGAACCAATAGTAGTAATGGTGTTGGGGTTGGCATTGATAGCCTTGCTACCTTTTGATTGGCCGTTGAGGTAAAGAGTAACAGTAGTACCGGAGCGGACAAAAGAATAATAACCCCAGGTACCAGCAGGGGCACTATCGGCTGAATTCCATTGAACATAACTTGATGATCCTTGGGAGGCATAGTAGGGGACACCAGAGCTATCAAACCAAATAATCCAGTCAGCGCCAAAGAAAGGTACATTGGCGGTACCGGAAAAACTGTATGAATTTATTTTTTGCCAAAAGGAAATAGTACTGGTGGTGCCAATACTAAACGAAGAAATGGTAATTTTTTTACCTTGGGTGCCGGGAAAGTTAAGACACTTACCGCTGACACATTGGTCTTCGGCAATCCAAGTAGGAGCAGTGGTAAAAACACCAGTGTGATTTTGACCGGAAGAGTCATAAACGGTGGTTCCTACCCCTTCGTCGAATTTCCAATAGGCAATTGGGCCGGGGCCGGTTTCCTCGGTGGAGAAGGCAGTTTGGGGTTTAGAATTGGCAGGGGAAGCGGTGGTAATGGAACCGGGAGAAGAGTAAAGTTGGGAAACTTCAGCGGTAGACAGGGCACGGTTGTAGACCCGAACATCATCAATGGAACCATTAAAATAATTGTAGTAGCCATTACCAAAGTAGAGATTACTGCCACCGTAAGTGCCGATTGAACCGGTATAGGTGGAGGGTGAAGTTGCATTGAGATAGGAGTTCCAGACGGTACCGTTGTAAGTAAGAACTAGATGGTACCAATTGTTGTCGGTGACAGTGTGAGTAATGTAATAGTTACCATTCAGGTACCAACTGACGGTGTTGCTGTTGGTGCGTTGAAGTAGAATCCACGGCCCGGTGCTGGTGAGGTTGTTGGCCCATTGAAGAATTCCGCCACCAGATTGTGACCCTGAAGGTTTAAACCAGAGACTGATAGAGACGTTGCTTAGTCCGGTTTTACTAAGGGAAGAAATAGTGTAATCGTTGCTACCATCAAAACTAGTACCAACACCGTATTTCCCCGTAGTCCAAGCCGGGGCGGATGAACCAGATCCAAAAACGGCCGGATTAGAATTAATCGAAAGATCAGCAGTAGAAGTGCCGGTGTTTTCATTGAAGTTCCAGTAACCGACTAGGCCCTGGTAGAGATTAAAGGTGGAGGGATCGGAAACAGAAGAGGCGGAGGGATTGCCATAGTAAACATAAAGAGTGTAAGTGGTAGTGTTTTTGGGAACCAGGTCAGCCTGAACCCAGACTTTGGTAGTAGAAGTATTGCAACCGGAATCAAGATAGTGGGGGAGGAGTTGACCACCTTGATTGGTAAAACGAAGATCATCGCAATCGGATTGAAGTTTACCGGAGGTGATAAGAGAAGAAGTACCGATGGAAAGCATAGTATCAAGATTAGTAATATCAGTAGAACTGGAAGAAAGGGTGACAGTAATCGCCTGACGATAAGTCCAGGAGTCGTTAAACCATTCGGCGGAGACTGTTTTGGGATGAGTTTGAAGACGAAGTAAGAAAACAATAGGAATCAAAAGAAAGACAATGATGATGAGAAGAGATTTGTAGGACAATGATTAGATTATAGAGTAGCGCCGCCCCGTTTAAACCCCTCACCCCTTCGGGGAGCTCCCTTTGACAAGGGAGCGTAGACTCCCTCCCCTGTCAAGGGAAGGGGTGGGGGAAGGGTTTGATAAAAGGGTGAGCAGGGGAGAAAATAAAATTGAGGTGAAGACAGATGTGCTTCTTGAGGCTAAGACTAAGAAATATCATTTACGGTATTGGGATTCGTTAACTTGGGCGGCGAAAAATAATCGAAAGAAAGAAACTGAAAGCGAAAAAATATTGTGGAATAAATTGCTGAGGAAAAAACAATTAGGATATAAGTTTACTAGGCAGAAACCAATTGGAAGATTTATTGTTGACTTTTATTGCTCGGAATTGAGCTTGGTAATCGAAATAGATGGTGGGTCGCATGATCAAAAGAAAGGAAGAGATGTATTGCGGGATAGATTCTTAAGTTGTTGTGGAATAAAAACTTTACGGTTTACCGACAGACAGGTAATGGGTGATATTAATAGAGTGGAAGATAAAATAAAGCAATTTGTAGCTTCCTCCCCTGTCAAGGGGAGGATTAAGGAGGGGTTTGAAAACGAAGAGAGAAAGTGTCAAGCTGGGGAGGATTGAGGAGGGGTTTGATTTGGTTTTAACGGTATAACCACAAAATCTTTCTTTTTGTCAACACTAAAGGAGACAATTTGGTCCTGATATTGGGGATGGGTGATGGAGAGATGGTAATGGTTTTTGGGTAAATGAAAGGAAAAGATACCAAGATGATTGGTGGTGGAGGAGTGGATTTGTTTGTTGTTTTGATTGTATATTTTGACCGTGGCCAAATTAATGGGGAGAAGAGTAGTGGAATCGAAGACGTAGCCAATTTGGTGATGGCGACGAAGAAGAAAAAAAAGAGGAATCAGGGAGAGAAGAGCAAGGGGGAGAAGGTAAAGATAGTTAAAAGGTTTTTGGGTGGTGGTGAAATTGGTGGATTGGGAAACGGCGTTGTGGGAAGTGTCGGCCACAAAAACTGTTAGGCGATGATCACCAGAGGTAAGTGGGGAGGGGAGTTTGAGACTGATAAGGCCGTCTTGATAGGTAAGTTCGGGATTAGCCAGAGTATAGGTTTGGTCGTCAAGAGTGACTTTGATAGTGTTGGGGTCAATATTTGGGTCGGAGATTTCGATACGGAAGGGATTGTCAGAATCGGGAAAGGAGATAGATGGGGAGGAAGAATCGGGGGTAGGAGTGGGGCTAGTAGCGGCGGGGCAGATGGTGGCTTGATTGAAAGTAATAGTTTGTTGGGTGGAGTTGCCAGAAAGATCGGCGGCTTTAACCAAAAGAGTGTTGATGCTGTCAACAAAAAGAGGATCGAGAGGGGTGAGGGTGAAACTGTAAAGGCTGTTGTTGCCAGTGTAGACAATACGGGGGTTGCTAGCAAGATGACTGATGCCATTAATGACGATTTCAACAGTATTGATATTAACGCCAGAAGGGGAATCGGCAATTTCAAGTTGAATGTTAGCGGTGGGAGGTATGTTGGTTTGACCGTCTTGGGGGGTGATGAAAGTAATGATTGGGGGGGAGGTATCGGTCAGGCAGGAACCAGAAGTGAAGGAGTAAAAACCGTGCTGAACAGAAGTTAAAAGATCATTGCTGGTAACCGAATCAGCAATATTGCTGTCAAGGGTATTGTACTGGTTGGCACCGGTGAAGCGGATATTAAAATAAGCAGTACCATTGTTGACGCGGGGCCGGAATTTGATGGTGGCAAAGGTTCCCCAGGTGGTGAAGTTAGAACTTAAAGAGGCACCGGTGAGGCGGAGAAGGCCATTGTTGATGACTTTACCAAAATAGTTTTGGTAGGTATTGCCAGGGACAATGTCAGTGACTTCGATTAGGATCGGATCGTATTCAACAATAATGTCGGCGGCATTGCTGGAGCCCCCTTGGGCTTCGATGTAAATATCAACAGAACTATTACAGCCTTGGATGAAAGTGGCGGTGGCAGGGGACATTTTAAAAGAAGCAGCGTAGGAGGTTGAGATGAGTGATTGGTGAACGGTGAACAGAAATAAAATAAAGAATATTTTTTTCATTATATCTTTCGAGTTTGTTGCTCCCTTCTGGTTTTAAACCTCTCTTTCGTCTCCCCTTGAGGAAGGGGAGAAACTGAAGAGAAATAGTTCCCTCCCTTCATCAAGGGAGGGTGCAGGGTGGGTTTGGGCCGAAGGGTTTTAATAATCGCCATATTGGTATAAATGAGAAATGAGAGTGGGAAATTCGAGAGAGTTAACAATAGTATCCCGATTAAGATCGGCTCGAAGGTCATTAGTGTAGAGTTTGTTAATCTCGTAGGAGATGTCCATAGAATTGACGTAATTGTCGGCGGTGGGGTGGGAATCGCCGGCAAAGAGGACTGGTTTGCGAAGATCAAGAGTAAAACCAGCACCATGGAAGTATTGATGAGGGAAAATACGGCGAAGGTGGGACAAACCCTTGACGAGAACGTCGTAGTGGGTGCTGGTGATTAGTTCTGGTGGAATGGGGCAGATTTCGGCCATACCGCCGTTGTCAGTGGTGACGGTAGTATCCCAAATTGGGGTAGAGGAATTTTCGGGGCGGATATCGACATGAATTTCAAGGGAATCGTTGCCAGTAGGGGGGATACGATTTTCGGGAATAATGTAGGCTTTGGGACAGTAAGGGATGGAGGCAGTAACAGTGACTTCGCTGACGGCTGTGGTTCCTAGAGTAGAACCAGTGGTAATGAAACTGGCCAAAAGCAACAATAAATTGCGAAGCATTAATTAAATTTAACAGAAAATAGCAGCACTTTGGTTTACGGATCGAAAAAATACTACTTCACCTGTGCTGCGATGTGTTACTTGCGATCTTGGTATTTCTTTTTGAGTTTTTCGAGTTCCTCTTCAAGGGCTTCAACTTTTTTAGCAGATGGGGGACGACGACGGAGAAGAATAACCAGGAGAACGATGATAGTAACGATAGCCAGAAGAGTAAGAATTAGTTTCCAAGGAATAACCCAGAAGTAGATGACCGAGCTAAGATAATTACCGGTGGTGCCGTAACCCGCCAGCAGGCGGGCTTGATAGCGGCCAAAGAGCCACTTACGATTAAGGGTGTTTTGAAATTGACGACTAGTGTAGGGGAAAATGTTAAGTTTTTCGAGTTCGAGCGAGGCAGTTTGGCCACCAAGCCAATTTTTAACAGTGATGGTACCGATGGGGGAGATATGAATGTCGGAAAGGTTGGTGATAATGGATTTAAAATCAATTGGGCCGTATTCGGAAAATTTGGGAGCGGAGAATTCCTTAACATTGGCATCTTCCTTGATGTCACCGGGAATGGTGATGTAGACCAGGGTGCCGACGTTAGTTTCGATACTGGAGCCAGTTTCGGAGAGAATAGCCTCATTTCGAGGGGTGTGAAGAACCATGGCGTAGTGGCCACCGACGGTAGTATCCTCGGGGACAATGATGGTTAGAATAAGCGATTTGGTTTCACCGGGCTTGAGGCGGAGTTGAGATGGAGACACCTGAAGCCAGCTACTGGCGGCCCAGCGATTGCTGTAGGTGTCATCGGAGAGGGAATCTACCTGAATAGGAGTGCCAATGTTGTCAGTGACGACAAAGTCGGTAGAAGAGGTGGTCAAGAATCGTTCAACTTGGGATTCATTTCGAACTTTGATTTCTCGAGTAATAACATCACCTGGTTTGGCGTCAGTAATTTCAAGGCGGGGAGGGATAGCGGACAAGCCTAAGGCACTTTGAGCTTGCGCCAGAGGCGCGTGAAAGATGAAGTATGATGTAAGGTTTATGAATAGGACTGGAAAGAAAATCTTTTTATTCATATTAGAAGGTGGCGGTGGCAGTATAAATTAATTTGTTTTCGTAATTACCAGCTTCCTGAGTAGTAGCGGCAACAAGACGGTAACAAACATAAGCAGATTCAGTTTGAGTGGGGGTGGAGGTGTTGGTGATAATGTTTTGAGCTTGAGCAGCACCAACTCCAAAGGCTTTGTAGTTGGGATAAGAGAAGACGGTAGTACCGATGGTTAGGTTCTGGACGGTATAGCCCCAACCGGAGTTGGTAGTGTCAGTGGCCCAGGCAGCGGCGGCAGTGTAGGAACAGGCGCCGTCGCAGTCGGTGTTGGGAATAGTAGTGCCGCTACCAATTTCCCTCATGGCCATATTTTCGTAAACGGTAACAACGTAACCGTTTTGAGCATTGGTAGTAGCCTGGAGACGTTGGGCAAGGTTGTTGAAAGCAGCTAGAGTAAGGGAACCAAAAGGAACGGCGGTGGCAGTAACATTGCTAGCATTGCTGCCAAAAGCAGTATTACCACAGGCAGTAGAACCAGCGCCAACTCCAGTGTTGTCGATAATAAAAGTGATAGTTGGATCGACGGTAGCAGTAACTCGAACAGCTTCGACAACGGCAATCCGACCTTGGATGGTGTCGGCATTAACGATGGCATCGGAGCCGTCAAGGTGGCGGACGTAGAAGACATAGGTGTCGGCAGAGCTGTTGGCTTGGCCTTCGACGTGGGATAGGGCTGGAGCAGGATTGATTAGTTGAGAGCCGGTAGCTAGGTCACGGCCGACGACCATGGTAGTGGCAACACCAACGGGATTGGTGACGCCAGCAGAAAGGTCACAGGTAATGACATGATAGTAGGCGGCAGCCCCAGCGGTGGTGACAGAGGTAGTGGTTCCGACCGAAGCGGTAGCCCCCCAAGGACAAGAAACGTCAGCATTTTTTAGTCGAGTGCCGAGTCCGGTAGAGGTAGCACCGACATCTTGGCCCAGATCGAAACCTTGCTGATCGGGGATACCGTCGTTTTGAACCTCACCAGCTCGACTAGTGGCTTTGATCAAGAATTGCCAGGCACCGCCAGCAACAGAGCTTTGAGGAGTAAAGGTGAGGGTATGAATGGCCGAACGAGTGGCAATGACAGCGGCGCCAGCAAAGGCGTTGCTTTGGCCGATGCCAGTAGTGATTTGGAATTGAGCAGTGTTGCCAACGTCGGCAATAACGTATTTGGTGAGAATGCCATCGAGATTGGTCATGCCGATACCAATAGTGTCACCAACAAAAAGGTTGTTGGTGGTGGAGGAGGGGTTGGTGCCGGCATCAACATTGATTCTTAATAGAGTATCGTTGGTGGTGTTGCCAGTGCCAAGGCGAGCAAAGTAAGAAAGCTGAGATGAAGACAGAGTGTCTTTGACACTAGTTGGGGGAGCTGAAGTAAGCTGGTCAACCTTGAAAAAGAATTTATAGGAAAAAAGTACTAGGAGAAAGATAAGGGTCAGGGGTGCGATGCGTCTCATTGGTTTAAGTTATATTGACCCAAAAATAAAGTTAATTGATTAATTAAAGATAGAACCAAAAGATGTAGGTGTCAAATGGATAATAGGGCTAAGTTTAATGTCGTCGAAAACGAAGGATGAGAGTCGCAAGTATGCCGATAGTCAAAAGAGCGAAGGTAAAATAATAAGGGAAGACAAAGAAGGAAGTGGAAACAGTGGTGTTGGTGGTATTGATGGTGGCAGTGTAGAGGCCAGGCCAGAAAGGGGGAGAGATAGAACAGGGAACAGTATTTTGTTGATCGTCAAGACACTGAATGGAGCGGGAGTGGTGAGCGAGGACATTTTGAGGGGCAAGAGTAAGTTCTTTGATGATTAGGTTGTTTTTGGTGAGAGTAATTTTGCCTTCGGGGCGAAAATAGAATTCAGAGTTGTTGTTAAGAAGGCCGTTGATGGTGATGGGAGTGAAGAGGATGTCTTTAAAACGGGGAGTGGTGGTGAAATTGGTGACGGCAAGGCTGATTTCAGGACTGTCAGTGGTGTGGGTGGAAATTAGAATATGGGAGCCAATACGAGCAGAAAGCTGATTGTTGGTTTGATCGGGGTTGAGAGTGCTGGTGGCGTCTTGAGAAACAAAGAAGGTGTAATAGTTGTCGGTAAGGAGAGCGTCAGAATCAGACTTTATTTTGAGCACTAACTGGCGTTTAGCTCCTGGTTCGAGGCGGAAAGTTTGACCCAAGCGAATATCGGCGTTGGCTAATGAAAAATGAAGGTATTGGCTGGGAGAGATGTTGTCGTAGGTAACCGAACCGTTGGAATCGGTAGGGCGCCAGGGGTCAACTGAAGTAGTGAGTAGAAGGACGTTGTCGGAATTGTTGACGATGTCGTAGGCTTGGGTAAGAGTAACTCCAGGCTTGAGGATAAGTTCGAGTTGGGGAGGGGAGATAGAAAGATTAAAACTGGCCATGCATAACAATTATAGTGGAATTATTTTTCTAAATCCGCTTGCTTGGTGGTTGTCTGTTTTCTGGTTTTTGTTTGGTGGTCCCTTTGGCCAGCAGACCCGCAGTTGCGGGTCTGCTGAAGGGGTTAGTGGGTAGTGACTAGACAACCATCGGTGCAAAAAGCGTAAAAAGCACGCTTAGTACAATGCACGTTTGGTCGCCGACTATAACCGACACCACGATAAAAACAAAACCTAGAGCAAATACCTCGCCTTTCTTGTTCATCTTCTGTTCTCCTCTGCTTTTTAATTCTTGATTATTGTTTTTCGAAATCGTTGGCTAAGACCCAACCGATCGTGTCGAGGGTGAAAGTGCCACCGTCGATTGGATTTTGGTGGGTGGTTTCAACTGAAACTCGAACGTAGCCATTGGAGGATTTAAACCTTCCATATTCACCGGCTACAATAGTAGCCAGTGTTCCGGTCGGAATCACTCCAAGATTTCTTTGCTGGATGCAGTTTTGCGATCGCTGAAAGCGAGTCGCATCAGCATCTTCGTCGCCTGGGCACTGCCAAGCGATGGTGTCGACAGTAGCGATGATAACGTCACCGTCTTGAAATTCCTCGACTTCTGCTACGCTGCAGGCAGAAAGAGCAAAACTTACGAGGATTAACAAAACCGACAATATATTCTTGGACATAACAGTCTCCCTTGTTGGTAGTAGTTTTTTGGTATTACCACTATGGGTAAAAAGGGGGATTTGTGCCCATGGCGGTAATACCAAAACCAAAGCAAGCGGATTGTTAAAGAACGGCCTATTTGAGGCTAAATCAGGCTTATCTAATATGCATCAAATAAGTATATAAGACTAGCAGAAAATGGCCGTTATGTCAATGTTATAGGTTAGTACTTAGGCACGGCAATAAAGGTAATGGCGTTTTGATAGGAGCCGGCGGCTTGGAGATTGTTGATGTTAACTTTGTAGCTAACGCGGGCTTGATGGCTACGGGTGGGGGAGTCATTGGACATGATAGTTTGGGCAGTTTCGTTACTGGAGGTGTCAGCAAATTGGCGATAGTAGCTTGAATCGGGGAAGTAATCACTAGTACCAACGCCGGTGGCAACACCACTGCTGTTGATACCGATGGCGTTAAAACCAAAGCCGAAAGTACTGTTATTGGTCCAAACACCAGAGGTAGTTTGGGAACAGTCGGAGGCGTCACAGGTGGTGTCAGGGATAAATGAGCTGGCGTCAATCCAAAGGGGGTGGTTTTCCTGAACTAGGATTTGGTAACCGTGTCCGGCAGGAGAAGAAATGGTAATGGTATTGGTTTGGGTAGTGCCAATGTTTGGGGTAAGGGTGCCAAAATCAACCGAGAGATCACTAAGACTAAAAGAAAAGGTATATAAGAGATCGTGAATGTACTGAAAACCAGATTTGACAATGAAACCGTTGTTGGTGAAGCGACCAGGCGTGTTTTGACCAACAGTGTCGGTTAGCCGATAATTGGTAGAGGTTTTGCGACCAGAAGTAATATTGAAGTTTCCCCAGTCGATGACGTAGCTATCGGATTCAAAATGTTGAGCGAGGACGGTTGGAGGGGTTAATAATAGAAGGCAAAAAAGAAAAAGTTTAAGTTTCATCAGCAGGGGGAGAACCAGAGAGAAAACGATTGGCGGAGTTAAGAAGATTTCGAGCTGAAGATTTGATGGAGTGGAGTTCTTCTTGGTCGCGGTGCGGTAGGTTGGGGTGAGAAAGAACAATGGAAGTGGAGTCGATGATCTTGGTGATGGAAGTTTTGAATTTAAGGGAAAGCCAAAGGAAGAAATTGGTCTCGTCAACGGCAATTTGTTGACGGTTTTGACCAATAAACCAGGCCAGAGGGGAAATAAGAGTTAACGAAGCTAGGGGGAGGAGAGAAATGGGAGAATTGAGAGATTGGGAGAGAAAGATGATGAGAGTAAGGGAGTAGGCCAGGGTAACTGAAGGTAGGTTTTGAAAGGCAACAACAAGAAGAAGAAAATAAGTAAGAAAGAAAACTGGGGATTGGAGGCCACCGGTAGTAAAGACAATGAGATTAATAATTAAGGAAACATGGTATATGAAGTATGGTTGACGATTTGTGAATAGGGCGATAATAGCCAAAAGAGCAATGAGTTGGGGAAGATAAAGGGTGTAGGGAGTGAGGGAAAAAAGATAGCCGGCAAGGGAAGTTAGAAAAAGATAAAAAACAGTGTTAAGAGGCATTGATTATAAGTATACTATTAGATGTGAAGTTTAAGTGGGTGGATGGACTGTTGGCGACAGGATTGGGGATGATAGCAACGGGTATTGGAATAAACTACCGAGGGCAAATGAAAGGGACAAAAGTAGAACTAATAAAGGGTGTAATGGCGCCAACTGTTGTTATACAAAATAATATTAAGGTAATGATTGATGTAGCAGGAGAGGTGATAAACCCTGGAGTTTATGAATTGAAAACAGGGGATAGGGTTAATGATGCGCTGGTAGCGGCAGGAGGATTGGCGGCAGGGGCGGACAGGGAGTGGGTAGCGGTTAACATAAACCGGGCTCAATTAGTAAGCGATGGGATGAAAATATTTATACCGAGTAAGTCCCAAAGTCCGAAATTAAAAGCTGAAAGTGGAAAGACTGGTGTTTTGGGGACTGTTGGCAACAAAATAAGTATAAATACAGCGGGGGTGGAGGAGCTGGATAAGTTAGTGGGGATTGGGCCAGCACTGGCGAATCGAATTATTGACTACCGACAAGAGAATGGCGGGTTTAAGGATATCAATGAAGTAAAGTTGGTAAGTGGAATAGGGGAGAAATTATTTGAGCAGATTAAGAACAAGATTGGGTTGTAGAAAAGAACCTTCCCGAGCACTGTAAAAGACACAGCGCTCGGGCGAATAGGTTCCAGGATATGAGTTGTGGGATGTTAGTAGTATTTAATTCTTTGGTGTTTACCACTAGGAGAATATTGTCCTTGGTGATTGGGTTCAAGCCGGCACCAATAGTCGGTGTGGCCAAGATTGTTGCCGTCAGCATATGAGGCAATTAGGTAGAGTGTGTCGCTATTCATTTCTTGACCTCTTTCGACGACGATGCGTTGGGCAATAAGTCCCGATTCTCCGTGGCATGAGCTGATCTCAAAAAGTCCTTCACAGATGTCGGTGGTGGGAACACCTCCCCAGATTTTATATTTTCCAGAGGCAATCCATGGGTGTTTCATAAGTAGAGCAGCTGCCATAACTAGGTTGAGGTCGGCCTGATCGGTATCTCCTCCGGGAAGAAGATAATCGGACATAGCTTGTCGACCAAGACTGGTCATGATTTCTATTCGGTGGACCCAGTCGGTTGGTTTAATGGTTTCTGGGGGAAAACCATATCCGGTCTGATTGTTAGGTTTTAGTCTTTCGGACATATTTTGATTGATTAAAAAATAAAGGTTGTTTCAACCCAGAAAAGTTTTCTGAGCTGAATAACCTTTCCCAACCCCCGGCAAATCAAAATAGACAGATGTCTATTAGACTGCCGAGGGCTGGGTGAATAGGTTCTAGGAGTTAAGGTGTAGGAGAGAGGGGGGTGGTGGTGATATCCCACTCCAACCAGTTGTCGAACGGTAGAAGTAGTACCGTGCCGGACTCAATAGGGATGGAGGTCTGTGTACCAAAGTCGTTGATGTACATGGTTTCCGAATATTCGGAAACAAACCAAATGGTTGTCAAATACAGGTGACTGTCGTTGTAACCATAGGCTGATTGGTAAACAGTTATCTCTTCTTCGTAGTCGGTGCAGTCACACTCCAGGGGGTTGTTGACGTCTGGTTCGCATTCGCGATAGAATCCGCTGGATTGGCGCATCAACACCTCGACGTCTGTAATGTTACCCACAGCGATGCGGTCTGCTGGCGGAATGGTTAGAGTGTTAAACCCTGGGACTAATCGAATGGTCCAGATTTGCACCTCACGATTGATGTCGAACCCGTTGAGGTAGACCTCATTTTCTTGATGGCCAGCCAGGTAAAACCTTACTGTCAGACCGGGACAATCAGTCAAGCTAGTCAGGACACAATTGTTGTCGATTAACACTTCTGGTCCACCGCTGAAATCGTACACCTGATACCAATCGCCGTCTTCGGGGTAAGGCACTGCCGTTGGGGCAACGGTGGGGATTGAGGTGGGCCAAGGAGTTGCTTCGACCAGTTCTGCTGGAGTTTGAGTGATGGTCGGGGTAGGGATGTTGGTTGTGATGGAGGTAGGAGTCTGTTCGAGGATGGGGAAAATGGTTGGGGTAGGGCTGGCGGTTTCAATGTTGGTGCACCCATAGAGGGTAACCAGGGCCAGGGCAACGAAGACAAACAAAACAACGAACAGCTTGCGGGCGGACATGATTTTTCTCCTTTCAGTCCTAGAACCTAATTGTGAATGTGCTGCAAGGTTTCAACCGCTGTGGTTGAATTTGCAGTATAAGTATCCTATATGTATATGTTATATTCAGGACTTTGAGAGGACAGAGACCGGACAAAATGAAGACTGTGGTATAGTGGTTTTATGGCTGAAATTGGATCGGGATTGTATCAGGAGCTAAAAAAGGAGCTTGATAGGGCAAGGAAGGAGAAATATAACCTAATAGTGGTGTCGGTGCCAGGAATGGGAGGGTCGCATTTATTAAAAAAATATGTGACGGAGAATCCGGGGGTGAAATATATACCTCAGCCAGGCATGGAATTAGGGAATTTTAGCGTGCTTGATTTTGGGATGGATCTAAATGGTCAGGCCTTGGAGTGGGTGGATGAGTATTTTAGGAAGGCAGGAGTGGAACAGAAAATGGTGGTTTTGGTGAATACGCCATATTTGCTGAAAAGTGAAGATTATCAAAATAGCTATTGCCGGGGACATATTTACAAAAGTTATTGGTTGAGGGCGTTGCGGAGAGAAGAATTCCCCGAGAAATGGCAAGAGTCGGGTGGGTTACCGCAATTGATAAAGTATCTGATAGCTGGAGGAGATGAGAGTTCCCGGGCGGGAATAGTTGAACCAATACTACGAGTATTAGGCCGGTGTGACCAAGAGGATTTGAAAAGGATGGGGTTAGTGGACAAGGAAGGAGTGATAAGTCAGATATTAAGAAGTTATAGGATTGAGAGTGAAATCGATATTAAAATAGACTTTGATTTGGGTTTTTGGGAGGCGGGGAATAGGGGAGAGGAGAAGTTGGTAGCAGTGGAGGCTGATATTTTGAAGAAAATGCTAGCTAACCGAGGGAAGATTACCAAGGAGGAAGTATCGGACATTAAATGGGGGGAGGGGAAGTATGAAAGTTTTTCGGATCAAGCAATAAATAAAGCGATGAGACGATTATCGGAAAAAATGAGAAGGTATGAGATAGTAACTATCCCCAGGGTGGGTTATAAGATTGAGAAGAGGAAGTGAATGATAGAAAAGACAAGCTGGATGCGACTTTGAAAGGTGCCGAAGGCCTGAGTGTGGGACAAAGGGAGCAGTTGGCGAAATTAGCCCAGTTTAAGCCGACGGCGATTGGTTTAAGTTGTGTAAAGGTAATGTCGATGCCGGAGGTGAACAGTCTAGAGCCTGTTTATATTGTTCAGGTTGGCAAGAGTGGAAATGGAGAATTGGGTTGGTTTTCCGAGTATGGGTTGGGAGAGACTCCAGTAGAGTTTCGCGATTTTACTGGGGAAGAGAGAGAACGATTGATTTATGCTCAGAAAAAATTGAAGCTGCCAAGTCTGGTGGCGGTTCATTTGGTGATGAACAAAGGGATGAATCAGGGGGAAATGAGGGCAATTTATGGCCAACCGGGGGATGAGGTACAAATTCCTGGACTGTTATCTTTGGGGAAACTGTCCATGCAGGGGAAAACATTGTTGGCAGTGGAATTGAGGAGAAGAGGAGTGAAGGTAGTGAACTTAGATGAGTTTTCGGAGGAAAATTTGGACAGTTATTGGGGATTGCTGGGTGGTAACCCACAATCCCTGACAACCGAAGAGGCAGTGGAAAGGATATTGGCTGGGATAGGTAGAGAGAAAAAAGAAAAAGGTGATTGGACAATGATGAAGGCACTTGATAGGTTAGCGGGAGTGTTTGTGGAGGGGAATAGGCCGGAGGCAGTGGTTTGTGACATGCCGGGATATAGGATTCCGGTGGAAGGTGAGGAGGCAAGAATGAGAAACGTATTTGACTTAGTAGGGGAAGGTGGAATGATAATGATAATGTTGGGAAGATTTGAGGGGGTGGAACAACAAACCGAAAGTCGAATTGATTGGTGGGTGATAGAGGATTACATGAGTGGGATAGATAGAGTGTGGAGTCTGTATGTTGATTTAGCTAGAAGCCAAGAGGGATTGTTTGAAAGTTTGATGGCTAATGATGTGGGTGGAGTGGAATGGCGATATGATTTGTTTAAAGCGCAGATGGAGATAGCAAGACAGAGATTGGGTGGCACTGAATGAAACAATGGTTAGTGATTGGGGTAATGATATTTCTGATGTACAAAGTTAATGATAAGTCGAGTTTGATGGAGTCTATATATGGAAATTTGCCGCCGAAGGAAGCAGGGGTAATGGCAGCAATGATTTTGGGTGACAAGAGTGGGCTGGGGAAAGAAATGTATCAATATTTGAAGGATAGTGGCCTGGTCCATCTGGTGATAGTGTCAGGTAGTAATGTGATGTTGATCGTAAGTAATCTGATAGAGGGTATAGCAAGTTGGGTAGGGCGAAAGAAGGCGATTGTAATGGGGTTGGTAGTGGGGTGGAGCTATGTGGGGTTGGTGGGGTGGGAAGCACCAGTATTGCGGGCAATATTACTGGTAACAATTTTTTATTGGGCACAAATATTGGGGAGGAAATACAGTTTGACGAGAGGTTTGGGATTGGCGGTAATAATAATGCTAGTGGCCGATAGGGGGTTGGTAGCCAGTGTGAGTTTCTGGTTATCAATAACGGCGTTTTTGGGAGTAGTAACTAGTAGGCGATTGCCGGTGGCACAGACCATTTGGGTAAGTGTGTGGGTGACGCCAATATTGGCAATGGTTTTTGGCAAGGTAAGTTTGGTGGCACCGGTAGCTAATGTGTTGGTGCTATTGATAGTAGAAACGATAACAATGGTGGGGATGGTAGCAGTAGTGGTTAATGGCTGGTTATTGTGGTTAGTTTACCCGTTACTACGGTATTTTGTTTGGGTGGTAGAAGGGTTGGGGAGTTGGCAGTGGGCGGCAATAGGAATTAGGTTTAACTGGTGGATGTTGATGGGGTGGTATGTGGTTTTAGTATATTTTTTGATTAAGAAATGGGGGAGAGAAAATCAATAAGGTTACAAGGATGGGATTATGGAGGCAAGGGGGTATATTTTGTAACAGTTGATGTTGAAGGCCACTGGAGAATTTTTGGGGAAATAAAAAATGGGGCAATGAAATTGAATAATTGTGGTTTGATGGTGGAACGGGTATGGTTGGAATTGTCAAAAAGGTTTTTGGGGGTTTCGTTGGGGAAATATTGTGTGATGCCAAATCACGTTCATGGGATTGTGATGATGGAAGGGAGGCGTGCGGCCATAAGGGCGACCACAAGGGTCGCCCGTACAGCACGAATTGCCGATACAGCACGAATTGCCGATACAGCACGAATTGCCGATACAGCATCGATTGCTGTAGGGGCAGGTTTTATGCCCGCCCAAAAATCATTGGGTGATATTGTTGGATCGTTTAAATCGATTAGTACCAGGGAATACATAAGTGGTATGGGGAAATATAATTGGCCGAGATTTAATAGAAGATTATGGCAAAGAAATTTTTTTGAAAGGATAATTCGAAGTCAAAAAGAATTAAATTTGGTCCAGAATTATATTTTGGATAATCCGTGCCATTGGTCGAATGAAAAATAGAATTTTGTTGATGATTTCTGGTTTGTGTTTGGTAGCGGCATATTGGACATCGATACCAGACGAGAAAACAAGAATGATTGTGTGTGATGTGGGGCAAGGGGATGGGGTGGTAGTAATGCGGGGGACGATACAATTGTTGATTGATGTCGGACCGGATAATAAGAAGATGGTGGCCTGTTTGGAGCGGTATTTACCGTTTTGGGATAAAACAGTTGAAGCGGTGATTATTAGTCATGGAGATAGTGATCACAATGGAGGTTTGGAAAGCGTTAAAAAAAGTTATCGAGTAGAAAATTTATACACTAATTTGAGTCAAAACGATGTAGTTTGGGCTGGCAAGATAATGTTTAGGGTGGTGTCACCTGACAAATTGACGGGGGAGAGCAATGAGATTTCGGTGGTGGGAGTTATTAATAATAGAGTACTAATGATGGGGGATGCACCGGCGGAAGTGGAACGGAAATTAGTTTGGAGAAAGATTATTGATAGTAAAATTGATATTTTGAAGGTGTCGCATCATGGGTCGGCGGAAGGAACAAGTGAGGAGTTGGTTAAGGCGGTTGGGCCCAAATTGGCAGTAATCAGTGTGGGGAAGAGGAATAAGTTTGGTCATCCTACAACGAAAGTGCTGGAGAGGTTAGCGGGGGTGGAAATTAAAAGGACCGATAGTGATGGGGATGTGTTGATTGACCTAGAGTGAATGTTAGGGCTTGAGGGCGGTGTAAATTTGTTGGGATATAGTTTTGATACTAAGGCTTAGTTGGGCGAAGTCCTTACCGCGGGTCATAATACAGAGCAGGTAGGGTCTTTGGGGAAGATAGATAATGCCGCAATCGTGGAGTTGTCTTTCGTTGGTTGATTGAAAAAATCTTTCACCAAACTTGTGGGAAATTATAGTTTCGGATGGAAGACTGGCAACTAGACCGTCTTTGTAGTCGGTTTGGGAGAGGAGTTCGAGAGCCTTTTCGGACATCTGCTTACTAAGATAGGAGGAGTTGTAAAGAATACGAAAGGCAGAGGCGTAATTTTTGACTGAAACGATGTTGCCGGCGGGGTCTTTGATGGCTTTGTTGATGTCAACATTAAGATCAGAATAAATTTGGGTTAAGGGAGCAGCGTCAATATGTTCATAAAGAATTTCGTAGGCGGAATTGTCGGAGTAGACGATCATCCGCTTGATAAGCTCGTCAATTGAGTAGGATTGACCAATAGAGATGTTGCGGGTTGGAAGAATATCTTGGGGAATATTGTTTTCAAGTGGTTGATAAACTAGTTGTTGGGAAAGCAGGCCGGGATTTGTTTCGGCTAATTTGTAATAAGCAATCATCATGTGGACTTTAATAAGACTAGCCGGGGAAAAGTCATCTTTTTCGTTGATACCGAACCAGGGACCGTTATTAAGATCACGATAATAAACAGCAGCAAAATTAAGTTGGCCTTGGTTGCGAAGATTATTAATAGTGTCTTCGACCTGATGTCGGGTTTGATTGAGATTCTTGTCTTGATTGATGTTGGCCGAACTGTCGCACTCGAGTAGGGGGTTAATGTATTTGAAATTTTCTTTCTTGCGAATTTCTTTGTAATTAGGGAGATCAATTGATGGCGGGGGGATGAAGATACCGATTAGTAAACCGAGGGCAAAGACAATAATGAGGCTTAGTTTGTAAGTCAGATAAGATATTTTAGCATTTAAAAGTAGATGTTGTAGTTGATGTAGAGTAAAAAGAATGTAAAGAGTATGAGGAAGTGAGTGCTTGCAATGGAATGAGTGGATGTGTAGACTGAAATTGGTGGATAAGTGGGTTCACAAAATTAGACGGATGAGCTTGAATCAATTGGAGGCACTAAAGGTGCTATTGGAGAATGAGATTATTGAGGCGGATGAGGTCAAGATAGGCTTGGCGGGTAAGGCTTTGGGAGGAGTGTTTTCGTCGTTATCGAGGCAGAAAATTGGTGATGAGTATTTGTTGATGCCGTGGGGGCGGAGTGAGGGTCGGGGATTGAGATGGAAGCTAAATGAAAAAGTGGTTGATAAAAATCGATTAAAAGAGGTTATAAATGAAATATTGAATGTGTAGAAAATTATTAATATCAGCTTTGATGGGAGTATTGGCGGGGGTGGTGGTTAATGGGGGAATGTTGGTGGGTAAAAGGTGGGCAGGGGAGGTTAGGGCAAGCAGTAGCTTGGTAAAAAGTAGCCAGGCAGATTTTGTTGCGGGGAGATTTGAATACAATGAGATTGATGTTGGTAGTACGGTTGGGGAAATCAAATTACAGGCGAATTTGGGAGTGTGGGATGGGTCGAGCAGTCCGGCAGATATCGGAACATATAACTACACGGCAACGCCAATGGTAAAGGTAGGGAGGTTTGTATATATGTTGCGAAATAGGGCGGTGGGACCATTGATGAGGTATGATTTGGATTCTCGAGAATGGAAGGAGATGGCTTTCCCGCCAAATGGTTATTATGAGGTGGCGGACCTAACGACCAATGGAACAGATACTATTTATGCTTTTGCGGCTAGATTTTCGGCGTCAATTCCAACATTAAGTCAGAAATACTTTTTGAAATACGATATTGCCACTGATACTTGGACGTATTTGTCGCAGCCACCAGGGGAGCTTCGGACTGGGGCGGCATTGGAGTATGTGGCTGGGGTAGGAGGAACGGACTTTATTTACGCAATCCAGGGGTCAGATAAATATACTTTTTGGAAATACAACGTGGGGGCAGATTCGTGGTCGGCAATTTCCAATTCAACATATTATTGTTGGCAGGGATATTGTGATATGCAATATGATGGTTCGAGATATTTGTATTTGTCGACCTATTGGCAGAACCCTGATCGATTATATAGGTATGATACACAATTAGGTACTTGGACATATTGGAACTATCCAATAGATGGAGCAGTGGCGTCGTATCCAGGACATTTGGCAATGCTGGGGAATACTTTGCTATCGGTTCGGGGAGGTGGCACTACCCAAATGTACAAATTTGATATTGGGACAACAACAATGAGTACGGTGTCGGTGGTGCCAACAAGTTACTCGGCAATGGTGACAATTGCAGAGGAAAACAAAGTGTTGGTTTATGCCGGGGTAACTGGTTTTTATTATTATTATCCGGCAACCAATACTTGGAGTGATCCATTGGTGCCAAACGTGCCGGTGTATGGCAATTACACCAACATGGCGATGGTGGGGGATACTTCGGGTAACGTTTATTATTGTCGAGGGGCCAATACTCAGGTTTGTTATATGTACAACACCAATATTGGAGGGACGTGGGCGGCTCTACCGACGACACCGGCAACTATTGGTCAGCAGGGTGGATCACTGGCTTGGTTGAATGGCCATCTGTATTTATCGCGGGGGACCAACGGGAATACGGTGTACAAGTACAATACCAACAATGGAGTTGGGGGGACGTGGACGACATTATCGGCTTCGCCGGTAAGTACAATTACAACTGGTTCGGCGATGGTGGGGGTGGGAAGCTCAACTTTGTATGCGCTTCAGGGTGGTGGAGCAACCGGGTTTTATAAATATAATGTTACCTTGGGAACTTGGACTACCCAGGCGGTGGTGCCCGAGGTGGTGTACTATGGATCGGCATTAGTAGCGGCGGGAGATTATGTTTATGCACTGACCGGGTATCAAAAAGGAACATTTGTGCGTTATGACCAAACCGCCAACAGCTGGACTCGGATGAAGAGTTTACCCGAGGGAGTGTTTTATGGAGGAGGAATGGTATACGATGGCAATGATGCTTTTTACGCCACTGTCGGTGGTACCAACGAGCAGTTTGGAAGAAGATTTTACAAATATACTATTTCGACGGACAGTTGGAGCCGAGTAGCTGACACACCGGAATTTATTAGTAATGGAGGGGGAATCGCTTGGGCCAATGGGTCGGCGTGGGTGGTTCCGGGGAATTATAAATATAATTTTTGGAAATATACCCCGGTTGGGGCTGATAGTTATCGGCGTAGTGGGAGTTGGTACAGCCAGCCATATGATTTGACTGGAGTAAGCTCTTGGTCAACTTTTGAGGTGAGCGAAACAAAACCAGCAGGAACGGATATAAAATATTATTCACGATCATCAGCGGGGGGGAATTTGTGGAATAGCTGGACGGAAATAACGGTGGGGGGGACGATTCCGAGTGCAGCGGCCAGGTATGTGCAGATAAGGGCTGATTTAAGCGGGGATGGAACAGCGACGCCGACAGTTGGAAGCATGACGATTAATTATAATGGAGATGAAACAGCACCGAGTTTGGCGGGTTTGGTAGTAAATGGTTATGCGAGTAATGGTGGAGTGGGAATAACTTCGGGGGAAAGTTACACTTACCCCAATCCGTATTTTGTCTTTTCGGGGGCAACAGACACGCTGACAGGAATTGATGGTTACTATGTGTATTATGGCGAGACAGCGGCGGGGGATCCAGTGATGTTGGGGAATTATCAGGTAGGAACAAGTTATACAGTAGCGACACCAATGTCGGTAGGAAGTACTTATTACCTAAGAATTAAGACTAAGGACAAGGCGGGAAACGTGTCGACGGCGGTGACAGGATTTACTTATGGTTATAGTGGCATATCGCCATCAACAAGTTTGGTGATTGATACTCAGGGAGAGTTTGAGGCGGGGAGTTTTGAGAGTTTGGAGGCATCGACCTCGGCTTGGTGGAATACGGGGTATTTGTATCGACAACCGTTGACGGTAACCAATAGTGGCTCGACGGCGATTAATATAGGTGATTTTATTGGGGTTAGTGGAGTGGGAACTTCGGCGTTGGTGGCGGCGGGCAAAATGCAGTCGGATGGGGATGATTTGCGGATAGTTTATTGGGATGGAACAGATTGGGTGGAGGCGCCGCGAGGTTGGGAAAACTTAAACACGGCGGCGACAAAAATATTTTTTCAGTCGCAATCAAAAATTGGAGTTGGAGCGACTGACGTTGGCTACTATATGTATTATGGCAATGCGACGACAACAGATGGGGGGAGTTTATCGGTGTTCTACGATGATTTTGAGGATAATAGTTTGGATGGTAGCAAGTGGGTCACAAATTCAGGGTATGGAACGATAGCGGAAACGAGTGGGCAATTAAGGTACACCGGGAGAACGTCGGGGAATAGTGGAGTGTCAACTCAAGTGAGGAGTAACTCGGCAATTTCGGGTGATTTTACTATGAATGCCAAGGTGTATTTGGTAAATAATCAGGGGGGTAATTTTAGCGGCGGATTATTTATGGGAAGTTATGACGACTCAACTCCGGCTAATGCTTTGGGGACATTGGAGGCTTTCAATTACAATGGACCAATATATGCCTATAACAAGTTGGGGGTAGGGTATTCTTATGCTAGCAATGTGGGAGTGGGAAACACCTATGTTAAAGCGAGTTGGGTAGATATTAAGGTAACAAGACAGGGAGACAATTGGAATTTCTTTAAAAACGGAGAAGGACTAGGAGGGAAATACGGGCTATATAGTGGTGATATATATGTTAATACTTTGAGATATTGGAAAGAGTCGCTGGGGACGAGTTGGCAGGGGGACATGTATATTGAGGAGATATATTTTAATAGTAAAGTTGGGGTAGGAGTAACGGCGAATTTGGGAAGCGAAGAGGGAGTAGTAGCAACGACGGCAGCTAATTTGAAACTTAATCATTTGAAGAATGGAAGTTGGGCGGGTTATCAGTTGCCACCACTGCCGAGGGATGCACGGTTTTATTATGGGGCGATGGGGTATGCCAATAATAGTTTGTATGTGTTGCCGGGACGCAATAGTCAGGTGTTGTATAAGTTGGATTTGGGAGCGACAGCTTGGGTAGTTCAAGCGCCGCCACCGGCGACAATTGGGAACAATGGTGGAGCGACAATGGTCTACGATGGAGTTGATAGTTTTTATGTGACTCGAGGAATTGGGACAACAGCGTTTTATAAATATACGATGGCAGCAGGGACTACTGGATCTTGGAGTAGTAATGGCTTGACCCCGCCACCATTGGTATTTTATGCCGGGGCAGTTGGAGTGAGAGTGGGAAGCGATACGATTTATTATTTGCCGGGGAACAGTCAATTGGACTTTTTGAAATATACCATATCGACTAATACTTGGACTTCAATGTCATCGGCTCCGTGGGGGATATCGACAGGGGCAGGTTTGGCCTATGATGGTAACGATACCATTTGGATGGTAGTTGGAGCGGGGAGTGTGGCCTTTGGAAAGTACACTATTTCGACTAACAGCTGGAGTACCGATGTGCCATTGCCACCACATCCAATGGGGGCGGCTCAAAACGATTTGGTTTACAGTAATGGAGTTTTGTATAACTTTGGGTATCTTCAATATGGTCAAGGGATAACCGATAAGAGGTATGTGTGGCAATATAATGTGGCCACAAGTAAATGGAGTGAGGTGGCAACCGAGACAGATTTTTGGTCGGATATTGGGGCAGCGGCTTATGATGGTAGTCGATATATATATCTGGTTCAGGGGTACAGCTCGTCGGATAGTGGAACGAGATCGGTATATCGCTTTGACACGGTGACGAAAAAGTTTTTGCCAGAGACACCAACTTTGCCGAAAGTAAAAATTCTAACTAATGGTGATGCCGAATATATTTATCATCAGCCGACCTCCCCGCCACCATCGATGGTGTTTGATGGTGAAGATACGATTTACCATGTGCATGGTAACGGTGTTAATGGGTACGCCAATAAATATACAGTATCAACTAAGACTTGGAGTCGAATAGCTCCAATCCCGTGTTATTGGGGTAGCGGAGGCTTGAGTTATGTTGGTGGTTATGTTTACGCGGCTTGTGGGGCGACGACTCAATACTTTTATCGTTATGATCCGTTGATGGACAGATGGGAGCAAAAGGCTAACACGCCAGCAACAATTGCGGCTTCGGGCAATCAGGGGATGGTGGCAGTGGGTGAAGATACTTTGTATTTGGTTCGAGGAATAGGAACAACGACAATGTATCAGTACACGATTTCGACCGATACTTGGGGCATAGGATCAACGAGTATCCCGGCAGTGATTGGAAGTAACTGGGGGGCGTCACTAACCTCGGACGGTAGTGGAGCGTTGTATTTGGTGGCGGGGAACGCTGGAAGTTTGTTGTTTAAATATGATTTAGTAAGTCAAACATGGTCAAGAAAGGCTGGGTTGACAAATATGGTTTATAACGCTGGGGGTTCAATATATTATGATGGAAAGATTTATGCTATTGCCGGGGATGCAATGAAGAAATTTTATATTTATGATGTGGCCAGTGACAGGTGGACTGAAGGACCGGATATGTTATCGGAAGTTAATGTTGGGGCGGGGATAGTTAAGGGGCCGGGGGCAACGGCTTATGCGTTAAATGGTTGGTATGATATGGCTTTTAGAAAACTTAATTTGCCGACAACTAGTACGTCATATGCTTATAGGGGGGTGTGGACGTCGCCAAACTATGATTTGGGTAATCCTTATGTTTTAGCAGGAATTTCGGCAAACGTAGCCAGCCCTTCGGCGACGGCAACAACAATAGAAACTCGAACGTCGGCAGATGCGGCTGCTTGGTCGGATTGGGCGGTGGCGACGGGGATGAAAAATATCAGTGGTGGGACACAAACGTATAACGTGGTGTCGACGGCAAATAAATATTTGCAAATAAGGGTGACATTGGAATCGGAGGAAAGTGCGGCGACTCCAGTGTTGTCGGGTTTGAGAGTTGATTACTATAATGATCAGACAGATCCAATTAATCCTGACACCTTGGTAGCACATAACAGTAGTGTGGGAGTGACGGATTTGGTAACTGATGCTTGGTACAACTATGCCAATCCCTGGTTTATGTGGTCAGGGGCGACGGATGGAAGTGGTTCGGGGGTGGCGGGTTATTATGTTTATTTTGGGACTGATGTGGGAGGGACATCGACTAATTATCAGGTGGGAACAACATATGTGGCCAGCATATCAAGTGATGGGGAATATTATTTGCGGATCCAAACAAAGGATAATGCCGGAAATATTAGTGACCCCTGGGAAGCTTTTCACTATAAGTATGACGGAACAGCGCCGGGGGCACCATCATCAGTAGCGGCTGACCCGCGGGGTTATACGGCCACCAATAGTTTTACGATGTTTTGGACAGCGAGCAGTGATGTGGGAGCAAGCTCGGGGTTAGCGGGTTATAAATATAAAACCGGGGTGGGGACAGGGGCATATTCGGCTGACCAGTTGACGACGTCAACAACTTTGTCGGCGGTACCGGCTTATCAAACGGGAAGTAATACTTTTTATGTTAAGGCGGTGGATAATGCTGGAAATGAGTCGGACTATACTTCAACTACTTATTACTACAATGGATCGGCACCATCACCACCGACTAATTTGAGCGTGGGGGAATCATATAGCACCAGTAACTCATTTAGCTTCAGTTGGGAGTTACCGTTGAGCTACACCGGATCGATTTCGGAATATCGTTATTCGGTTAATTCGCTACCGACGGCAACCAATTATACGGCAACAGTAGGAACGAGTTTGGCGGCTGGGGCATACGCAACTTTGAAGGGGAAAAATATTTTCTATGTAGTAGCAGTAGATGATGCGGCTAATGTTAATTACGATGCTTATTCGTCAGTTGAATTTACAGCGGACACCTCGGCTCCAGGAATTCCGACGGGAGTAGAAACGTTTGATAATTCGATTCGGGCGACGAAGCAGTATAAGGTAGGCCTGACCTGGGATGCACCAGCAGATTTGGGAACTGGTTTTGCGGGATATGCGATTTATGCTTCAAAAACAGCTACTAGCTGTACTACTAGTTTTAGTGGTTTTACTTTGGCGGGAACGACGGCAGGGACGACTTATGTGGTGGCGGACATTGGAGGAACGGCATTAACTTCGTCAACTTATTATTTTTGTGTTAAGGCTTATGATTCGACTAATCAATATTCGGCGGTGTCAAGTACGGTGTCGTTGTTGCCGACAGGTAAGTGGTTAACGGCGCCGGGTTTGTCTTCGGGGCCAACTTCGACGGTTAAGACCAAGTCGGCGGTAATAGTTTGGGTGACTGATAGAGCCTCTAATTCTTTTGTGAAATATGGAACTTCTTCGGGAACATATGGTAATGAGGTGGGCTCGTCAACTCAATCAACTTCACATTCGATTAGTTTGTCCAACTTAACTCCAGGAACAAAATATTATTACAAAGTATTGTGGACGGATGAGGACGGGAATCAGGGAACGTCATCGGAGTATAACTTCACAACGACGGCGGCACCATCGATTAGCAGTGTGACGGTAAGCGATATTGGTTTATATGCGGCTTACATCAAATTTACGATTAAAAATGCCAGCAGTGCGGTACTCCAATATGGAAAGACAACTTCTTATGGAGCGACGGTAACAATATCAACCTCAACAGCCGAGTCGACTTATATTCAGAGATTGGATAATTTGGAAGACGGGACAATTTATCATTTCAGAATTGTAGGTAAAGACGAAGAGGCGAATGAATTTGTGGGGGATGATTATACTTTTACAACTCTGCCGGTGCCAGAGGTGAGTGCAGTCAAGATTCAGCAAGTGCGGGGGGCATCAACGGCAACGATTAGATTAACCTGGAAATCAAACACTGAAGTAACTTCAGTGGTGAGTTTTTACCCCGAGGGGAGGGCGGAGATGACTCGGGATCAAATAACCTTGGATATGAGCCTGGCTCACGAAATGATTATCGAAGGGTTGCTGGATGATAGTGATTATGTGTTTGTGGTTAAGGGTAAAGACGTGGCTGGTAATAGCGTGGCGGCGAGTACCAACAAGTTTAAAACTTCAACTGATTTGCGGTCACCATTGATTTCGGATCTTCGGGTGGAACCGACGGTGGTGGGGGTGGGGGAGGAAGCGCGGGCTCAAATAACTATTTTTTGGAATACTGATGAGTTGGCGAGCAGTCAGATTGAATATGGATCGGGGACGGGAAGTGACTATCCCAACAAGACCCAGGAAGATGGCAAACTCAATTCGAATCATGTGGTCATAATTCCAGATCTGAAGCCACAATCGGTATATCATTTGCGAGTGGTAACCAAGGATAGGGTAGGAAATGCGAGTTACTCGTATGACAATGTAGTGATAACTCCGAAGGCAACCAGAGCGGCATTGGATTTGGTGGTGGAGAGCTTATCGAAGAGTTTTGGATTTTTTGGAAGCTTAGGGGAGGTAATGAAATGAGTCAACTACTAAAAGTGTCCAATGTCGATAAGAATTTTGTGGTGGGAGGTCAAACAATTGAAGTGTTAAAACAAATCAATTTGACGGTGGAGAATGGTGACTTTGCAGTGATTTTTGGGCCATCAGGTTGCGGTAAATCAACACTGCTGCATAGCATTTTGGGAATGGAACCACCAAGTAAGGGCGAGGTGGTGGTGGATGGAGTCGACCTTTATAAAATGGATGAGGACGGGATTGTAACCTTTAGAAAAACTCGAATAGGGGTGGTGTTCCAGCAGTCGGTGTGGGTAAAGTCATTAAATGTAGTGGAGAACGTATCTTTACCTAACAGATTGCGAGGGTGGAGTCAGGAAGAGGCGCTGGAAGCGAGTATGGCGGCCTTAAGGGAGGTCAAGCTTGAGGCTTGGGCACATCATCATCCATCAGAACTATCATCGGGACAACAGCAAAGGGTATCGTTGGCGAGGGCTTTAACAATAGATCCGATAATGCTGGTGGCGGATGAGCCAACGGGAAATTTGGACACGGTGTCGGGGGGTGAGTTGATGGAATTATTGAAACGCTTGAATGCAGAGAAGAAGAAAACAGTAATTATGGTGACGCACGATTTGGAGTATTTGAAATATGCCAATAGATTGTTTCATGTAATTGATGGCAGAATCGTAAATGAATATGATGAAAAGGAGGCTGATGATTTGGCGGAAAAATTAAAGTCTAAAAAAGGGAATGGTCACAGTAATGGGGTGACGGTGGCGGATGAAAGTTATTTAAAAGTTAACGGCAATGGGAAACATTAAAAAATTATTTTGGTTTTGGTGGAGAAATGTCATATTTTTGGCGGTATTGTTCCTGTGCTTGTTAAGAAAGATTTTGGGAAAAAGAATTGATCCCTTGATTGGAGTGGTGGAAGGCCGGAAGAAAGGATCAGTGGCTCAAAGCTATCTAATTGAGTTGGCGTTGCGGAATATGAAGGCAAAACGGAATCGATCAGTGGTGACGATTGGCGGAGTGGTGATTGGAGTGGGGGCGATAGTGTTTCTGGTGTCGATTGGTTATGGACTGGAAAAGATGGTAATCGGGAGAGTGGCTAAATTAAATGAGCTGAAGATGGCCGACGTGGTGGCGGGAAAAACGGCCGAGGTGGGGGCGAATGAAGAAATGGTGGCTAAAATTAAGGGGATAAGCGGGGTTAAGGAAGTGATTCCGTTAGTTTCGATGGTGGCTAAGGTGAAGTATAAAAGTTCTTTGATTGATGTAATGTCCTTTGGGGTGGACAAGCGGTATTTGGAGATAAATGGGATTAAGGTGGTGGCGGGAGAAGGGATGAAACAGGTGGAAGCGATGGAGGCCCCAAAGGGGGGGGAAGTGGCGGGGGTAATGCAGGAAACGGATTGGGTAGAGCGGGAAGGGGAGATTACCGGGACGGTCAAGTTTAATGTGGTTGAAGGGGAGAAGGTAATGGTAATGAAGGAGTGCCGCCGAGGAGGAGAGGTGTTGGGGGTGGTGTTAAGGGAT
>CAZCYZ010000003.1:0-62932 GCA_964503465.1 uncultured Gammaproteobacteria bacterium | reverse complement strand
GGGGGGCGGGCAGGGGCAGGATATTTACCTTGACAAAAAATACTCTCGATGGATACGGGCTAACGTGCCGGTGTGGGTGATCGGGGAGGATGGAGTGGCGGTGCCGGATTTGACTTGGGGAGGGAAGCAAAAGTGGGTGGAGGGATGTATGATGGAGGAGAATTTGACGATGTGGCAAGGTGAGCTGGATAAACTGGACGCAAATGTGTTGGGGGAATCAACGTCGTCGGCAAAATTGATATCGGAAATCGTGGTGGCGACAGACTCGGCTGGGGTGGAGTGGGTGGAACTGAAAAAAGTAGAAGCCGAGAACGAAAAGATAAAAGAAGTAGCTTATGCCGATGGTTTGCCAATGGGGGAGGCATATATTAGCAGCGGGATGTTGAAGTTGTTGGGACTAACCAAGGATGAGGCAATTAAGAAAATGTTTGCAGTGGCTTATGTAATTGGCGATGGAATGATTCCCAAAATGACGGGGAGGATGCAGTCGAAGGAGAGTGAATATCAGGTAAAAGGGGTGATTGATGATGATGGGGGAAGTTATTATTATTTTAATTTGGCCGATGCCAAGGGTTTGGGAATTAATAGCTATTCACAAATCAAGGTGTTAACCGAAAATGAGGCAGTATTGCCGGAAGTGCGAAAGCAGATTGAAACTTTGGGATTGCGAACTAGTAGTACGGCTGATACAGTGGCTCAAATTGAAAAGATTTTTGCTAATCTACGAATGCTGTTGGGCTTTTTGGGGACGATTGCTTTGGCGGTGGCGAGTTTGGGTATGTTTAATACGATGACGGTATCACTTCTGGAGCGGACACGGGAGGTAGGAGTAATGAAGGCAATGGGAATGTTGAGTGATGAAGTAAGAGAATTATTTTTGGCAGAATCAATGATTATGGGTTTGGGTGGAGGAGTGGGAGGGATAGTGTTGGGGTTTGTAGCGGGGAAAATATTAACAATAATTCTGTCTTCGGTATCGGTGGTCAAAGGTCAGGGAACGATTGATATGAGCTATATACCATGGTTTTTTGTGGTGTTTATTCTGGCGGTGTCGTTTGGGGTGGGGATAGTGACTGGGTGGTATCCAAGCAAGCGGGCACGACAAGTGTCGGCCCTGAATGCGTTGAGGTACGAATAATAACATGCGAAGAAATAATCGATGCCGGAATTGGGATTACGCCAGTCCTGGTTATTATTTTGTGACGATAGATGTTCAGGATAAATTGATTGATTATTGGTGGAATGAAATTAAAAATCATTTTAATAGGATAGAATTGGATGAATATGTGATAATGCCGGATCATGTACATGGGATTGTAAAAATCGATAACAATGGGCAGACACCCACCACGGCGGGCAGGCATCGGTCTGCCCGTACAACATATATTCATGGATTGGGAGATATTATTCAGTGGTTCAAAACAATGACGGCCAGTGCCTATATTCGTGGCGTTAAGGAAAATAATTGGCCCAAATTCCATCGGCGTTTATGGCAGAGGAATTATTATGACCAAATTATTAGAGACGGAGAGGATCTGGAGAGAGTGAGGAGATACATTTTGGATAATCCCAGGAAAATTAATTTGACCGTTGGAATATAATTAATGTATGAAGCAGATAGAGTGGGTGAAGGGAGGGATTGTTAAAGTGGATGGTGAGGTAATTGTTGGAGCACCAAAATTTGTTGATAGAGGGAGACCGAAAAATAATCAAGCCGGGTTACCGGCGACTCGGGGTATTGGCCATAGAAGAATTGACGGCTCGAGAAGAAATGAGAGGGCCTTGCCTAGATTTGGTTTCTCGAGGTCGACTCAAGCGGTTTTGAGTATGCAACAACGAGAAACGGACAATATTGAGGCTGATGATACTTTAGAGCAAAGAGAATTGGCCGCAAAAGAAGAAGGCAGACTGTGGATGGAACACGGTGCTTTGAGTCCTGTGAGTTCTATATGATAAAATGGTGCCAATGATGAAAGTATCTTTGACTCTCCTTCTTTTGGCCTAGTAGGGAGGTAGTCAAGGATACAAATTACCTCCCAAAAATGGGAGGTTTTTTTAGTTTCTTTAGGTCTAATTTTGAACCGAAGGTGATAAAATTTGCCTAAAGACACAATCCCGATAAGCGAAGCGACGTCGGGATAGTTTAAAATACAAAATAAATGGATTTTAAAGAGATTGAAAAAAAGTGGCAGGGAAAATGGCCGGAGAGTTTGTATCGGGCGGATAATGGTTCAGAGAAAGAAAAAAAATATATTTTAGTGGAGTTTCCATACCCAAGCGGGAGTGGATTGCATATAGGACATGCCTTTTCCTTTACCGGAGGAGACGTATATGCCAGGTTTAAACGAATGCAAGGTTACGAAGTATTGTTCCCGATGGGGTGGGATGCCTTTGGGTTACCAACGGAAAACTATGCCATTAAGATGAAAAAGAAACCCCAAATGGTGACGAAAGAAAACACAGATTGTTTTCGAAAACAAATGAAGGAATTGGCTTTTAGCTTTGATTGGGAAAGGGAGGTTAACACAACTGACCCGAACTATTATAAGTGGACCCAGTGGATATTTGTTCAATTGTTCAAGAAAGGTTTGGCGTACAAGCAAGAAATGCCGATTAACTGGTGTCCAAGTTGCAAGATTGGACTGGCTAATGAAGAAGTGGTGGATGGAAAGTGTGAACGATGCCATGCCGAAGTGTCGAAGCGAAATATTTCGCAGTGGGTGGTAAAGATTACCGACTATGCTGATCGTTTGGTGGAGGGGCTTAAGGAGACTGACTTTATTGACAAGGTCAAAGCGGCACAAGTTAATTGGATTGATCGTAAAGAGTGGATTGATATCACCTATCAGATCGATGGGATTGATGATAAGGTAACGGTAGCAACAACTAGACCAGATACAAATTTTGGAGCGACTTTTGTAGTAATAGCACCTGAGCATGAATTGGTGTTGAAGTTAATCAGCGGGAAGATTAAGACGAGTAAGAGTGTAGAGAAGATTAAAGAGTATGCGACGAGGGCAGGAAACAAATCGGAGTTGGAGCGACAGCAGGAAGTGTTAGGAAGAGACAAGACTGGGGTGTTTACCGGTTTGTATGCGATAAACCAACTGACTGGTAAAAAGATGCCAATATGGATTACTGATTTTGTTTTAAAAACCGTTGGGACAGGGGCGGTGGTAGGAGTTCCAGGACATGATGTGAGGGATTTTGAGTTTGCTAAACAGTTTGGTTTGGAGATTGTTAGAGTAGTAGTGGGAAAAGATGGAGACAGGGGCGAGATTACGGACAAGAAACAAGTTCAAGAGGAAGATGGAACGATGATTAATTCGGGGTTCTTAGACGGATTGGATATTCATGAGGCCACCAGGAAAATTATGGATTATATTGAGAGCCAGGGTTGGGGGAAGAGATCGATTAGATATCATCTTCGAGATTGGATATTTAGCCGACAGCATTATTGGGGGGAGCCGATACCAATGGTTGATTGCCCTAAATGTGGTTGGGTGCCGGAGAAGGAGGAGAACTTACCAGTAGTATTACCGGAAGTGGAGGCATACGAACCAACTGATACCGGAGAAAGTCCATTGGCAAAAATGACTGATTGGGTGAAAACTAAGTGTCCGGCGTGTGGCGGGGAAGCAAAAAGGGAGACCGACACGATGCCCAACTGGGCTGGATCAGATTGGTATTATTTAAGATATATTGATCCGAAGAATAGTAGTAAATTGGCTGATTTTGATCTATTAAAAAAGTGGTTACCAGTAGACGTTTATGTAGGGGGAGATGAACATAATACTCTCCACTTGCTTTATTCGAGGTTTATACATCAGTTTTTGTTTGACTTAGGGGTGGTGCCGACTCCTGAGCCGTATCATCGAAGGTTGTCACATGGGGTAATATTGGGTCCGGACGGCCAGAGAATGAGTAAAAGTCGGGGGAATGTGATTACTCCGGACGAAGTAGTATTAAAATTTGGGGTAGATGCGGTGAGGATATATTTGATGTTTATGGGCCCATTTGAAGCAACTATGGTATGGGATGAGAGAACATTGATGGGGGTAAAAAGATTCTTGGATAGGCTTGAAAAGCTAGTAAACAAGCAATTAGAGTCTAAATTTGATAGCAGTAGTAGATCTATATTGATAACTCAGAGGCTAGTGGATGGGGTAACTAAGGATTTAGAAAATTTTGGGTTTAATACGGTGATAGCTAAGTTAATGAAAGCGGTAAACGAATTAGAACAAGTAGGGGTGGATGAACTTAAAACGTTTGTTAAGTTGTTGGCGCCGGTGGCACCTTACATGGCGGAGGAATTGTGGAGTAAGTTAGGAGGGGTGGGAAGTGTTCATGCGGCCAGTTGGCCGGTAGCGGATCCGAAATATCTAGTGGAAGAGGAAGTGGTAATACCAGTGGCGGTGAATGGGAAAGTTAGAGATCAGTTGTCAGTTATCAGTGAACAGTTATCGGTTAAGAATGAGGTGCTAAAACTAGCGAAGAGCTTAGAGAAGGTAAAGAAGTGGCTAGAGGGTAAAGAAGTGATCAAGGAGATTTATGTGCCAGGCAAGATGGTTAATTTCGTGGTTAAATAGCAATTGTTAGGTTTTGGTGCTAAGGTTTGATTGAGGTTAATTAGAAGGGAAGGTTGCGGTTGAAGTGTTAAAACTGTCGGGTAATGATAAGAGTGGAAAAGTGATTGTTGAGGTGATTCTGGAGTCAAAACTGGCTGTAATCGATTGATATATAAAGTAGTAAATGAATTGGAGTTAAGAGGAATTTAACGTAAGGGATAGGGTCGAAATGGAAATAATAGACCTATAAGTGGAGTTTTTACGGGGAATTAAATATAAATTATTATAGTGTGTTCTTATTTGTTTTTACGATAAAAGATAAGAAGTGCGGTAAATAAAGGGGACTAAGGCTGATGAATTTAATGCGGAGATAGTGCAATGAAATGCGGTTAAAAATAAAATATTAAGATCAAAATATGCGGAGAAAAAGAGTTATAAGGACATAATTCTGTTGAGAATGTGTCCCCACCAGGAATTGGACCTGGATCTGGCGCTTAGGAGGCACCCGTTCTATCCGTTGAACTATGAGGACCTAACTAATTTTTAATTTCTAATTTAGAATTTTTAAACTAGAGATTAATGTAATGTCGGGGACGGGGGACTCGAACCCCCAACCTCTACTACCCGAAAGTAGCGCTCTACCAGTTGAGCCAGTCCCCGGATTGTTAATGAGAGGATTATGACAATTTAGCCTCATCCCGCAGTGGCGGGACGCTAGCCAATTGCGCCAATCCCTGAGGAAAGACAGCTTTATTATATAGTATAGGCAGAAAAACTATGGAATCAGCAAACTATAGGGTAGGGAAAAATGGTGACAGATTGAGGTGGAAAGAAACTTAAAGTGATAGATTGATAGTTAAACAAGAATAATTATTAGGGTTAATTAGCAAATAATGGTGATAATTGCTAGGGAAATTTACCTAAAGTTTGGGCCGGCCTAATTGGAAAAATGAAAAAATAATGGTCGGAGAAAAAAGAAAAAAAGTTTTTTGATATATAGAGATATCTATAGATACAAAATGATAGTAATGCCCATGATATAGGATAAAAAAAGATGATCCACTTGACTAAAAATAAAATTGCTTTAGACTGAAAATATGACAGATAATGATAGAAATACGAGAACCTTGTTGGTTTCGTTTGTGATTGCGATTATGGTTTTAATACCTCTACGTTTTATCGAGGTTGGTCAAAACTCGGCGGTGGTAGGAGAAACTCAAGTATTAGGCGAACAAGTAGAGATAGAGGAAAAAGCTCTTGAGGCTCCGTATGATGAGATTGAAAGTGAGGGTTGCTGGACGAGAGAAATGGCGGATGAAGAAATTTCGGAGATGACTGAGGGGTTGGATGCGGCAGTGATGACTCGGGAAGAGCTTGATGGGTTGAGCTTTGAGGTGGCTAAACTTGAGGCTAAGGTTTGCGAATAACCTAGCGAATAGTAACGGTGTAGAGATTTTGAGTGGCTCCGGTGTAGGGTGAGGTAAGGGTGATAATACGACTGCCGTCTGACCAAGGGTAAACAACGGATGTGTCGAATTTACCAGCGAAAATAGTTTGTTGATTGGTGCTGTCGTATTCAATGGTTTTGATGGAATCACCTTGAACGAAAATGAGATTGTTGGAATTTGGAAGCCAGGCGGGATTTTGAATGGCCGATAGAGGTCCAAGAAGATAATTGGTGTCATCCTTGAGATCGTAAACATAGAAGTTGTCTTTTTGGATAGAACGAGCCTGGGGCTGGTTGTTTTGGCTTGGAGGGGGGGTAATTAAATGTTGGGGGAGGGTGCCATCACCTTTGGCTAGGTATAAAAGTTTGTCTTCGGTGGATGAATAGGCGATGTTTTTGGCAGAACCGGTAGAAATGAGGCTAGTAAGGCTGGGAGGAATCCGATCGAGCTTGGTAGCAATGATGGACTGTTCGAGCTCTTGCCATTCTTTGGCAATGATGGGAAGGCTGGGGGTGACGTCGTAAAGTTGCTGGTAGGTGATAGTTTGGTTAAGATTAAGTAGATAGTGATTGCCTGATGGAAAGGTGGCCAGAATTTGTTGTGAATTGGGAGAGAAGGTAAAGGTGGCCTTGGACCAATCAATATTGGGGAGATTGGTGGCAATTTGACGAGGCGAATTGCGAGTTAGGGGTAGGGGGGATGAACTTAATTCGACCAAGTAAAGACCGTTATCTTTGGTGGCGGAAGCGGAAGCGACGGAAAAAACTATTTTTGAGTAGTCTGGACTAATGGTTGGGTGAATAGCGCCGGAGACGGTGATTGGTTTGAGATCGGGAGCGGAACGGAAGAGTTGGGCTTCAGCTTGAAAAACAACCTCCTTTTGGATATGAATGTTTTTGATCCAGGGGAGGAAGCCGTCTTTGGTGATTTTGAGGTTGTAATCACCTGGGGGAAGGTTGAGAGTATCGTCGGTGGCGGTGACTAAGCGGTCGTTAAGAAAAACACTAGCCCCTTTAGGTCGAGAACTGGCAGAAAGAAGGCCAGTAGCTTTGAGAGTAGGGAAATTGCCGGAACGGAAACTGATTTGGTAGCCTCGAGCAATGGCGGAAACAATGATGGTGGAAATGATAACAAAGAGGAAGACGGAAAGCATTGTCAATAAGCTACGTTGGTTCTTGGCTTTTGGCATTAGGGGTATTATAGCTGATTGGGGGAATTGGTAGAATGGTGAAGTGAGAAAATTATTTAAAAAGTTAGCAATCGATCTGGGGACAACCAATACCTTGATTTGGGAGGCTGATAAGGGGGTGGTACTAAATGAGCCAACAATGGTGGCAGTGACAATGGAGGATAGAAAAGTGCTGGCAGTGGGAAGCGAGGCGAGGGAAATGCTGGGGAAGACTCCGGAGTACTTGGAAGTAGTGTTGCCGATGGAGGATGGGGTAATATCGGATTATTCGGTAACAGAGGCAATATTAAGACATTTTTTGAAGTTAGTGATGGGGCCGGTTTGGCTTTGGGGGCCGGAGGTGATGATGTCGGTGCCAGCCGGAGTAAGCCAAGTGGAACAAAGGGCGGTGATAGATGCAGTGTTGGCGGCCGGAGCGAGAAAAGCCTATCTTATAGACAAGCCGTTGGCGGCGGCAATTGGAGCCAAGGTACCGGTGGCAGAAGCGATGGGTAACATGATTGTGGATATTGGTGGAGGAGTGGCCGAGGCGGCAGTAATAAGTCTAGGGGGGGTAGTGGTGGCTAAGGGTGTCAGAGTTGGAGGAGGAAAGCTTGATAAGGCGGTGGCTGAATATTTGAGAAAAAAGAATAATTTGATTATCGGGGCTTTGGCGGCGGAGGAGTTAAAGATTAAACTTGGAAGTGCGGTAAAGCTCAAAAGAGCGGAAACAATGGAAATAAGTGGTCGAGATTCGGTGTCAGGTTTACCTAAGATTGTGGAGGTAACATCGGATGATGTTTATGAAGCTATTCGGCCAACTTTAGATTTGATTTTGATGATGATTCGAGACACTTTGGAAGTAACTCCACCAGAGTTGGTGGCCGATATTGTTGACCGGGGGATTATTCTGTCGGGAGGAGGAGGGGTGTTGCGAAATCTTAGCACTTTGATGACTCGAGAGATCGGGGTGGCAGTGCACTTGGCATTGGAGCCACAACAATGTGTAATTAGGGGAGCGGGGACGGCGATTGAGAATTTGGAGGTTTATCAGCGGGCGGTAAAGTGATAAAAATTAGAAATCTTATAATATCAGTATTTAGTTGCAATATAGGAGATTTTATAACTAAATGATAACGTTACATAAGCGTGTTAATGAAAATCAGATAATTGGGAGACTAAAGGCATATTTTAGGCGTAATGTACCACATTATTTATTGATTAATTATTTTGTTCAATAAAGAATGTTTGTGAGTGGGGCAAAAGAGGAGATATCATTACCATAAATTATATGTATAGGATTATTGATATACTAAGACTAGTACGTCATTACATAGATTATTAGAGGATAATGAAAGGGGTAACGAACCCGGCAAATGATACAATTTGAGCAGGTAAAAAATGAGGACACTGAAGAGAAGACTATCAAGTTTATGTGAAAGTAATGGCAAAATATTTAGTTTGCCTGTTTTTGGCAGAGATACCAGTGGAGTGCTAAATATAATATTAGAGTGGCTTGAAAATGGGGAGGAAAAGGAGACAAAAATGGTAGTGACGGTCAATCCGGAACATATAATGAAAGCTTTGAAAGATGGGACATATATGAAGATTTTGAAAGAGGCAAATATAAACGTAATAGATGGAGTGGGCCTAGTATGGGCCAAGAGGGTGAGAGGGGGTAATTTTTGGCAACGGTTGTGGTCCGGGTTTTGGGTGGGGGTAGGAGTGTTGCGAGGGAGGTATCGCGAGGATTTGGTCCCGGGAGTTGAGCTGATGGATGGAATGTGTGGGTTGGGGTATCGGGTGGGTTTTTTGGGTGGGTGGGGGGATAGGGCCAAGAGGACCAAGAAGTATTTTGAAAAAAGATATAAGGGGTTTAGCGGGGTAGCAATGGGAAGTGAATGTGATGGCCAGACGGTGAAGATAATGGGAATCTTAAAGAAAAACAAGGTGAGAATATTGCTGGTGGCTTACGGAATGGAGAGGCAGGAGAGGTGGATTAAGGCCAATTTGGCTTCATTGGGTGAGGCAGGAGTAAGAGTGGCGATGGGGGTGGGACGTTCTTTTGATTATTACAGTGGGGATCTACCACGGGCACCAGAGTGGGTGAGGCGGATGGGGTTGGAATGGCTTTTTAGCCTGGCAAAAGAACCAAAACGTTGGCGACGACAATTGGTGCTGCCGGAGTTTGTTTGGCGGGTACTAACAAAGTAGAGTGGCTGAATCGGAGTAACGGGCGAAATAGTCTTGGTAGACTTCGATGATTTCTTGGCCGGTGAGTTTTAAAATGCGGTCGGTGCGGGAGGGGAAGAACATGACTTGGAGGACTTCTTGGTTGGAAATGTAGGTGGAAAATGGATTATGAAGCTCTGGGAGGAGGAGAATTTTGGTTTTGGGATAAGCTTTAAGCTTGGCAATGATATCCTTTTTGAAAGTGGGGTGTTTTTTGAAGAAATCAAGGGCAGTGGCGCGTTGCATCAGGTGGGTAACGGGTTTTGACTGGTAGGCACGGAGGTAGGCGGCACGTTTGAGTAGGAGGTTAGTTTTGTTAGCAGAAGAGCCAATAGATCGGGATTTTTTGATTTCGGAGCGAATATCAAAGAAGGTTTGTTCGTGGTGGAGATAGAAAAACCAGGGGAGGGAAACGTGCTTGTGGAGGATTTGAACTGACTTGGCGGTGTCCAAGAAATTAATAATTTGGTTGTCAAAATCTTCGTGATTGCCAGAGAGAATTTGAATTTGGAGGGGGTTAGTGAGCTCCTGGAGGGAGTCAAGAAGCTGTTGCTGCTTGAGATTGAATTGCTGGTGGGAATGATTGAGGAATTTGGTAATGTGAAGATGAAGGTCTCCAAGTGAGTAAACGGCTTGTTTGCCTGGTTTTTTATCAATGAGGCCCAATTGCTCCAGCTCACCAAGAAGGCGGTAGATACGGCCATTGCTGACACTGGTTTGGGTCAAGATCTCCTGGGCGGTGGCATCGTGCTTGGCTAGGGTAAGAAGAATGTCGGTGTGGTTTTGAGAAAAACCAAAGAGGGAAGTAAGCTTCTTGATAACCTCAATTTTGCTGGCCATGTAAGTAATTCTACAGCAATATGGCACTGTGGCTCGTAACCGAAATTTTTCGTGCTCACGCCCTCGTACGAACGCCACTCGGATGATTGCGCGCGAAAAATTTGGTTGCTTCGCCGTGCCATGTGGTTATTATATTGACAGGTGTGTAACAGTGGTATATAATTCGATTAATTAATTATTAGAATTATATATGGCAGGTGAAGAAAAAAAAGAATCAAGAGCCGAGGCTTTGGCCTGGATTTTTGAATATTGTTCTAAATCTGACAACCCCAAACTTGCTGGTTTGGTTGGAGATTGCGCTTTAAGAATGGCTAAAGAAAAAGCCGTTTATGATTCGGGGAATGGTCCGAAGATGTTGGAAGTAGTCGGTCGTGCGTTGAAAGAAGTAGAGAAGCAAAAAATAAATAAGGATTAGTTAATTATTAAGGTAAAAATTATGGCAAAAACTTGGGAGCAATTATCTGAAGATGTTAGGCGGAAACAGTTGGAGGTGGTAGGTGGCGATGAAAAGCTGGCTCGAATTAGGTATCAACACATGATTGGTCCACAGTTCAGGCGTGGAGAAGACGCAGATGCGAGGTTGGTGGAGGCATGTGAGCAGATGCCGGGTATCGGTCGATTAATTACTGAAAGTATTATTAGACGTTGGTCTAAAACTCACCCAGGAGCTTGATTTCGGGGCGGAGGACAAGGCCAAAACGCTTTTTGGTTTCGGATTGGACATGATTGATAAGAGCCAAAAAGTCGGCGGCGGTAGCAGAACCTTGGTTGGTGAAGATATTGGCGTGCTGAGGGCCGATAACAGCGTCACCGATGCGAAAGTTTTTGAGATTTAGTTCGTGGTCGATAATCCAACCGGTGGATTTTTGTTCACCCCAAATTTTGGTGGATTCTTCAAGGGTCGGATTTTGGAAAACACTGCCAGCTGAATTCATTGGTTGAACTTTTGACTTTTGAGCAATCCAGGCATCGGCGGTGGTTTTGGCAAGTTGTGGGTCACCTTTAAAAAGGCGAAGAGTGGCACTAAGAATGATGAGGTGAGGTTGCTTTTGAAAGGGGGAGGTATCGTAGCCCCAGTCAAGCAGGGAACTATTGTAGGTTTCTTTGCAGCCATTTTGAAGATTGAAAACGGTGATTTTGTGAAGATATTGGGAGAGGTGATATTTGCCACCGTGGATGTTGTACCAGATAGCGCCACCAATAGTGCCTGGAATGTAGGCAAACCATTGAAGTCCGGTCCAACCAGAAGCAATAGTTTGGTTAATAGCAGTAGCCAGGGGAGTGCCAGCTGACATTTGGATGGAAACTCGGGGATAGGCGGATTCGTCGTAGTCGAGACGGGAAAAGTCAAGATATTTGTCGGGTTCGTTTTCCATTCGTTGGGTGGAGATGGCGAGAGTGGGCTTTTCGGCGTTGGGTTGGAGTGGGGGGAGGTTATCGGCTAGAAGTTTAATTTTGGGTTGAGTGGTGTTTTGAATAATCAAACCTCGAATTCCGGAGTCGGAAATAAGAACGTTGGAGCCGTTACCAAGAATGGTAATTGGAAGGTGGGAGTGATATACAAAGTTAAGGAGTGATTTAAATTGATAGGAGTTCTTGGGTTGGGCGAAGATGTCGGCCGGGCCACCGATTTTGAGAGTGGTGTGAGGGGCGAGGGGATGGTTTTCAAATATTTGGATGTCGGGAAATTTAGACTTCAGGTCCAGAAACACTTGATGATATCCCATTAAGGTATTTTATCGCACTTTAGCTCGTAACATTTTTTTGTTTCTGTCAAGTGCGTTACCGCGTTGAACGAAACCAAAAAATGCTACTTCACGTGTGCGATGTTGTTACGACACTACAGGCTATAACTAAAATTGTAACTAATATTGTTTATATATTTTAATACTATCGGTTGTTGATGTGGATAAGTGGGAAAGAGGGAAGAGGCTTATAATAATCAAAAAGATAGAGTACGGTAACGTTTGGGTGGATCTTTGGGTATATTGGGAACATATTTGGGACTTTCGGGACAGTTGATAGAACAGCGTTGACAATCGGAAATGGGGACAAAAACGCCGTCTTCGAATTCGGTTAAACCATGTTGGGCCAACCAATCTCGTTCGATGGTGGCCGATGAACAAAGGACAAGTTCTTTTTTGATTTTGAGACCCTTGTGAGAATATAGAAGAAGAAAATGAGTGTCAAGAGATTGAGAATTTGGGTACTAGTAGTGTTGGCAGTGGCGGTGGTGTGGGGAATTTGGAGATATAGAGATCAAAAGATCAGGGAAGAAGTGGCCAGAAAGAATGAGGTGATATTGACTGTAGCTATTGGGGCGGATGTTCACAATGATTTGGAGGTATTGGCGGGAATGATGAAAACCGAGGCAGAGATGGTAGTAATAGCGGGGGATTTGACCAATGTTGGGGGTAAGAAAGAATTGATCGAAGTCAAGAATGTGCTTGAGGCCAGCAATATGGACTATTACGTGGTGCCAGGCAATCATGATTGGTGGAATCAGAAGGTGAATGCAGGGGTGTGGGAGAATGTATTTGGGGCCAAATATCAAAGTTTTTACAAGAAGGGAATAAAGTTCATTTTGATTGACAATGGTGACTGGAAGGGGTTGGGCCAGGAACAGTGGGCGTGGCTAACCGACGAAGTGGGTGAGTGTTTGAGGTTGCGGTGTGTGGTAGTGGCCCACATGCCTCTTAACCATCTGGTGTCGACTCATGTAATGGGGGAGGATAGCCCCGCAGTGGCAGGGGAGGCAAAAGAATTGTTGAAGTTGTTGACAGATAATGGGGTAAATGAAATTTTTAGTGGACACCTGCACTATGCTGGTAGTTATGAGATTGGAGGATTACAGACAAATTTGGTAGGAGCAATGAATCGGGCCAGAAGTAGAAAGGTGGAATATACGTTGGTAAAAATTAAGGGTGAGGGGGTGGAGAAGGAAACGGTTAAAATAGAATTATGATTTTGGGAATTGATCCGGGGTTGGAAAATACGGGATGGGCGATAATAGATAGTCGATCGTCGATCGTTAAATTGGTGGATTGTGGAGTGATTAAGACAAAAAAAATGGATGGGATGGCAAAAAGATTGGGGCAGATTTATGAACAGTTGGAAAAAATAATTAATAAATATCCGATCAAGCGACTAGCAGTAGAAGAAATATTCTTTGCTAAGAATGCCAGGAGCGCAATTGCGGTGGCCCAAGCCTTGGGGGTGATTAAATTGTGCGGGGTGAGATGTGGTTTGGAAGTAGTCGGATATACCCCACTACAAATTAAAATGGCATTGGTGGGATATGGGAGGGCGGAGAAGGAACAGGTAGAGATGATGGTGCGAAATGAACTTGGCTTGGACGCGCCGATGTCGCCATCGCATGCATCCGATGCTGCCGCGGCAGCGTTAACGGATGGGTTTAGAATGAAGATATGATGGATGGAGAACCGGGGACACGACAGGTGGCAACCGGTATAAATGATACCGATTTAAAAATAGTCGATGAAATTAGTTTGGGTGTTAGTTCTTCGGAGTCGTTGATAACGACAAGAGCACGTTTATTTGAGGGTGACGGCGATTTGGGTTGGTATGTAATAAAGAAATTTCGTGAACCCGATCGGGTTGAGAGACATATGGCGGCTTATGGCCTGTTAAAAGATAATGGTTTTCCGGTACCAGCAGATGTGAGACAAATTGCCAGTAGACCAGATTCCTTGGCGGCGACAGATCTAACTGAAAACGGTAGATTGAGTTTATATTCGTGCAACGTGTCTGGGGGAGAAACGGAATGGAAGAGTCGGCCGAGAATAGGTAACATGGAGGAGGTAGGGCAGCAGTTGCTTGGGATTGCTCGGGTAGCCGATGGTTTGGGGATATTTATTACTTATGATTCTTTCTTTTTTGTTTATGATGAAGAGACGATGGAGGGGAAAATAGTAATTGGTGATTTGGGGGGGGTGATGACTAGGGGTGAGGCTGTTGAGTTTGGTTATGGTCCCGAGGATAGTGTTGAATCTATTGTCAGAACCCGCTATTATCCGGTTCTGGTGGGCCATTTCAATGGTGGTGAGTTGTTTCCTGACACAAGGATTGAAGATAATGTTGAAGTTTCTGCTTGATTTTTTTAGAGAGGAAGAAAGAATAGAGTGAGAAGATGGATGAGGAGAGAGAAAAAAGAACTGTGAGTGAACCGGTAGTGGTGGTGATTGATTTGGGGAGGAGTCGGGCGTGGTGTGGACGGCCGTATGTGGGGCATCCAAAGGGTTGTCCTAATTTTGGGAGGAAACCACAGTGTCCACCAATAGTGGGATTGTTTGAGAAGATGTATCAGAAAAAAGTAAGAGTGGTAGCAGTGGGGATGGATTTTGAGGAATATTTAAAACAAAGAAAAAATAAGTTTCCAAAATTGTCGGACAGGGGACTGAGAAATCCACTGTATTGGCAGGGGCACTTGCGGGCGGAATTAAAGAAACTAGTGAGGGAGAATGTTGAGGAGGGTGAAGAAGCCTTGTTGTGGCCCGAGGCGATGGGAGTAGATGTGACCAGAACCTGTAAAAAGGTGGGAATAATTTTGGAGTGGCCACCGAAGAATTGGGTTTACAAGGTGGCGGTATTGGCAAAGAGGTTATAATCAATAATGATTTCAAGTTTGCGGGGGAAGGTAACTAAAGTTTGGGGGAATAATGTTGAAATTGATGTTGGTGGGGTAGGGTATTGGGTGTGGTGTGGACGAAAAAGTTTTGGGGAAGGTGACGAGGTAAAAGTTTTTACTTATATGGCCGTGTCGGAAAATGATATGAGCTTGTATGGCTTTGAAAGTTGGGAGGAGCTGGACTTGTTTAAGCTGTTAATTACAGTGTCGGGGGTGGGGCCGAAGACAGCGGCGCAGGTGCTGGGGTTGACCAGGGCTGAAGAAGTAGTTAGGGCAATTGGGGAGGCAGACGTGGAGTTTTTTAAGAAAATAAAAGGAATTGGGCTTAAAACCGCCCAACGGATTATTGTTGACCTGAAATCAAAAATCGGTGGTTTGGGGGAATTGAACCTGAAAGACGAACTACCACTACTTGAAGATGATGTGGTTTTGAGCCTAAGGCAATTGGGATTTGAGAAGAAGGAGATCGAACGAGTGATAAAACTGGTGCCAAAGGAGCTGAAGACGACGGAAGAGAGGTTGGGGTGGTGTTTGGGGAATATGAGATAGGTGGACAAAATTGTCTATATTTTGGTCATTTCTTGGTGATGATTTGGCGGGTATTTGGTTGTAGGTAGCGGCAAAATAGGGTCATTAGAAGTTGAAAATCTAATGACTGAAAGATTTAAGATAGGTGAGTCTCTTAGAAAACCAAAAAGAAGTGCCCTCAATATATTTCGGGCCGCTAGGGATAGTCATTTACCGGAAGGGGTAGTGATTAATGGTGTGAGTGATCTTGAAGGTTGGAACGTAGAGGAAAATATTGATAAATTCATGGTGGTGATAACACGAACACCTGGTACCACAGAAGCCATAAGATGCTTTAGAAGAGGGGCAAAGAAATATGTGCATATGGACGAAAATGTGGAGAGATTGAGGGCAGCACTGGATGGAGAAGTGGTGCCGACTATTCGCCGCCAGGGATAAGAGAATAGCCGATTTTTGGCGTGGTTTTGAGGTGATGAGATTGAAGTTTTTTGGCTAGGCGACGCATGGTTTTGCCGATGGCCAGGTCGGAAAACTGGTCGTACTTGCCAGGACCCCATTTGATGTCGGCTATCTGTTCGCGAGTAATGGTGTTTTGGTGTTGAAGCATGAAATTGAGAATGTCTTTTTCGAGGCGATTGAGGGGGGTGGGGGAAGTGCGGCCGTTTTCGGTAAAGGTGAGATCAAAATTGATGGTGATATTGACTTGTTGGTTGCTGGTGTTGACTAGAAGGGCGAGAACGGGACTAACCCAGCCATTACTGTTTTTGATTTGGAGTTTTTCAAGGGTTTGGGTGTCGGTGGTGGCAATTTCCTTGGCAAGCGGGGAAAGGAGGTTAACGACTTCGGGCTGTTGGGCGATAACCCCTGGAGTTTGAGAGACCATGTCGGGATTGGCAACAAAGTATTTGATTAGTAGAGGGATGCCACCAGAGAGGTGGTGAATTTGACTGGCGGTGGAGATAGCTGGATTAATCTCTGTGACTAAATTAGTGGTATCTTGAAGATTGCGAGCGGGAAGGTAAAAAGTGGTGTAAAAATGCTGGCTAGGGGTGGTTGAAGGACTGTTGATAGCTAGGGCGAATTTTTGAGTGGTGGTAGCGGTAAGAAAATAGCGGTTGATGTCGTTGATGAAATTAGAATAGGGTTGAAGATCGAGAAGGTTAAAATTCTTAAGAAGGAGATTGGGTTGGTTAAGGTAAGTGACGTTTTGAGGGTGAAGAGAATGGTAGTTTTGAAGAAAATAGCTGGCTCCTAGGCCAGGAAGACTGATGATTAGGATGTTGGTTTTGGTTTGGAGGCAAAAGTCGAGTTTGGCGGTGAAGTCCTGAAACAATTTTTGGTCGGAGACCGACATGGAATATTTTAGCAAATCCTTGATGGGTATCGAAAAAAGGATGACAACAGGGGTGGGTTGGCGCACTATAACAGATTACTGGGACCACTGGTGGGTGAAGTGACCTGTGGTGATGGTAGAAAAATAGTGACACCGGTAACGTGACACTCGTTGCTACTAAGTAAATTGCTGCGCCCTTGTGCGGTTAAGTCGGGTTCGCCAAGGGTAGATGCTGGCCCAAACCATTCAGCGGCATTTGGATGATTCGCGAATAAGTAAATACGAATGTTTTGTGGACCGCTTGAATCTAATTCCGGTATGGGTAATGCGACGGGGATGACTAATTGATTGTTTTCTCCTTCATATTGTGGAGTACCAAAAACGATACCGTTGGATACGAGTGGAGTTGAGAAACCGGTGAATGTAGTGGTGTTATCAGGCTGATAAGAAAGTGAATTGGGATGATCTGGGGATTGAAAGAATTTGATTATTTTTGTTATCCGATCAATACCAAGACCTTCGGCTAGTGTAGAAAAAATGTCGTTGCCGGTTGTTCTCGAGGTATATTTCAATATGTGAGTTAAGAAGGTCAATTCAGCAATTTGTCTTTGGTGATATTTTTGAAGCTGGGTAAATTCAATCTGTGCTTTGGAAACATCAGCTGATGCTGGGTCCTTTGGGGGAGTGTGGAGTAGGCGATTAACTGAAGCCCATTCTTGTGTTGCAGTTCCGATTGCCATAATGGAGGTATATTAGTTAATTATAGCACATCAGCATGATTGGAATTAGTCTTTTGGGTTTATTTTGGGTAGAATGAGGGGGATGAGTGGAAGTAATAATTTGGATCCAAAACTAAAAAAGGAAGAAAAACAAGAAGAGTTAAAATTGCGACCGCAAAGGCTGGTGGAGTTTATTGGCCAGAAAAAATTAAAAGATCAACTGCAGGTTTTTATTGAGGCGGCACGGCAGAGGAATGAGCAACTTGATCATATTTTGTTTTATGGTCCGCCAGGACTGGGCAAGACTACTTTGGCGTTATTGTTGGCGCGGGAGATGGGCTCAAACGTTCGAATTACTTCAGGGCCGGCATTGACGCGGGCAGGGGATATTGCGGCCATTCTAACCGGTTTGAAGAAGGGGGATATTTTGTTTATTGATGAAATACATCGGCTAAACAAAACAGTAGAGGAGACTTTGTATGCGGCGATGGAGGATTATGCTTTGGATATTGTTTTGGGAAAGGGTCCATCGGCGCGATCGGTGAGATTGAATTTGCAGAAGTTTACAGTGGTGGGGGCAACGACTCGAATTGGATTAATATCCGGGCCAATGAGGGATCGTTTTGGTTATATTCAACAAATTGATTTTTATGAAGATGTTGACTTGGTGGAAATAATTGATCGGACGGCCAAAGTGTTACAAACGAAAATTGAAACAGAGGCGGCGAGGGAAATTGCCAAAAGGGCGAGAGGAACACCGCGGATTGCCAATCGATTGTTGCGACGAGTGAGAGATTATGCTCAAATAAACAACGACGGGGTGATTAATGTGGGTGAAGCAAGGATGGCATTGGATAAGTTAGGAGTAGATGAGATGGGATTGTCTGATGCTGATAGAAAGTACTTGGAGGTAGTCAAAAAACAATATGGTGGCGGACCGGTAGGAGTGGAAAATATTGCGGCGGCACTGACAGAGGACGTGGGGACAGTCGAGGACGTAATCGAGCCGTATTTGATGAAGCGAGGGTTAGTCAAGAGGACGCCGAGGGGGAGGGTAGTAGGGTGATTGATAGAGAGCTAAAAAGGTTGTTACTGAACTTGCCGATTAACATCTGGGAAAAGGTTGATTTGGTTTTGGTGATGGGTGGACTAAAGGGAGGATCGGAAATAGTTCCAGATGCCAGAGAATATGACTTTGAAAAGGGAACAGCAAAGGTAAAGCGGAGGTTACACAAGAGAATAAAAAACTTTCTAAAAAAAACCGGTTTATTGTTTAGAGTAATTCAGAGAAGATTAGATGTAAGGGTGAAACAAAAGGGCAAGCGTGAGTGGATAATATTAAAATCAAAGCGGCCATATTTTTTGTTTGCTCGAAACATAGAAACATTGGATAAAATGGCATATTGTTTTTCGGGTAGGGTAGGCCATCTTGACAGGAAGAAACATCAAATGTTGGGTGAGATTTATAATTTTCCTTCGGAAGCAGTGAGAGAATATTCAAGGTTAATGTCGAAGGATATGGGAAGAGATTTTAAATGGCCAGAGGAGCTGGAAGGGGTAGATGACTTTAATAGGAAACATGGCAAGGAAAAATGGGCGGCTTATGCGAGTTATGTGGCCAGGGTTAATAGACCCGAGGACTATTTAACTGCTAAAGAGTGGCAGAAATTTGTCGAGGAAGAGGTGCCCGAATTGGATGTAAGGTTTAGAAAGTTGCGAGGTTGATAGCTTATCAAACCAAAAAAGGAGCCAAGAGTGAACTTGACCCCTTAGAAGGTAAGGTAGGATTCCGATTTAGTCGGATTGAATGCCAAGTAGCCAGAGAACTGCTTCTTTGCGATAACGTCGGTCGCCGCGGGCATTGATACGAATAGCCGGAAGTTTGCCACGTTTACCCCAGCGTTTGATAGTAAGTTTGCTAACACGAAGTAAGTCGGCAACTTCACCGACGGTTAAGAGGTCGGGAAGGTTGTCAATACTGACTCCATTAATTTTTTTGGGGGTGGTGGGGGTGGGTTGTTGAGACACAGGGTTGTCTTGTGACATAGTTTGGTCGATCATTAGGTGGCTCCTCTTGGATCAAAAGAATGTTTAACTATAAACAGTTATACAGAAGGGATAGTAGTAGGTCAAGATAGCAAAAGTGGATCAGAGAACCATAACGATTGATGGTGTAAAATTTGGTTATGTTGAGTGACAGGAGAGAAGAGCCTGGGAGCAAGCGGGTGGCAACTGCGAATGGAGGTGAAGTTATAAGGAACTTATGGGAGGAGGGGTTGCATGGTATGACGTTTTATCATGGAACTTCTGTTGATGTGGCCAGACTGATTGGCAAAGATGGTTTAAGGACGAGGAATAAACCATATTTATCTGAAGATCAATCATTTGTAGAAGACCAAGCATTTTTGTGGGGCATTAGAGATGGAGCAGAGAGATATACCCAGGGCAAGGGACGAGTATTTTATCTGACTACTAATCAAACTACTGCTACTTGGCACGCCAATATGGGTCCGGAGATTATGAGAATTTATTTGTTCCCGACCCTGACGGAAACAATACGACTCATGGAGGGTAGCCAACAACTCCAACAATACAGAGATGATTATGATAGGGCTTTGGCGATTAGACAAAGGTGGTTGGAACAGATGTGGAGACATGAACCAGCATTAGTGAGAATAAAGCGTGATTCACCTTCGTTTAGGCGATTAGTGGAGACAAGTTTGAGCCCTGATTTGGTTGGGTGTTTGGATGATTTCGATAAATTTATGGAACAGGTGGATCAATATCGAAGACAATATCCAGATATGTCTGATAGCGGGGCTGCAAAGGAGGTTGTTTTGATGATTAGAGGAAGGCTTAATAATAAAGCAATATCGGATGATATTCCGTTGGACGATATAGAGATCATGACGGGTGATGAATACGATAGTTTAAATCCAGAAAACCAAGAATTCGGAAGTATAAGAAAGATTTGTCGAGGTAGTATTGGCAAAGCGCCGCCAGACTTGGTAGTTTTTTTACATAGAGTATTGAAATATGGTGAGGGTAAGTCATCTGAATTGATAAATTGGTGTAGGGATTATGGAATATCGGATCAGGAGCGGGAACAACTATTACAAGCAATGGTTAGTTCTGGTTTGATGCCGCGAGGTTATTAGTTGTTATTGGATGTGATTTATAATATCTAGGTTATTAATTAAAATTTTTTATGGCTGAAGGTGTAGAAGGGGTTAAAATTAAGACTGAAGCAGCTTTAGACGGGTTGATGGGACGAGGCGGTCAGGTGGGAGTTGAGGCTGCGGGTCAGGTGGGTTCTTTGACTGAGGTTGAGCGTCAGAGTTTGGTGGCCCAAGGGGTGCAAGATGTTGATGGGTTAGTGAAGACTTTTGGTGTTGAAGGTGTTCGGGAGATGGTAAGTTTGGATGACGCGCTGAGACAGGGCGAAAAAGAGTGGAAGAGGATGGGCTAGAGCGAGAGGTTGTTTGGAATTAAAATTCCAGACTGGTAGAGAAAAGTAGTCGAACGTTGGAGTAGTTTGTCGGTGTAGTCTGGATCTTGGTCGGTGGTGTGTTCATCACTAAGGAAATTGGTGGTGGCGTGGTGGTGTTCGGTGGTAATGGGGAGAGAAACTAATTCAATATTCTGTGGTATGTTGACAGTTAATGGTATCAAACTGCTTTAAAAGTAGATTTGATGATGGTGATATGTTAGATTGGGATATAGAATCTGATGGAGTAATAAAGGGTAGATTATTAATTAATTATATTATTTACAAAATAATTTATGAACAGAATACCGGGTGCAGGTGAGGTTTTTCCAAAGGTTGATAGAAAAGGGCTGGCAGACCAGGCGGCGGCTGATGCGGTTTGGGCGGCGGCGGGAGCCTTGGTGGAGAGAACTAATCATTTTCAGGCAGAAAGGGATTTTGAAATGGTTGGTGGGAAACGAGTTCCGGTAGTGATTAGAAGACAAACCGATGATGCGACAGGAGAAAAATATGTGACCAAAGTTGCAGGGAAGAAGGGATTCGGTGGTTACAAAGTGGCAAAGAATCCAGATTGGATGGCGGTGGGGGTGTCTGATCGAGATGGGAACCAGGAAGTAGTGATAATTGTTGAATCGGGGGGGCTGGCAAGAGTGACAGTGTATGCCGAGAAATACAAAGAAGGGTTGGTTGGCGCTAGGTCTGGTGAACCACTGGAGTTACCAGCGCAAAGAATTCAAGACATGAGGGGGCCAGTGTTAGATATGGTTGGAAAAGTGATTAGAAAAGCTGAATTCGCATAGTCGGTCGGTAAATTGACATGCGGTGGGAATGGTGGCGAAGGTAGAAATAGTTTAGAATGAGTAATGACTGAGTCGATCTCTACGGTGATGGTGGCGATGGGTTGGGTAATGGCTAGTTTATTGGGATTGGGGGTTTTGATATGGTTGGGGGTGGTGATTAATAAGTTTGTAGGTAGGTTGAGGGTAATGGAGCAACACCGTCGTGGAGTGTTATTGAAGGTTTCAATGCCAAGATACTATTCCGAATCGGATGAACCGAACAAGAGAGTGGCTCAAATGAAGTCGAAGACGAATGTGGCGGAGCAAATGTTTGCCGAATTGAGGGGGATTGTCCCTTCTGATTGGACCAAACATTTGATTTTCCGAGATACCTTGTCTTTTGAAATTGTGGCCACGGCCACAGAAATAAACTTCTATGTCTTTTGTTCGAGGCGGTTGGTTGAATTTGTTAAGAACACGATTTTTGCTAGTTATACCGAGGTGGAGATTGTCGAGGTGGGGGACTATGTTGACAAACTCGAGTTGGAAAAAGCAGTGTATGGTTATGTAAGGGCAATAGGGCCAGAATATGGGCCGATTAGAACTTACGAGACGATGGTTAACGACTCTTTGAACCCACTGTTGAATAAAATGGTTAATTTAAGGGGGTCGGAAGTAATAGTGGTTCAAACCTATATAACTCCGGTGAGTGGTGGCTGGAGGAAAAGAGCCTTTAATTACTTAAACTATTTGAGTAATAGACAGAATGGTAATGGGAGCCAATCAACAAATAGTAGTGGCAATACTGTTTGGGTGGGAGGGACTCCGCAACTGGCAATTGATAGGGATGTATATTCGGGGATAGAGAAAAAAATGAGCAAGAAAGGTTATTTGGCTGGGATAAGAGTAATTTCAATATCGGATGATCAGTTGGTGGCCAAGGCTAATTTTGATTCGGTTTGCCGATCGTATACGCAATTTGATAGTCCAGCATTGACTTCATTTCAGGCTTGTAGGTTTTGGTTGGCCAATAGAAGTTTGACTAAGTATTTTAAGCTAAGGATGCAGCCGTTTATTGACTGGTCATTTTTTAAACAACAATTTATTGCCAATACCGAGGAGATGGCATCGTTGTTCCACTTTCCCGGGGAGGAAGTGGATGTACCTAAAGTAGCTTGGCAGAAGTTTAAGATGGCGCCGGCACCGAGCAAAATGATTGAAGGAGGGTTGTTTTTGGGTTATAACCAGTTTAGGGGAGAGAAACGGAGAGTGTTGGTGGGGAAGGAAGATAGAAGAAGACATTTTTATGTGGTTGGCCAGACGGGTACGGGTAAATCGGAATATTTAAAGCATATGGTGCTACAGGATATTAATAACGGTGAAGGAGTATGTTTTATTGATCCGCATGGAGATGTGGCCGAAGATATTCTGACTAAGATTCCAAATAAGAGAGTTGAAGATGTGATTTATTGGAATCCGGGGGACACTGAGTTTCCAATGGGAATGAATATTATGGATGTGGAAACGGCAGAGTCAAAAAACATTATTATTAATTCCTTTATTGCCTTGTTGTACAAACTTTATGACCCCAATCACACTGGAATCATGGGGCCGATGTTGGAAAGAACAGTGCGAAATGTGATGTTGACGGCGATGGAGGAAAAAGGGAACACGCTGATTGAAGCTTTAAGGCTTTTGACTAGCCCAAGCTTTGCTGCCAGTAAACTTGACAAAATAAAAGATCCGTTAGTTAAAACATATTGGACCGAAGAGATGGCAAGGACGACCGATTTTCACAAATCGGAAACGTTGGGATATTATGTTTCCAAATTTGATCGGTTTGTAAGTGATGTAACAATGAGGAATATTGTTGGTCAGTCTAAGTCGGCCTTTGATTTTCGGGAAGTGATGGATCAAAAGAAAATACTGATTATTAACTTATCCAAAGGTAAATTAGGGGAAGAGAACGCAGCGTTTTTGGGGACATTGTTGGTTCCAAGATTCTTTGTGGCGGCAATGAGCCGAGAAGAGATACCCGAAAATCAAAGGCAAGATTATTATTTGTATGTTGATGAATTTCAGAATTTTGCAACGCCTGATTTTACAGAGATATTATCGGAAGCCAGAAAGTATCGACTGAACTTGATTGTGGCCAACCAGTACATTTCTCAAATCAATAAGGATATTCGGGATGCAGTTTTTGGGAATGTCGGTTCGATTGGAGCATTTCGAGTGGGGGTGGATGACGCTTCGTATTTGGTTCATCAGTTTGCGCCGGTCTTTGATGAATTTGACTTGGTTAATAACGGGACAGGGAATATGTATTTGAAAATGTTGATTCAGGGTAAACCAGCTGAACCTTTTTCAACAGGTTTGGACTGGAAGGAGGTAACTGCGGTGCCTAGCAGCGCGGAGACAGCGGAAAAGATTGTGGCGGATAGTCGAAGAAAATATGCCAGACCGAGGGCAGAGGTGGAGGCGGAGATAATTGAAAGAGCGGGGTTGATAGCTTAAATTGAGGTGTGGTAGAATTTGCTAATATGGGTAAGGGTGAATATGATGAAGGAAGGAGAAGAGAAATTCGTCGTGAGATTGTGAGGGATAGGGCAATGAGAGTGTTTTTGGGTGGAGTGGAGGTGACGCTTGGTTTGGCTAGTACTGTGGCAGCCATTCCAGTAACATTGGCTCCGGGTATCCAGGTGGGTGGACTTGCTTTGGGGGTGGTGGGGATGAGTATTACTGCTTTGGGACTTAAAAATATGGTCGAGGCGGTTGTTAATTAGACTGTTATTTTTGTTTTAATATAATATAAAATGATTTTTGAGGACGGTGATGGGAAGAAAAAAGAGTTGGTGGCAATAGTAGATTCTGGTTTGGTATTGTCAATATTATCGGTTATGGTGGTCTTTGCTTTTGAAAAGAAGAAGGATGGGGTTATTGGTCAGATGAAAAAGTTTATTGATGATTTTAATAAATCTTTGAGTAAAACTGAGTCTGAAGAGTATGAAGAACGGGTTAGAAGGGTGACCGAACAAAAAATGATGGAGTTTCGCGAGAGTTTGAAGGACGAATTTAGTATGGAGGAAATAACCGAGATTGAAAGTGCAATTAAAGGGTCGAGTATTTTTGGTCGTAAATAGCCTTTTTTGGTAAATTTTTAAAGTTGGGTAAAGAAATGACAGAGTTGGCGGGCAGGATATGATGGTGGTAATGAGTTGTTGTGGCGACTTAATGGAGAGTGTGCGCTTGATAGAATAGATACCGGGAAGTTTACGTTGTTGGGAGTGTGATAAGTTTTGATGATGTTTATGTGATAGAATTTTGTTGTTATAGTTTAGTATTCAAATATAAACATATGCCAGAACCAGGAGCTATGGCTGAAAAATCGGTTGTAATTAATTCCATTTTTAATGTGGAGAAGCCAGCGGTAGTTATAAGAAATCCAGATAGTGGTAAGGTTGAGGCGGTTGGTGGGACAGTTGAGGAGGCTGAGGCCAGAAAGGCAAGATTGGGAGAAGTACCAACTTCGATAAGTGATCCGGCGACTGGTGCAGATACAGTTAATCCTGAATGGATCAAAGCGAGGGCGGAATCATATGGTTTGACTCCAGAGGAGTATCGGGGGTTAGTTGAAGCTGGTGTTATGGATATTGGTGAGTTTGTGGCTGGTGGGGGGAAGCCAGAAGGTTTATTTCCTGTTGGAAAGATAACGAATGGTGAGGTAAACATTGTGGAACCTACACCTCAGCAGATCCAAGATGGGGCGAATAAGGTTGCCTTTGAGAGATTTAATGCAGAGAACGAAAGGATTAGGAAAGAAAGATTGGCGGCGGGGGATGAGGCGTTGGAAAAATGGGAGGCTGGCATAAAAGCGGCGTTTGCTGGTGTGGGGGGTAAATCGGTTGTGGAAGAGAAAAAATAGTGGTAGTATTGGTTATGGTAGATGGTCAAACTGGTGGCTACGAATTACCGAAAGTTGAAGGTGAGAAGGCGGTGAGGGTATCCTTGTTGGCGCAACTGCTGGAGAAGTCAAAATTGGTGGTTGAGAGGGTAAAAACTAATCCTGAAATTCGGGAAAGTATGACTAAGGAAAAGGAAAGAGCCTTGAGAGATTTGGTACTGACAGGATTGGTCCTGTGTGAACTGGTTCCGGTAGCGGAGTGGGCAAACGACCTGGGGAAATGGAGTGGAGTGGCAAAGAAGCTAGCAGAAAAGGCCCCAGAAATTAAAAAGGCCGGGAAGATAACAGGGGTGATTGGTGATTTGTATCCTGAAGTTCCAAAATGGTTTTTGGCGACAATGGCCGGTCTGGATGGTTTGGGGGCACCTTATGTTGGGATAGCACCGGAAATTATTCAACTGATGGTAGATCGGAAACAATCACTGGCGAATCAAACTAGAATAGCAGGTGAGACATTTAAGACAATCAAGGATGTTTTCTTTAAGAAGAGCGAATATGCGAAGGCACAAACTGAACAAGCATTAGAAGTTTTTAAAGGTTGACAATGGACAAGAGACAAGCATTAAGAGTACTTATTGACAATTCATATATTTTGTCAGAAAAGACAAAGAACAGGTTTAGAGAGATAGTGGACAAGATGACGGATGAAGAGGTAGAGGAGTGGGGGGAGTTGTTGTCGGAAGAACAGAACTTTATTAAGGAGAACCAAGAACAGATCTTGACTCAGGTAGGCAATTTGGTTATTGGTTAGATATTTGTTGAAAATAATTTAAATATGGGTGGAGAGAGACCAGTTGGGGAAGGACTGCAAGCGATAGGACCAAAGGAGCTGATTCGTGACGCGGCGATATTGGGAGTAAAAGTTGGGGGGGGGTTGGTTGGGAAGTTGTCAACTGAAAAAAAGAAGGCGTTGGTAGCGTTGGTAGTGTTATCGAGAGGGACAGGATCAGTTGTATCGAAGGATGATTTGTTCCAATATTGTGGTAATCAGGACGGTGATCGTGACAAAGCGATGAGGGCAATGATGCGAATCTATTCCCGATTAAGGGATAGTTTGGAGGATGCAGGACTTCCGGGATTGGTCGAAATAGTGCAAGGGCAGGGTTTTCATTTGGGGATGGATGGGGTTAGGTTGGTGGATAGCCAGGGGAAGGAAGTGGACTTAGGTGAGAGAACACTCTCGAATCAGGCTGGTGGGGCGGAGACTGGGTTTGTAACAACGACAGTTGACCCTTGGGGAAAAATAATTCATTCGGTGGAGAGGTGATAACTGGTGTTTCTTCTGTTGCACTGAGTGTTAATAGTAAGATGTTGGTGGTTGGGCAGATTAAAAGTAACGGAGTTGGTGGCGGAATCTGGTTTGATAGAAATTTTAAGACGAATACTTGAATCAGCGTCGGTTTCGATTTGGGCGATGATGTTGGGATCTTCGGGGTCGGATAAAAAAGACAGAAGGAGTTGCCGGTTTTGGGGGGTATCGATGGTAATGGGGAGGGAGTCGGGAGTGGCGAAAGTGACGTACAATATAGTTTGGTTGTCGCTATTTTGATGGCTTGATATGAGAAATGGTGGTTGTGATGATTCTAATTCGTCAAGTATTACTAATGGTTGTTGAATTATGCCTTGGTGGGTTGGCTGGGTGGCGATTTCGATACCACGATGGGAGTGAAGAGTTATTGGATTTTGGGTATTAAGATGTACATATGGATGAACTGATCCGCGACATGGGCCGACTGCGGGTGCATGAGCAATAAATTGTTCAGTTAGGAATTGAGGAGTGGTGGCTGAGGCCATAAGTTGATAACCGGCAGAGTTGAGGGTATATACCCAAAGGACAGGTTGGGGGAGATTGGAGGTAATTTGGGTTAGAAGTTGATTAAATTTATTAGCGGTTTGGATATTTTGGCAAATCAAGTCGGGGGTGTTGCTAAGGTAAATTGTGGGAATGCCTGTTTGTTCACTGAGGTATTGACCGAGAGCGGTGACCCACTCAGGGTGACTAACATCACCGAGAAATATTTGAAATTGGTTAGTTTCGGCCAAAGCTTTGAGGTCCTGGAAACGCTGGCGGACCTGGCAACCAATGGGAATTCGGTTGTCGGGAAGCGAGATTGAGTCGTCAACAAAGCCGCTGAATTGTTGGTGAATAAATTGGCAAACGTCCTCGGGATTAGTATCTGTCTGGAGACATTGGTCTTGGTTAATTACTTGTTGATAGAGTGCTTGGAGAAGGGGCCGATCATTAAGATTACTAAGAAGTTGACCATAATCTTGGCTTGTTTTGAGGAGTTCGATAAAGATACGGCCAGCAGTGACAACATGAGTGTTGATGTCAAAAAGAACAATGCTTGGGGGTGGTGATTCGTAATGTTGTAAAAGCGCCAATGACATCCCCAAGCCAACACCAATCAAAGGTCCGTTTGGTTTGGGTTGACCAACAAACGTTTCTGGAGGAATAGTTTCATTACTGCTGAGGATAGCTCGGTGAGTACTATCCTGGCGGCCAAATTCAATATCGGTAATGATTGAGGCCTCGAGGTGGGTAAATTGTTCGAGTGACATACTTAGATGGTAGCACTAGAATAGTGTAAAATGAGTTAATGGGTCTAAAAATTGCTTTTTTTGGAGTTAAGAGTTGGGAGAGGGAGGCAATTGAGAGAGAAATAATTAATTTGGATACGACTGGGGTGGGGATTTTTGAGGAAGAAGTTCAGGATAAGTTGGAGATAGCGGCGCAATATGAGGCATTGTCAGTGTTTATCTATTCAAAACTAACTAAAGAAGTATTGGATAAGTTGCCAAACTTGAAAATGGTGGCAGCGAGGTCGACAGGGATTGACCACATTGATATTGAGCAGTGCAAAAAGAGAGGAATAAAGGTAGCTAACGTACCGGAGTATGGATCGAACACAGTGGCAGAATATACGGTGGCGTTGATGTTGGCTATAGCCAAAAAGATTGTGCCGGCACACCAGTCAGTCGAGAATGGGGAGTTTAGCCCAGAGGGATTGACAGGGGTGGATTTGGAGGGGAAGACTTTGGGAGTGGTGGGAGTAGGAAAGATTGGGGGCAATGTGGTTCGTTTGGGACGGGCACTGGGGATGAGGGTGATAGCGGTGGAGCGAAACCGGGACGAAAAATTGGCTAAATGGCTTCGATTTAAGTATGTGGATTTGGAAACCCTGTTGAGGGAATCAGACTTTGTAACTTTGCATGTGCCTTATTTGCCAGCAACTCATCATTTGATTAATAGCGAAAATATTAAGTTAATGAAGAGGGGAAGTTATCTGATCAATACTTCCCGGGGGCCGATAGTTAAGGCCGAGGCGATTGTCTGGGCCCTAAATCATGGCATATTGGCTGGAGCGGGATTAGATGTGACCGAGGAGGAGGACAAGGTAGAAAATATTTCGATGGTAACCAGTAAACGACCAACTAAAGATGATTTGCAGGAGGTACTGTCGTTTCATCTGCTACGGGATAGGGATGATGTGGTGTTTACGCCACATAATGCTTTTAATACCAGAGAAGCGATTGAGAGAATTATTAAGACAACAATAGGGAATATAAGCAGTTTTGTTGGCGGTGAGAAATAAAATATTAATTGGGTGGGGAGTGATTTACGGAGTATTGACGATAGGATCGGTGGTGGGGGTACGGGAAAGGCAAAAGAATTTTTCCAAGGAAAAGTTGGAAAGAATGATAATGGCAACAGCGACAGATAGGGATAGGACGACGGACTGGTGTAAATATGCAGTGTTTGGGGAGCCAAAGGAGCCGGATGGTAATTGGGTGAAAATCAGTTTTTGGTGTGCTGATGGCAGGAAGAGCCAGAGTACTTTGTCCCTTCGGGCGATTGAGGATAAAAGTTTGAGAGGGGTGATGAAGGAATATGCCAGAATTGTGGGGGTGGACGGGGAAATGACATGGGGGTGTCGATTAAATGATAAAACGATGATTAGTGACTGGAAGATGTCAGTTAAAAAAACCGACAGGATCGACTGCGATGAAGAAAATAATTAAGTTGTTGTCGATATTGGCAGTCTTTTTGGTGGCTTTATGGTTGCGGAGGAGCGATTATGCCCAAATACCAACACCGGGGCAGTCGGTGGATGAATATGGTTATTCTTGGATGGGAATGTCGCTGATCGAATTGGGGATGCCGGTGGGGATATCGGGAATGGAGGGATATAAGGAAGAAGTGAAGAGATATGTTAATGTTGATAGGTGGTATCAGGTGGTGGGAGGTGATGCCCTGGAGATTAATTACCCGTGGATGGATCATCCACCATTGATGGGACTTTTAACTGGCGGATATGCTTATTTGGCGGGGGCAAGAAATTTTGAGGAGGCCAGAACGGTGTTGATTCGGCGGCCGGTGGTGGTAATGGGGGCAATATCGGTAGTTTTGGCAATGGTTTTTGCCTGGATTAATTTTGGATTTGTAACCGGATTGATGACGGGATTGATTTATGCGACAGTACCGTTGGTGGTGTTAAGTAGCCGGATGATACAGGCGGAGAATGGGGTAATCCCGTGTTTGTTGGCGGTGATGATAATGCTAAGTCATTATCGAAAAAACAATAGTGATTGGTGGCTGGCGGGAGCGGGAATAGTAAGCGGAGTGGCAATGTTGTTTAAGTTGTCGGGGGTGGTGTGTTTGTTGGTGTCGGTGATGGTGATTTGGGATAAGTACAAAAAGGTTAACAAAAAATTTTTGGCCGAAGTCGGATTTTTGTTGGCTTTTAGTTTGCCGATTGCTGGTTGGTTTGTAATTTACGGGATGATTTATGACTGGGAGGTGTTTGTTAACTTGCTGAAATCAAATTATGGCCGCTTTTATGGTATTGGGCCGAATGTGTTGATGGAGTTAATTAGGAATCAGCGATTGACTCAATATAAGTCGTTTCCTGAAGTGTGGATATTGGCAGGGTGGTTAGTAAATTTTGTTTGGTTAACAAGAAGAAATAACCAATTGGGGGATAAGATAGTGATTTGGGGGCTGTGGATATACTTGGCGATATATATATTTTTTGGCAGTCAGCAATATGGTTGGTATGCTTTCCCTTTTTGGCCATTATTGTTGATGTTGGTGGCGAGGTGTTTTGGGGTGTACTTTGAAACTGGCCGAAACGGAATGATGGTGTGGTTGATGGGACTATTGTTGGTGGGGGAGGGGGTGTCAAGGGTGGTGGGATTGGGTACTTTTCAGGGATATGTGGGAATGTGGCGTTGGGGGGTAATGGGGTGGTTGATGTTGGGGCTGTTGGGGGGTAGGTGGCGAAGGTGGGTGATGGGAATAGTGTTGTTGGTAGTGATTTATTTAAATTTGAAGTATTTAAGTTTAATAACGGTGGATTGGTGGTGGAAAAATGTGTCGTGATGGTGGTGGAGAGTGAAAAACGGAGGAGAATGTGTTAATAATTGAATAGTTCTAATTTAATTTAAATTTTAAATAACAAGATGGTGGGTGAGGCGAAAGTAGGTTTAAGAAGTGGATTAAAAGAAAGATCGGTGAATGCTGAAGCATTGAAATTGTATTATCAAGCGGAAGAAGCAAGAAGAGCATGGGCTTGGAGTGGAAGTTTACCTCAACATTTAGGGGAAGGTATTGCAACGGAAGCACATAGAAGGATGAGGTCGGCGATGGATGAGAGTGATAGAATGGCATTACAGGGATATAAAGAGGTTAAAAAATTGACGGACGATCAATTCGCTAGGGCAGAAAATTCTGACCCCGAGAATAGAGGGGTTAAACGATTGGGAAGGTTAATAGTGGGGGCGGCTATTGGCTATGATTGGTTAAGAAGACTTTCCAGGAAGTATTTTGGGGATGTGTCGAAGATGAACCAAGAGGAATATTATCAGTATGTGGGTGAGTATGAAGAGGTGATGTTGGAGAGGTTTAGGGAAGCTGGGGGGTATCAGCCGGAACCGGTGGCGGTGTTGGCTGAAGAGTGGATGAATTTGGAGGATTATTTGGATAGGATTGTAGCGGCTAATGGTGGAGATAGGTTTGATGAGAGGGGATATCTAGCGAGATTGTCGCCACCGGAAAGAGCAGAGATGAACCGAAGGATTGATAGATGCAACAATTTGAGGCCTATTTTTAATCCTGATAGAGTTGAGGGATGATACCAGTAATAATTTGTGGAGGAGTAGGGACGAAGATGTGGCCGGAAAGCAGTCCGACCCATCCAAAGCACTTTTTGCCGTTAATTAAGAGCAAATCATTATTTGAATTGAATTGGGAGATGTTGAGAAAGAGGTTTGGACCGGAGAAAATATTTTTACAAACTAATCCTGAGCAGGCGAAAATGGCTCGAGAGTTGGTGGAGGAGATTGTTGAAGAAAATATCTTTATTGAGCCGGAGATGAGAAATCAGGGGCCGGCGACTGGTTTTGCCGCGGCAATGCTGTTGAAAAGGGGTTTTGGAGATGAGCCGTTTATGTTGATTCAGGCAGATTTGATAAGAGAGGATGAGGAAACATTTTTTGTGGCGATGGAGATGATGGATGGGTTGGCGCGAAAAAATGAGGGTTATATGACTGGGGGGATGATGCCGATAAATGTGGTTAGTGGAGTTGATTATGTGATTAAGGGGGAGTTGATCGAAGAGAAGGCAGGAGTGAAGGTATATAAAGTAGAGGGGTATGTAGATAGGTCGGAGAGGGAGAGGGTGGAGGCAATGGTGGGGTCAAAAAATTTGTTGTTGCACTGGAATCATAGTTGTATGACACCAAATAACTTGCTAAAAATGTATCAAGAATTTCGGCCGGATTGGTATGGGCCGTTGATGGAGATTGCAAATGGAGCAGATGTAGTGACAGAGTATGGCAAAATGCCAAAGGGAATGATTGAGGAGGTAACTTCGCAAGTTCACGCTCAAAAGAGGTCGATAATTGTTGAGTTTCCTTTTAAAATTTGGGATTTTGGAACTTGGGAAAGCTTGGGGGAATATGAGAAAGAAAAGGCAGTGGCAAGAAATGGGAGGGTGGTGGAGATAGAAGGGGGTAATAATTATGTGCGATCAAAGAAACCAGTAGCGATAATCGGATTGTCGGATTTGTGTGTGATTGAGAGTGAGGATGGAGTGTTGGTGTGCCCCAAAAAAGAGAGTGGCAAGGTGGGGGAAGTGGTGAAGGCGTTGGAAACAAAAACCCTCCAACGATAAACGTAGGAGGGTTTGAATTGCGAAGTAATAAGATTACTTTAACTCAACCTGCGCTCCAGCGGCTTCAAGCTTGGTTTTGGCATCGTTGGCAGCATCTTTCTTCATAGTGCCAAGGGAAGCTGGGGGAGCATCAACCATATCTTTGGCTTCTTTGAGGCCTAGTTCTGGCTTGAACTCGCGAACAACTTTGATGACGGCGATTTTGTTGGCACCAGCAGAAGTGATAGTGACATCAAATTCGGTTTTTTCCTCAGCCGGAGCGGCACCAGTGGCAGGAGCACCAGCAGCAGGAGCACCAGCGGCAGGAGCGGCCATAGCGACAGCCTTAACGTCGAACTTTTCTTCGATCGATTTGACCAGGTCAGCGAGTTCGATGACTGACAATTCAGAAATTTGGTCGATTATTTTGGTTAGTTTATCGGACATATGAATTTAATTTTTAATTAATAATTTTTAATTTTTATTTTAAACCCCTCTTGTGTTCTCCCCTTGATAGGGGAGAAAGTAAGACAACTCCCGCCCTGTCAAGGGAGGGTTGGGGAGGGTTTGTTTTGTTTTTCAGCCACGGCTTTGAGGGCGAGAACCAAGCGAGTTTGATTGTAGCGAAGGGCGTAGGAAAGGCGACGAAGAGGATTTTGAAGATCACCAAGAAGCTGGACAATAAGGGCTGACTTGGAGGGGAGGGAAAGAAACTTTTTTAACTCGTCAACTGATAGTAACTGACCGTTGTAGATGCCATATTTGAAGCTGGTTTTTTCCTTGGACTTGTTAATAGTTTCGATTTCCTTGAGAGGAGCAATTTCGTCGGTGTCGCAGTAGGTGATGGCAGTTGGGCCGGTTAGTTCCTCGGGGAGTTTGATACCAATTTTTTCCAGAGCCCGGGAGATAAGAGAGTTTTTGGTGACTTCAAGACGGCCACCGGCTAATTTGACTTTCGAACGCATCAGGACAGTGTCAGCGGCATTGAGGCCTTGGTACTGAACCAGAGCGGCGGATTTGACGGCCTGCAGATCAGCAGCAATTTTGTCGACGGTTTCGATTTTGATTTGTTTGTTTTTCATATGGTCTATCCCGATGCTTCGATCGGGATTGTGTTTTTAGGTAAAATTTAGCATTTTACTTCAAATTTTACCTAAAAAAACTAAAAAACCTCGCGACTACGCGAGGAATAAATGTATCGCCTCGGTAGGATTTATTTTTGTACCTACTGTCTTTGGTAGTACAGGGGGGATTATAGCCTAGGGGGGTGGTCAATGTAAAGTAGCTGGTGTAGAATGGGTGGTTAAAATTTTGAGTTACCGGAGTTTCTGGTTTCAAAACGGCTGTTTTGAGATGGGAAATTGAGGTAACGAAGGAGGTACTATGACCGAGAGTGATGTGGTGTCGATACTTCGAAGAATTAGTGAGATTGGAGCTGGAAATAAGTCGTTGGTAGCGACATTGAGAGCAGTTTATGGTGTTAAACCGAGAGCTTTTGTTGATAGTGATGGAGAGCTAAATGCAGGGAGGTTAGTTAGAGTAACCAGTCGACACCTGAAGTGTAGATTTAACCTAAGTGATTTGGAGGCTTTGGGTCCAGATTATTGGGGGACCAAACAAGGCCAAAGAGTGGATCGAGCAGTACAGGCCAAGCGGCGCAGATATTAAATTTTAGTCTTCAAATATTCCGCCTTCCAAATGCCAAAATCACCAATATCTATTTTGCCATTGGAATTGAAATCAGCAGTTAGTCCGGTCTTAGTAAGATATTGAGTTTTCCAAACACCAAAATCACTAATATTTACTTTACCGTCGGAATTAGTGTCACCGGGAATGATGGGTTTTGGGGTAGGGGAGGGAGAGGAACCGATAGTAAAGGAAACAATTTCAGAAAGAGTTCTTTTGGCCGGGTCACAGCCATCGGTGATTACCTGGCAATAATAGGTGCCATTATTAAAGCCACTTTTTTGAAAGCTAGTTTCAGTGGTCATCTGGTTGACGACAATGTTGGCTGGGTTAAATGTTCCCTGATTAGTAAGTTTTGGCGAATTGGCACAATTAATGTAAGTGGCAAGAGTGTCGGCAGATTGGGTCCAGTTTAGGGTAAACTGGCTACCGGAAACAGCAATGGGTCGGTTAATTTGAGGAGTGCCCAAAACACAAACTGGTGTTTCGTTGAGGACTTGGCGAATGGCACCGACGGCTGGAGCATAAACATCTTTGCCACCAAGGATTCCTTCCCAGCTAGTGATATTAATAAATTTATTATTTCTAAAATTAAGAGAATTTCGAAGAGAATCAATCCAGCCTTGGCGGTCGCGTTTGTAGGGTAAATATTCAGGCGAGCCCCAAAGTGAGTTACCAGAAAGATTGAGAGCTTCGGTGAGGGCAGGGTAGGTGGCAGCGTTTTCAGCCACTCCGGCATAGAAACTCCAGCCAGGATTGCCGTGGGGAGTAATTGAGGCTTTGGCAGTGCTAAAGACGAGGTTTGAGGGGTGTTCAAAAGGAGCAAAACCTTTGCCGCCAACCTGATTGAAGATTTTGTGTCGAGGTATGCCTAGACTAACGGCATAAGAATTTAGTTCTTCGATATAGTTTCTAACGACCGTATCAAGGTCATCTTCAGTAAGAGCGCCAGAGGATTTGAGGCCGGCAGTTTTGACAGCGGCATAGCCCAGTTGAACTGAGTCTTTGAGAAAATTCGTTTCATCTGGATCACTGGATTCTGGCTTGCCAAGATAACTGTTGCCGTCTTTGTAATAGGTATAGTTAACGCCGATATCGACCTCCTGACTAAAACTGACACCACCGAGAAGGTATTTTTTGTTATCAGGCAGGTTGTTGTACCAGTTGACAATAATGGGAACAAGATTTTTGAGAGCGTCTTTGTTTGCTTGAATAAATGCCGGGCTGGCAATGTTGGGATGGGGCTTGACCCGTAATTGTTTACCCCAACTCCTCCAGGAAATTTTGATAGCATCATTTGGATTCCAAGAGGTCCATTCGACATTGTTTTTGTTTTCGGGGTTGTAGGTAGCAGGGTCACTTGGGTCCCACCAATTCCAAAGGTTTTTTAGATTGTCCCACCACTGAAAACCATCAAGAGAAATGAATATCGGGAAGTTCCGGGCCAGGGAAAGATCAAGCATTTTTTGCATGGATTGTTTCATTCGATTGAGATCGGTCAGGTGGTAAGTCCAAAGTGATCCGACACCGAGTTTTCTTTGGTCGGTTCCTTTGGTGCCAATGGTGTTAAGTATTTGATCGACAGCGGCATCGTTGTAATTTTCGGGGTAGTAGCCGTTCCAAAGAATACAATTTGAACACATATTGTCCTTACGGACGAAAATATATTGTGGGTCGGGGGAGTAGGCTTTAATATGGTGGGGGAAAACAACAAGAAGGAGAATCAGAGAACCAATGATTAACATTGTAATAATGATAACTGATGTTGACGAGACTGGTGATTATTTAGTCTTCAAATATTCCGCCTTCCAAACAGCAAAATCAGCAATATTGACTTTATTATTCTTATCAAAATCAGAATTGAGACCTGTCTTGGTAAGGTATTCAGTTTTCCAAGTACCGAAATCAAGAAGGTTTGCTTTACCATCACCATTGGCATCACCAGTAAAAATACATTTAAATTTTTCTTGGTTGGGTTGGGTGGTGAGGTTCGAGCAACATTCGGTGTTATTGTCGACTACATCATTTATGCCTCCACAACAAATTAGTCCGGCGTAAGGTACTAATTCGGCATCTCCGGTACAGCACTGAGTTTTATCAGTTACAGCATTGGAGTGGTTTTTAACGCAGTTGGGGGTTGAGGTGGGGACGGGGGCGGAAGTGGGGCAAATGTTTTTAGTGACGCAGTCATAGTCGGCAATATACTGCCACCAGTTGTTGGACTTGTTTTTGGTTGAACCGTTTGACTTGGGAAGGCGATTAAGCCACCAGGCATAGAATCCTGTACTGTGGCAGCCCCATTCTTGGCAATTTAAACTTTGTGTTGACCCAGTAATATTTGGATAATTGAGCCAGTCGTTACAATTGGTAGTAACATGGTTTGTATTGTCCCAATCATAATCACTAGTACCGTTGGGAGGGTAATGAGACCAGCCACAGCCAGCTTTGTTGGGATTTCTCTTGTCGTAAGTGCCAAACTTTCCCCAATCGGTGTTCATCGATGAGTTGTGGCATGGGTCTTCGTCAAAGACATGGGTGAGAGTGCCTTCGATTCGGTGAATGTAGCTTTCGGTCATTTCGGATACACTGCGTTCACAGTTGAAGGCCATGAGGTGAGTTTTGCGAATACAACTAGACGAGAGGGGGGGACCGTTGGTATCAAATGCTCCATTACCGGTCATAATGGCTTCGTAAGCTCCAGTCCAGGGGAGTAACCAAAACCAGACCTCATCCACCTCGCCTGAATTGACCTTGTCGCAAATCTGATAGCGGTTAAGAAGGACGTTGTAGTTCATTTTGTCAGGCAGATGTCGAGCAGAAGGATTATTTATTGCTTGTAGCAGGGTGTCTCCTGTATGTTGATAGCCATCTTTAAAAGGGGGAAGCCAGTCTTCATTGTCAATTCGTTGGACGATTTGATAGTTGAGATAACCACCGCTAGCTTGTCTAATATTTTCAATAAAAGTGGTTTCTAGTGTCTTGGGATCGTTCCAATGTTTAATTTCTCGAATACGTTGGCCTCCTTGACTGGATACAGATGGATTCAGATCAACGACCATAACTTTTTTAACTATTGGAGTTGTCGAAAAAGTTGAAAAGCCAGGAGACGGATGTGCCAGGGAGAGTATTATGACCAGTAAAATAATGCCTATCATTTAGTCTTCAAATATTCCGCCTTCCAAACAGCAAAATCAGCAATATTGACTTTATTATTCTTATCAAAATCAGAATTGAGACCTGTCTTGGTAAGGTATTCAGTTTTCCAAGTACCGAAATCAAGAAGGTTTACTTTACCATCACCATTGGCATCACCTAATTTTTTGGGAGGAATGGTAGGAACTTTGGTGGGGGTTTTAGTTGGCGTATTAGTTGGTTTGGGGGTGTTGGTGGGGGTGACACAAGCACAGCCGTTGCAATAAGGAGCAGTACAACTGGAACCAAAATTAGTCCAGCTGCCAGCACCGGAGTGGCAGGAAATTGATGATGGATAATATTGACAATTTAACCCCACGGCCTGACAGTAATTTTTGATATTGGTTGGGTTGGTGTCGTTGTAGGTTTTTTCGGTGGGACAAGAGGTGGGAGTGGCGTAGGGGCTAAAGTCGATGCGGTAGAGTCGAACGTCTAGATTGGTAAAGCCATCAGTAAAGGTTTTACCGGACGGAGTGATGGTACGATTATCAAGAAGCGAGGTAACAGCATAAACGTTATTAGCGAATTCAAAACGGCTTTGAACGTAGTCGGTGGCAGTACTGACAGCCAAAAGGTAACGAGAATCGCCATCATTGGCGTTTTTGAGGATTGTCTTAATTGGGTGTTCGGTTCGGCCGTAATATTTGAGGTAAACATCGTAAACGTCAGCGGCGGTTTTGGAAAGAATGATCTTTTTGTAGGTATTAATTTCGGTATTAATTTTGATGACCTCATTCCAGATTTCGGGAGTAAATTCTTTGCTAATACCCCCTAAATGTTCACAGGGTTGAGTCCAAGTTATAGTGCGACACTTATTAGTGCCTTCGTCGAGACGCCAAGGATCGTGGTGGGTGAACAGCCAGAAACCGGTAGCACCTCGAGTCAGAGCCAGATAGATTTGGTTTCGCATTTGTTGTTTGGTGGGGATGATGGTTGGATTGGTTTCGCGGCCACCACTGTAGGCTTGAAGGATAGGAAAGAAAGGAGTGGTTTCTTTACTCTGGCCAAAGCAGTTTAAAAAGTTTAGATTATCACCCAGACCTTCGGTGCTATCGCCGGTGTGGTGAAAGGGATAAAAATCGGCGACAGCAGTATTGTTAAACGAGGTGATGCTGGGGGCGTCGCAGTTGCCACCAATGAAATTAGCGAAAATGGGACGGTTTGGGTCGATGGCCTTGATGATTTGATAGGCTTTTTGAAGAGTGCTCCACTCGAAATCGGGGACATTATCGGGTTCATCGTAGAGGTAGTAACCGATAGTGGTGGGGTGGTTTTTGAGTTTGTTGATGGTGGTTTTGAGGGTGTCCCAGTTGGTGTCGCCCTTTTCGTACTGCCAGATGCCTGACCAGTAGACACCGTAAAAGGCTTTGAGATTTCGATCCTGAAGGAGGGCCATGATATCGTTGGAAACATGAGTGAAGACAGCATTAAAACCGGCTTCAACCAAGTTGGGAGTGGTGTCGCGGGAAATATTGTCATTTAGTTGGTAATAATTCCAGTTGTAGGAATCGTATCGACCAAAATCATTGCCCCACATAGCGATGGGGATAAAAGAATCGGTGGTGTGGGATTGCTGGATGGTGCCGTTTTTGGCGATGTGAGGAATTGATGACTGATGGACTTTGGAGATGCCGGCATTATCGAGAGTAAAGCCGTCGCCGGCGGCAAGGGGAGGGTGAAAGAAAAAGAAAACGAGAAAGAATAGGACGAGAATAGTGATCATCTGCTTATTTAATAGTATAGTGACATCATTTAGTTTTCAAATACTCGGTTTTCCAAATCGCAAAATCAGCAATATTGACTTTATTATTCTTATCAAAATCAGAATTGAGTCCGGTTTTGGTAAGGTATTCAGTCTTCCAAGTACCAAAATCAAGAAGGTTTACTTTACCATCACCATTGGCATCACCTAATTTTTTGGGAGGAGTGGTAGGAACTTTGGTGGGGGTTTTAGTTGGAGTATTAGTTGGTTTGGGGGTGTTGGTGGGTATCGAGGCAACCAATTGAATGTTTTTAAAATAGACTTTTCCGATGGCCTCCCCCCAAGCGGAATTGACTCGGCGGAAACGAACATACTTGGTGTTGGAGAGAGTGGTAAAAGTGTATTGTTTGGTTTGCCAATTAGTAGTGCCGGTAACTTGGGGAATGTTGGTTCTTTGGCCATCGTGAGTGCGATTTTGATTGACAAGGTCAGTTTCTTTGGCGGAAGAACTGTATTCAGAAACTAGGACAGTGGCAACAAAAGGTGCAATGGAAGCGATTGATTCTGTCTTGACTTGATAACTGATAGTGTAAGTAGTATTGGGCGAGACTGTAGTTAGAGGGGTATAAATTTCTCCACTTGATGGGGTATCCGAATCAAGAGAATATTGATCGCATGGTGTAGTCTTGGGGTAAGTAAAGTTGGGTGTGCCTGACCAACGATAACTTTTGTCGGTAGAGGTTGGACAACCTGGAGAGGTAGGAGTTGGGGTGGGGGTGTTGCTGGGTTTGGGAGTTGAAGTAGGGGTAGGAACGGACAGTTTGACGTCTTTAAAATAGGTTTCACCACTAGCCTCCCCCCAAGCGGCATTGACTCGACGGAAACGAATGTATTTGGTGTTGGAAAGAGTGGTGAAGGTATATTGTTTGGTTTGCCAATTAGTGGTGCCAGTTACCTTGGGAACATTGGTTCTTTGGCCATCGTGAGTGCGACTTTGATTGATGGAGTCTGACTCCTTGGCAGAAGAATTGTATTCAGAAACCAGAACTGTAGCCACAAATGGGGCAGTAGAAGCAACTGATTCAGTTTTTACTTGATAACTAATAGTGTAAGTAGTATTAGGTTGGACTTGGGTTAAAGGTGAGTAAATTTCTCCACTTGATGGTGTTTTTGAGCCAATGGAGTATTGATCGCAAGGTGAGTTGGTTGGGAAAACAAAGTGGGGTGAGCCTGACCAACGATAGTGTTTGAAGTTGGGAGCTGGGCAGGATGACGAAAAATTATTGTTACCAAAGACATGAAAGGTGCCGATTGGTTTTGGGGTGTTCCATCCCTGGTAATCACTTTGATAAAAGGTGGCGGTAATATCAGGGTGTGAGTCGTAAATGTAAGTAAAATGGTATGGTGGTGGCGTCAGGTCTGAGCGCCATGATTGTGTCCAACTACTTCCATTATAGTGATAGATAATTCCTGGTATTGTGGCTCCATCCCACTTACTTATAAAAAGGTCAATATTGGAGTCGTTGATATATTTAACATCCATTGGACCAACAACCTCATCGAAATTACTGAGATGTTGGTGTTGCCAGTTGGAACCATCCCATTTGGCCCACCAGAGTTGGCTGTGGGCGAGTTGTGATTGACCAGGAATATATTTGTTATAGAAAACATTAGGTTTGCCGTTGTTATCGAGGTAAAAAGCGGTGTGAGTGTTACCGTAGTCGTTGAAGTTTAGTGGTTGTGAGTAGCTGTATAATTCGCAGTTACTTTGGAATTCATTGCGATCGATAGTGGTGCCATAATCTTGGCCATTAGCAGAATATATGTGATTGTTGTTTAGGTTGAAAAAAACGTAATAGTGTTTTTTGAATTTATCGTTATGATTGTAGGTAAGCGCAAAGACAATGTGAACTCTTTCTGGGTTTGATTCGTAGTGAAGAGATTTAACGTAGATAGTGTTCCAACCGTCGGAGTTTTTAAGTGGGTCGATGAGTGAATGGAGGGTCCAGTTGGCACCATTGTTGGTGGATTTGTAGTAGTATTCTGGTTCGTGCCAGCCGGAGGGCCCACTGCTGCCACCACTAAGACCGTTTCTAAAAAAAAGGTAGAAATCACCGTTTTTGGCTTTAACAGCAGCACCATAGGTGGCACTAACTCCGGTGAGGTAGCTAAAGTTCCATTGAGAGATATCGCGGGGATTGCTGGAGGTAGCATGAAGTATAGGTTGACCGTGGAATGTTTGAAAGACGTGCAGATAGCCGTTACTGTCAATTAGTAGCTGGGGATAATTGTGAGAGTCGGGTGGGTGTGGGGAGGTAATAATTTTGACCGGTGAGGACCAAGAGTGAGTGGTGTGACTGTAACTAATAATGTAGGGTGAGACTTCGGAAAGCCCACTAGAGGTAACTCCGGCAGGGTAAACAATGAAGGTCTTATTGGAAACAGAATCATAAATACCTTGAGGAATTTGCATTTTCTGGCGAGAGATAGCGTCGACGGTTTGAGTAGCGAAGGGATAACTATAGTAGGCGGCTTGGGTGGGAGTGGGACAAAGTAAGAGAATTAAAAAGAGGAAGAGAGTGACCATTCTTTATTAAATAGTACAATAAGTTGGTGATAAAGAAAATTGCAGTGATGGTAATATTGGCGTTATTGGTTGGAGGAGCGTTGATGGGGTGGCGGTGGGTGACGGGGAGATTGGATCCAAAAGGGAACCAGAAACCGATGCAGATAAAGAATTTGGAGAAGTATGATTTTGATAGCCTAAGGCAAGGAAGGGCGAACACATCGGTTCGCCTGTACAAGATGGAGATTCTGGGGAAGATAAAAGAGGTGGAGGATAGGAGAACAGATAAATATGATTTTGATACCCGGCAAATTAGATTTCTGAGTAATGGTAAGTGGATCACGGGAATGATTAATTATCATCCAGAAAAATCAAGTTTGTCGAAGGTAATTGTGACGGTGCGGGGTTATGCCGAAACGGTGGGATATTATTCTGGATCGGGGACATGGCGGGTGGCAGATGAATTAGCCAAAGAGGGGTATGCGACCATAAGTATTGATTTTTTAGGCTATGGGGGGAGTGAGGGGGAGTCGACTGATGTGTTGGAGGCAAGATTTGAAAAAGTAGTGAGCCTTTTAGATTTGATTGAAACAATAAAAACTTTACCGTGGGTGGATAGGGAAAACATTGGAATTTGGGCTCATAGTAACGGTGGTCAAATAGTCCTGTCGGCGCTAGAAATTACCGGGGAAAGTTACCCGACAGTGTTATGGGCACCAATGACCCAGAAGTTTCCAGAGAGTGTGTTATCAACCATTGATGAAGGGAGTCCAGTTAAGGGGGAAATTGAAAAGTTTTTGACCTCTTATGACGCCAGACGCTATGCTTTTGAGAATTATTTGGATTGGGTTGGAGCACCAATACTAATTCTGCAGGGAACGGCGGATGAGTGGTGCAAAGTGGAGTGGCAACAGGCGTTGGTAGATAGACTAAAGGGTTTGGGGAAGAAGGCAGAATTGGTGGTTTACCCCGGAGCGGATCATAATTTAAAAGGCGGATGGAGTGAGGGAGTGGCAAAGACGGTGGCGTTTTTTGATACTACGATTGGGGCTCAATAATTTTTTTATAGTAGACACATATGGGAATAAGGTCGGGTGATGGAGATTGGACCCGAGCGGGACAGGGGGAATTGTAGTGTAACTCGAGGTAATTGATCTCCTCTTTCTTGTCGAGAATAATATGGTTATTTTTGGCGTGACCACCGACAACTTGAGGGTTTTCAACAGTAAGACAGCAGTGGTAAATGTTGCCATCGGGACGAACTTCGTTTTTGGAGGCGTTGGCAAGAACACAATGATAACCCTGGGTAATCATTGTGTTGTACTCGGTTTTTGAAACAAACATTGGGGGGTATCTAATGGTGAGGAATTTAAGGTTGTTAATGGATTCAATTCTTGATCGAACCTTGATCCAGTCTTTGGGGGAAAGGAGTACGTCGGGGTTTTGTTGGGCGTTGCCAATAGGGGAGATATAATTGAAGCTAAGTTTGGTAACTTTCATTTTGTCGAGAAGTTGGACGATGGTTTTGGTTTGGTTTTGGTTATAGCGATTGACAGTGAAAATAACTTCGACGTTAAAACCAAGGGTGATAGCCTGATTAATGGTGGCGATAGTTTTTTTGAAGGAACCTTGACCACGAATAATGTCATGAATATTAGGAGTAGCCCCATCCAAACTGAAAGTAATCTTGTCAAGTTCTTGAGGACTAAATAAGTCAATTACCTTGGAAGTGATGCCGTTGGTGTTGATGCCAATTGATGGATAGCCAATTTTTCGAGCGTAGGTAACAGCTCGACGAACAAAGGGGGATAGACAGGCTTCCCCGCCAGTAAATTCAACGATTTGGCAGTTTTGTTGACGGTAGTAGTCGAGGGTGGTTTTGATTTGTTCCCAACTAAGGTGTTGCTTACCCCGTGGAGAGGCTTTAAGGAAACAGTGCTTGCAGTTGAGATTGCAAACGTCGGTTAGGTAGATAGATAGCGATAAAATGGTGCTTTCAATTTTCATACTTTTGAGACTTGTAATTATACCAGTAATAGGTATAATTAAGTTCGTGAAAGCTTATTTTACGGCGTCGTTGCGGGGAAAGCAAGATTATGGGGCTAACTATTTGGCTATTGTTGATTCTCTGAGAAAAATGGGTTATAGGGTTTTTGCGGACCACATATTGAGTGATAATGCCGCTGACAGAGCGGTATCCCAGACAGACAAGGAAAAGAGGGAGTTTTATAAGGAGCTTTTTGGGTGGGTGAAGTCTTCTGATATAGTGGTGGCGGAGATTTCCTATCCAAGCGTGTCGGTAGGGCATGAGATATCTTTTGCTTTGGAATTGGGAAAGGTGGTTTTGGTACTCCATACCGAAGGAAACAGTTCGATTCTACTTGAGGGAAGTAATGATAAACGGTTGATAATGGTAAGCTACAATCTTAACAATCTGAATACGGTACTACCGAAGGCAATTGAGGAAGCTAAGCAAGCGTCTGATGTGCGTTTTAACTTCTTTGTTAGTCCAAAGATTTTGGCGTATTTGGATTGGGTGGCAAAAAGCAGAATGATTCCTAGGTCAGTGTTTCTAAGAGACTTGATTGAGAGGGAGATGAGGAAGGATAAAGAGTTTAAGGAATAGAGCGGCGGAAGTTGTTTTTGATGGTTTGCCAGTAGGGTGATTGACGGCAAAGTTGGCGGGTATCGGATTTTTTGGCCAGTAGACCTTTGACTAGTTCTTCAAGATAGATGGTATTTTGGGAGCCTTTAACAAGAATGGTCGATTTGGGGGGAAGGTTGGCTTTGATATATTCGAGGGCCTGCCACCAGTAGGTAAATTTGACGGCTTTAGGGCCAAAATACTTGGTGGTTTGGGGGCCGATGGAAATAATTTGATCGGCAAATTTTAAGGCTAGTTGATACAGCTTGAGGTGTTCATCTTTGGTGGCTGGTCCAAGTTCGCGCATGTCCCCAAGGATGGCAATTTTGGGAGATTTGAATTTTGACAGAAAGCTTAACATTTCTGAAGTGGCCAGGGGGGAAGAATTGTAGGAACTGTCAATAATAAGAGATTGTTTGATGGCAGGAAGGATGCTGGAGCGTCCAGGGGGAAGATGAAAGTTGGATCGTAGATGATTGACTGCTAATGATTGGTTGAGGCCAAAAATTTTGGCAATGGCAATGACGGCGCCAAAAGAGTTTTGATAAATGTCGGGAAGGAGATAATTTGTTAGTTTAATGTGGATTGGTTTAATAGGAACGGTGCTGGGATTTTGGGTATACTGATTGACTAGAGGATCAGAAAGGTTAGCAATGGCAACGGGGACGGAATTGACTAACTTGGCTTTTTCCTGGGCGATTTGGTCAAGAGAAGTGAAATTCATTAAATGGACTGGGGTAACGTTTAAAAAGATACCAACGTCGGGTTTGACGATGGAAAGAAGGTAGTCCATGTTTTTTGGGGGCAGAGGGCCATCGATGCCCATTTCGACAATCAGGATGTCAAAGTGAGGATGGTAGGTCAGAAGTTTGATGGGGGTGAGAACGATGTATTTGAGCCAGTTGAGAGGTGAATAGCCAGTAATGGTGATACCTAGAAGACTTAGAGGGATACCCGATTCGGAATTCGAGCCGGCAGTGGTAAAAACTTTGAAATTGGGGGTGAGGGCGGCATCGATAGCGGCAATAGTTGAGGTTTTGCCGGCAGAACCAGTGACGCCGATAATTTTGAGCTTGGGATTGAGAAGTTTGAGCTTGAAGATTTGGGCTTTGGCAAAGAAGCGGAGGTAGTAGAGGATGGCAAGAGTCAGAATTTGTTTCACTTAAGGTATTGTACAATAGGCAAGATGGCAAAAAGACTGCGAGTGATGGTGGTGATGGGGGGAATGAGCGAGGAAAGGGAAGTGTCGTTGGCGACGGGACGGCAAGTGGTAGAAAATTTGGACAAAGAACAATATGAAGTGTTGCCGGTGGTAATAAGTCAGGATGGAAAAAAGTGGGAGATAAAATCGATGGAGGAAATAAAAGCTTTGGGGTTTATTGGCAGAGAGGTGAAGGAAAGTAAATTGATGACCAGAAAAGGACACGAATTAACAATACCTAACAAAGAAATGGATGTGGTTTTCATCGCTTTGCATGGGAGATACGGTGAGGATGGAAGGTTGCAGGGATTGCTGGATTGGTTGGGGATAAGATACACCGGTTCTGGGGTATTGGCATCGAGTATTGGAATGGATAAGTTGGTTTTTAGACAACTGATGGAAATCAATGGGGTGCCGGTGGCAAAAATAGTTGACAGAGCACCGTGTGTAGTTAAGCCTGTTGGTGAGGGGTCGAGTGTTGGGGTAAGTCTGGTGAAAAAAGATAATGAGTTGGAAAAGGCGGTAAGTGTGGCCAGAAGATATGGTGACCGGGTGTTGATTGAAGAATATATTAAAGGGGTGGAGGTGTCATGCGGAGTGTTGGGGAATAATGGTCCAGTGGCATTGCCGGTGATTGAAATAGTACCGAAAAACAATTTTTTTGATTATGAGGCAAAGTATACCAAGGGAATGAGTCAAGAGATTTGCCCGGCAAGAATAGACAATGAATTAGCCGCCAGAGTTCAGGAATTGGCGATTAAAGTTTTTAGGATAGTTGGTTGCAAGGGCTATGCTCGGGTGGACATGATAATTAGAGGGGAGGAGATTCTGGTGTTGGAAATTAACACCTTGCCAGGGTTGACGGTGAATTCATTGCTGCCGAAAGAAGCTAAAGTTGCAGGAATGGATTATTCAAAGTTGCTTGATAAAATAATAAAACTAGCTTTGGAAAAATAACTGGGGTGTGCGGGGAATGTGTATGTTATAATCGGAAAATATGCCACAGATAAGTCCGGAGAAATTTTGGCTGAAGATAAATACGGGATTAAGTGGAGAACAATTGAAAGAATTGCAGGGTAGAATGAGGGGTGGTCAAAGTATTGAGGAGGCTCTAAGGGGGATGGGAGAATTACGGCCTAGGGTTGAACAACCGGTTGTGGTGGTAGAGAAGCCAGTGGCGCAGGAAAAGAGGGGTTGGTTGAGCAGGCTTAGATTGAGAGGAAACGGCTAGATTTAGATTCTTGGCCGGTGGCATTCCTGGCAAGAGTGTACTGGAAGATTGTCAGTGTGGATAAGGTAGGGCGGCCGTCCGTCTGATGGAGCAACAAGACGAAAATCACATTCTTTGGGTGATGGGGGACGTTGGCAACGGAAAGTGGTGATGCGATCACCATTTCCGGTGTAGGTACCGCTTGGTACGGCTTCTTCGAGAAGTAGCTGATCTTTGGGCATTGTTTATTTGACAACTTCGACCTTGACGGAAGGACCCATGGTGGGACAAAGAACCAGCTTTTTGATTTTGGAAGGTTTAACCACCTTGATTAGTTCCTCGACGTTGGCAATTAATTCTTTGTCGGATTGGTTGACTTTACCGACGATAATATGAATTACTGGAGCTTTTTTCTCGGTTTTGATAACTGTTTTGGCAACAGATAGTCGTTTAAGAGCTTCTTCGGGTTTGTCGGTGAGGGTACCAGCTTTGGGGTTGGGCATTAAGCCTTTGGGTCCGAGGGTGCGGGCAAAGGGTAAAAGTTTGGGCATGGTGGCCGGGGTAGCAATTAAGACATCAAAGTCAATTTGGCCATCTTTGATGTTGGCGAGAATAGTGTCGTTTAAAATAACAATTTTTTTGCTGGCGGTTTCAAGGTGGGGGAAGGTGATGTCGCCGACATTGCCGATGTCGTAAACGGTAAGATGAGCTTCAATTTTACCTTCGAACTTGGACAAAGAAACTTTTTTGACCAATTCAACAGCGGTAGAAAGAGGATAAAACTTAGTGACATCGACAAGTTTTTTGACGGCTTGATATTTTTTGCCACGGATCTTAGCTGCTTTGACAGTTTTAGTTTCTTCTTTAACTTCTTCGACCGGGGTGTTTTGAGTTTCCTCGGTTTTTTCTATGACCTTGGTTTCGTCTTTGATGACTTCCACATTGGTCTCTTTTTGGATTTTTGTGGTTTTTTTAGGCATTTTGGATTTAATTATTAACTAGATGAGCAACATTCGTGACAGGTGGCCGCGGATCCGACGCTTTGGACGGTGTTGGCGAGAGCAGTGACTTGTGAGGGATTGATTAAGCGGCATGGTCGTTGGGCACGTATACCTGGGGCGCCACAAAATGTAGCGTTAGGTTGGTTATCTTGATTGCGTTGAACCCATAATAGGGGATGTTCTTGTAGAATTTTAAGTGGAATTTCGTAGAATCTGGTTTGGCTCATAGGGTTATTCGACTACCTCGACACCCATGGAGGTGGCGGTACCAATAACCATGCGTTTGGCGGCTTCAAGATCGGTGGTATTTAAATCAACCAACTTGTCCTTGGCAACGGTTTCGACTTGGGCCATGGTAATTTTGCCAACTTTTTCTTTGCCGGTAGTAGCGGCGCCCTTGTCAAGACCAATAATTTTTTTGATCATGTTGGAAACTGGGGGTTTTTTGATGATGAAACTGAAGGAACGGTCGTCGTAGATGGTAATAACCGCGGGAATAAGAGAACCTTTGAGGTCTTTGGTTTTCTCGTTAAATTCGTTACAGAAATCCATGATTTTGATACCTTGAGGACCGAGGGCGGTACCGACTGGAGGAGCAGGATTGGCCATACCAGCTTGGATGGCTAATTTGATGATAGTTTTGACTTTTCTGGCCATTTAAAGTTCCTTGGTAACTTGTAAAAAGTCGACTTCGACTGGGGTTTCGCGTTCGAAAAAGGAGACTAAAACCCGAAGTTTGCCTTTTTCCTGATCAATGTTGTCAATGGTGCCGATAAAGTCGGCGAAGGCACCGTTGGTGATTTTGACGACATCACCAATACCGAAAGGAGCTTGGTATTTTGGTTTGTCTTCTTCGGTGGTTTTGATAATTTGGTTAATTTCGGACTGGGAGACGGGGGAGGGCTTACTTTCGATGCCAACAAAGCCGGTAACACCAGGGGTGGTGCGGACAGTAACCCAAGCATCGTCGTCTAAGACCATTTGGATGAAAACATAACCCGGAAGAGTTTTTTCTTGAGTTTTGATTTTTTGGCCGCGACGGATAGTCATTTTTGACTGGATGGGGATAATGGCGGCAAAAATTTTGTCCTCCAAATTCATGGTACGGATACGAGTTTTGAGGGCATCAATGACTTTGTATTCGTGACCGGAGTAGGTGTTGATAACATACCAGGCAGCGTCAAAAGACGGTTCTTTGTCGGAAAGTTTGAACTGAAATTCACGTTTGTTAGTGAGGGTGGATGTCTTTGGCATGGTTATTTTTTAACTGGGGTCGAGGTGGCCGGAGCGGCGGTAATGGCAGTGGCCGAAGCCTCGGGAGGAAGAATGTCGATAGTTTGTCCGTCGGTTGACGAATTGAGTTGAATTGGGTTTTTGAGGTTACCCAGAATGCTAAAACCTTGAGTGAATAAATAATCAAAACCCCCCAAAATTAGGGAGACAAAGATTGAGATTGATATTACCACAATCGTCAGCTCGATTAAAGCGTCTTTTTTGGGCCAGGTGATGTTTTTGAATTCAGCCTTGACTTCCTTCAAAAATTCAACAACTTTGCGCATGGAGGTATTTTAGCATTAAATCGGGAATTGAGACCTGGATTATTTCTTTTTAGTTTCCTCGGCGGTTGCAACGACTGCGTTATAGTATTCTCTATATCCAATTCCAACGCCTCCGTGTTTGCCAGCGAGTTTCTCTGTGGCCCATGCAACTTCTTGTTGAGTGGGCTTCTTTGCACCACTTTGAACTTGTGCGGCTAATTCCGCCCCTCTTTGTTTTTGTAATGCAATTCCTGCTTCACTCATGGTTGTGGTTAACTGGTATTGGCGTATTTTAGCAAAACAGCGAATACTTTTCAGGTGTAGGGGTTGAGGAGGATTAACAGGGGTTGACAATGTTACAGTTGAAATGTACAATTGGAGTGTATGAATATTGTTAGTAGTACCAAACTAAGGAATAATTTGGCGGACGTGATCAGAGCAGTGTCATCCAAAGATTATGTGTGGGTAACCCACCGCGGCAAGATTAAGATGGCCATGGTTGACGCCGAAGTTCTCGAGGATTTGCTGTCTTTGCATGACAAGGAATATTTAGAAAGTATTAAGAGGGCCAGGGAGGATGCTAAGGCTGGTAAGGTGTATACAATGGAGGAAGTTTTTGGCAATATATAAGGGTGAAATATGTGTTAGTGATTACGGAGGAAGCAAAGAAGCATATTGAGAAGCTGGACACGGTAATAAAAAAGAGAATAGCTAAGAAATTGCCATTGTTGGAATCTGATCCGATTAGGCTGTCAAGATGTTTGGTGAATTACGAACTTGGTAGATATAGGTATAGAGTTGGGGATTATCGGATAATATTTGATATTAATGGCAACAGGATTGAGATTTTGAAGGTGATGCATCGGAGAGAAGTGTATAAATAGGCGTGTGGTGGTGGACAAAAAAGTTGCTCAAAACTAATTCGGGTTTTTGAGGGGGTTTTGGGGGAGTATGAACCATTAACTTCTAGTTGACTAACACTGGCGGTAGTATGTAAGATGGAAGACAGTCACTATGGATAGTGGCTAACTAACAAATATGCTTTGTCCTTACTGCAATTTTGATGAATCAAACGTATTGGAATCGCGCGATGCCAGGGATGGCAAGGCGACTCGAAGGCGACGAGAATGTTTGAAATGTCAAAAAAGATTTACAACCTATGAAGAGGTAGGGAGTATTGAGCTGAAGGTAGTCAAACGAGATGGAAGAATGGAGGATTATAGCCGGGCAAAGCTTGAAAGATGCTTTGAGAAAGCCTGTTGGAAATTGTCGGAAGAGGAAAGGGCAAAGTTGATCGATGAGATTGAAATGAAACTCTTAAACTGGGAGAGTGTCGAAATTCCATCAAAAGAAATTGGAAAAATGGTGATGGAAAAACTTAAAGATATTGATCCGGTGGCATATATTCGGTTTGCGACAATCTACAATCAGGTGAAAAGTGTAACTGAATTTGAGGAAATGATTAAAGATTTTCGAAAAAAGAATGGTCGATAAGAGTCAACTAACGGAGCCGGTAATGTCGGAGAATGCAAAATACATTGCCGAGAGTCGGTATTCGATGAAGGGAGAAGATGGTAAACCGGTTGAAAAAGTGAAAGATATTTTTTGGCGGGTGGCAATTAACGTGGCTAACGGAGACAAAAATTTTGAAAGAAGTGAAGAAGAGGTGGAAAAACAAGCAAAGGTGTTCTACGAGATGATGGCGGGACAACAGTTTTTCCCAAACACCCCTTGTTTGGTGAATGCAGGCAAGAGACGACAACAATTGTCGGCTTGTTTTGTGTTGCCAATTGAAGATTCAATGGAGTCGATATTGCAAACAATGAAGGACATGGCGATGATTCACAAAAGTGGTGGGGGAACAGGATTTTCTTTTTCGAGGCTGCGACCGAGTGGGGATTATATTGCCTCGTCGGGGGGAACAACGGTTGGTCCGGTGAGTTTTATGCAGGCCTACAACGATGTGACGTCGCAGATAAAACAAGGTGGAGTACGGCGTGGGGCGAATATGGGGATGCTGGCGATAGATCATCCAGACGTGTTGCGTTTTGCGGTAGCGAAATTAGATGAGTTTTCCTTGACAAATTTTAATATTTCTTTGGCAGTAACTAATGATTTTATGACGGTAGCAGAAAAGGATAAAAAATTCTGTGATGACGACGAGATACCAGAAGAAATAATAGAAAGAATTAGAATAGCTCAGACTAGTCGTGACGTTGACGCTAGATTGAGGGAAATAGAGGGATTGGTGGAAAAACTTTATGATTGGGCGGCGGCGACCAAAGAGGGGGAGGGGTATGGGTTGGTGAATCCAAGAACAGGAGAAGTGACGGGGAGGCTGAACGCTTATAAAGTATTTAATTTGGTTACTCGATTGGCATGGCAGTATGGTGATCCGGGGTTGGTGTTTATTGACAGAATGAACGAGTCGACAAGTAATCCAGTGCCGAGTTTGGGGAGGATTGAGGCAACTAATCCTTGTGGTGAACAGCCGTTGTTGCCTTATGATGCCTGTAATTTGGGGAGTGTTAATTTGGCAAAGTTTGTAAAATCTACCCCCAGCTCCTCCTTTGAGGAAAGGAGGGGAGACAAAAAGAGTTCCCCTTTTGTCAAAGGGGAAGGCCCCAAGGGGGAAAGGGATTTAGACTGGAACGAGCTGGAAGGGGTGGTCAAAGAGGCGGTGCATTTTTTGGACAACATTGTAGAAATTAATGAATTTCCGATTGAAAAAATTGCCGAGATGGTGAGTAAGACTCGAAGGATTGGCTTGGGGGTAATGGGTTTTGCGGATATGTTGTTTAAGCTTGGGGTACGGTATGATTCGGAAGAGGGAGTGGAGTGGGCGGAAAAGGTGATGAAGTTTGTAGCTGATAAAGCGAAAGAGGCGACAGTGGAATTGGGGAGGGACAGGGGAGTGTTTCCTGCCTGGGAGGAGAGTGTTTATGGGAAAACGGCCTATAGACCAAGGAATATGGCATTAACGACCATTGCCCCGACCGGAACGATTAGCATGATTGCCGATACATCGTCTGGAATTGAGCCGGTGTTTTCGTTGGGTTATCAAAAAAATACAGTTGAGGGGAAAAAGTTGGAGGTATTGAATCCAATTTTTGTGGAGGAATTAAAAAGACGCGATCTCTACAACCAGGTGTTGGTGGAGAAAATAATCAAAAATGGAGGGAAGCTTGAGGGGATCGAGGAATTACCGGATGATATAAAGAATATCTATCGAACGGCGTTGGAGATTGTTCCGGAATGGCATATTAGAATTCAGGCAGCGTTTCAAAAGTACATTGATAATGCGGTAAGCAAAACGATTAATTTTCCCAAAGCAGCAACGGTGGATGAGGTGCGAATGGCATATAGATTGGCGTATAGTTTGGGAACAAAGGGGATTACGATTTATCGAAGTGGTAGTCGGGAAAAGGAAGTGATGCAAGTATCGAAAGGAAATGGAAAAGCAGAAATTATTAGAGATGAAATTGTAAAGTCAGTTAAAAAGAAGACGCCTGAAGCGGCCAGGGGGGTGAGATTGCGGAAAGCCTGTGATGTAGGTAAGGTGTACACTTCGGTATTTTTTGAGCAGGGAAATGGACCAGTGGAGGTGTTTGTAACTTTGGGAAAGTCTGGGGGCTATTTGGCAGGATCGGCCGAAGTAACCGGAAGACTGGCGTCCTTGGCGCTTAAATACGGAGCCAATTTGGAGGAAATTGCTGAAGAGTTGGTGGGGATATCTTGCGGGCAAAGGGTGGGGTTGGGGGTAGGAGCGGTGTTGAGCATGTTTGATGCAGTGGGAAAATCGTTGTTGGAGATTTCTAAAGGGGAGCAGCTGAATTTGTTTGAGGAGGAAAAAATAAAACTGGAAGTGCCGGCAGTATCGACAACAGTACCAGTGGAAGAGCCGGCAAAGCAGGTAAATTTTTTGACGGAGATTAGAACTAGACAGGCGGAAGAGGAAAGTAAATTCTCCAGTTGTCCTGACTGTGGTAGTCCGTTGTATGCCGAGGAGGGATGTTTTAAGTGTAGTAATAATTATTGTGGATATAGTAAATGCAGTTAAACTTAAACCCTTCTGTCCCTCGATAGACTCGGGACATCTTCCCTTGAAAAGGGCAGGAGCTTAGAAATTGCTCCCCTTTGTCAAGGGGAGCTCCCCGGAGGGGTGAGGGGTTTGATGAAGAAGGGGAGAAATTATAAATTTTAAATTAAAAAATTCGACTGTGATTACAACTAAGAAAGGTGACAGGGGGATGACGGATTATTTTGGTAAAAGAGTGGCCAAAGATAGTGATGTGGTTGAAATGCTTGGGAACTTAGATGAATTACAGGCGGTACTGATGGTGATGGGGATTAAATCGTTGACAGAAGAGTTGGGAGAGATAATGGCTCGAGAACCGATGGGCCAAAAGATTAAAAATCTGGAGAAAGAAATTGATAAATTGTGGAAAGAGTTGAAGCCGAAGAGTCAGTTTGTGATATTTGAAAAAGAAAAGGCGGTTAAAATTAATTGGGCCAGAACGGTCGCCAGGAGAGCAGAACGACGAGCGGTGTCGGCAAAAAGTAATAAAGATGTGATAATTTATCTTAATCGGTTGTCGGATTATCTTTATTTGTTAGCATTAAAAGAAGAAAAAAAATAGGATATTTGCCCCGATGCTAATCGATCGGGGTGGGGATAAACCCCAGAATTAGGTGAAAGTCCTAAGCTGTGCCGCAACGGTTAAAGCCCGAGCCTTCAAACTTACGAGCATAAGTAATATGAACAGAGTATTAGAGCAAGAAAATCAAGTTGGATTGGCAACAGTGTTGGTGGCGATGGGGGTGGTAGGGAGACGAGAAGAGAAAGAAGTGAAATTGTTGCCGGCGTCAGTATCATCTCGAAAAACTGAAGAGGGGCCAAGATTGTTTTTTGATGTTAGAAAATATGCAGAAAGTGATTTGGGAAGAATATTGTTGGAGAATCGATTGGCCGAGATAAAAAGAAGGGTGGCCCCGTTTGAGCTGAGGTTTGGGGCTAACGGGAAGCCAGAACTGCCGGTGGATGAGGAAACCGAACTGGGAAGGATTGAGGTAGCCGGGATGATGGAAATGCGACAGTTGGCCCTAATGGGTCACCGGCATATTTTGTGGATGAGTCCATGTGGTGGCAATAGTAAATATGAAGAGGACAGAATGGTGGTGGCAGAAGTAAAGGAAATTGGGAAAGATGGAAGAGTGGTATTGGAGTGTCGGGGGATTTGCTGTAAATATAGTCGAGAGGAATTTTGGCAAAAAGCGCAAAAAATGATGATGATATCGGGAACAGAAACTTTAGGAATGGTGGGGGAAGTTGATGATTTGAGACTACACCCAATGGCAATTAAATCGACCGATTGTTTGCCGCGGGTATTTGGGGAGATAGGTGATGTGTGGGAAGCAATAGAAGCAGGTGAAGATTTGAGAAAATTGGCTGAAACTTTAGCGATAGCTCGAGAAGTGGGGGCAAAATTTGGGGCTCGGATGAGGCCGGGCTTGGATCGAGAACAAGCGATTTTGTTGGGGGCAGAAATAGAAAGATATATTAGAAGAGCTCATGGTATTAGTTTGATGGCTGGAGGCAATCACGGAATGTCAAATGAGGCAGCGATGGGCGGGCGATTTTTGGCGTTTAACGTGGTTTATGTCAGGGGGCAGGTGGTGACGAGCGAAACACCAGGGGCAAAGAGATGTAAAAAATGCGGAGCTTATTATGTGGGTGATGAGTGCCCATACTGTTAAATTAGGAAGACTATGCATTTAAATTGGCATATTCTGGCAGTTGGAGGTGTGGTGGTGGGAACTAAGGTGATTGGTTATCAGATGGATTTGGTGAGTGTGGGAGCAGTTTTGGTGGGGATGGTGGGGATTGATGTCATTGACCATGGGTGTTGGGCGATAGTAACAGTTCGGCCATTAACTCCAAAAATAATGTTTGCGAGATTGAGTCAGTTGTACAATGAAGCCGAGGGACAGTTATATTTTTTTCATACGGTTGAAGTTTTTTTGTTAGTTGGATGGTTGACGAAGTATTGGCCGGCAGGAAGGTGGCTGATGATGGCGTATGGTTTGCATTTGTTAATGGATGGAGTGAAATATATGAGTGTTAAAAAAGATTGGAACTGGTCAAAAAAATGGTTTTTGGGATGGTGGGTGAAAAAGTGGGTTTTAGGCAGTAAAATGGATAAGTGAAAGTTAAGTTGGTGGCTTATACTAAGGATCCAGAGCAAGTAGTAACGGCGGCAATACGGCAGTGTTATTCGGCGATTGGAGCGAGTGAATTAAAAAAGAAGACTGATAAAGAAACCAGAGGAAGATTGATTCGACAGGTGATTGGCTCGGGACATACGTCGACGTTGGAGCATGCCAGTTTTACTTTTGCGATTGAAGGGATTTCCCGAGTAACGGAGATTCAAATGATTCGACATCGGTTGGCATCATTCTCGATTCAGTCGGGAAGATATGTCAAAAGGCGAGGGGCGAAATTTGTGATTCCGGAAAAAATAAAAAGTAACAAAGAAATTTTGAAGAAATACAAAAAAGTATTGACAACGACACAAAATTTGTATGAGGAAATGGTAGAGAGGGGGATTCCGGCCGAAGATGCCAGATACCTACAACCGCAGTCGTTGCAAATTAAGGCAGTGGTAACCATGAATGCTCGGGAGTTGTTGCATTTTTTTAATTTGCGTTGCTGTCGACGGGCGCAGTGGGAAATTCAGGAATTGGCCAATAGAATGCTGATGCTAGCAAGAAAAGCAGCGCCAACAATTTTTGAAACGGCGGGGCCAAGCTGTCTGACAGAAAAAATTTGTTGGGAGGGAAAGATGAGCTGTAGCAGGTGGCAGAATATCAAGGGGGCGGAGGTGAGAAGTAGGGTGTAGGTAGACTATAATAAGGGGATGGAGTTACTGACAGAAAAATTGACGAGTGATGGGATTAAGGTGATCAGGAATAAGTATGGAAGTTATGTGAAGGTGACGGTGGATGTGGAGAATGGATGGATAGTAGTTGGGCCGGAGTTGCATGCTGATGCAGTGCCGATGTTGAAAGAAAAAGGGAGTGTAGAAAAAAATGTTTGGGGTGGGTGGATAAACTTTATAAATAAAGAGATTGAATTTAGTGCCGTATGGAATATCAGGTCTGAGCCAAGTAATTCGAGTATGGAGATTTTGGATTCAGAGGTAAGAGTGAAGTTTGAAAAAATAGTTAAGGATTATTTTGAATTTCTATGGATGTAGATGATGGTTTGGGAAATTTGTATCGGGCGGCATTGATGATAGGTAAAGGGAACGTGGAGATTGGTAAATTATTTTTGGAGAAGGCAGGAAAATATGGTGAGAGAATAGGTGAGGATAAAAATAATTTTGTTTGGGCCGAAAAAATATTGGATGAATATTATCGATTGAGGTGGGGTTAAAATAGGCTATGGACGAAATTGGAAATTTAATTAAGCGAGAAAGAGAGAGGCAGGCGAGTACGCTGATGATGATTCCATCGGAAAATTATACTTACCCAGAGGTAATGGAAGCGGTGGGGTCGGTGCTAATGCAAAAATATGCCGAAGGGTACCCGGGGAAGAGATATTACCAGGGGAATAAGGTGGTGGACGAGGCGGAGAGGCTGTGTCAAGAGAGAGCGCTTCGAGCTTTTGGATTGGATGATGATTGGAACGTGAATGTCCAGCCACATTCGGGCTGTGAAGCCAATTTGGCAGTGTACAACGGGTTGCTGGAAATTGGGGATAGAATTTTGGCAATGAGTTTGCCGGATGGAGGACATCTGTCTCATGGGTGGCACACAGCTGATAAAAAGGTAACCCTGGTGAGCAAAATATACGAAGTAGAGTTTTACAAAGTGAATCCAGAAACCGAAGTATTTGATTACGATGAAATTGAAAAAAAAGCCAAAGAGTTTAAGCCAAAGATGATTATTTCTGGCGGGACGGCGTATCCGCGAGAGATTGATTATGAGCGGATGGGAGGGATTGCCAAAAAAGTTGGAGCTTATTACCTGGCTGATGTGTCACATGAATCAGGATTGATTGCCGGTGGAGCGTGCCGATCACCGTTCCCATTTGCCGATGTGGTAACAATGACGACACATAAAACTTTACGGGGTCCGCGGGGGGGTCTGATTTTCGGACGCGTCGGCTTCATGGACAAAATTAACGCATCAGTGTTTCCTGGTTTACAGGGTGGACCACATCTACATACAATAGCAGGGATTGCCGTGGCTTTGGAAAAAACTAGGACAGATGAGTTTAAAAATTATGCAAAGCAAACAGTGGCTAATGCCAAGAAATTAGCAGGGGTGTTGGGGAGCGGCGGACTAAAAATAATTAGTGGGGGAACGGATAAACATTTGGTGTTGGTAGATGTAGGTTTTGAGAAAGGGAGGGAGGTGGCAGAAAGATTAGAGGAGGTAGGGATAGTGGTGAATAAGAACACTATTCCGGGGGAAAAGGGGAGTCCATTTAGACCATCGGGGGTAAGAATGGGAACCCAAGCGTTGACGGTGAGGGGAATGAAAGAGGAGGAGATGGAAAAAATTGGGAAAGTGATATTGAAAGTAATGAGGGGAGAGGGTGTTGGGGAAGAAATAGGGGAATTGTGTCGATTATTTCCGGTGCCAGATAAGTAGAAGAGCAATTGGAATTAAACCGAGACCGAGGAGTTCTAATAGTTGAGGCCAGAAAATGAGATAGATCGTTGATGGTTGATTGTTAATCGTCGGCGGGATGGACCAGGCGTTGGCCCAGTTGTTAACAAGAAGATGATTGCCGGCGCCAAGAGCTAACCAGTCGGGGTCGAAGGATTGATTTAAGATAAGGGTAGAGTCTTGGGGGGCAGAGTTGAGGGTAGCTTTGATGAGTGAATAATTTGGGAAAATAGCTTTATATGAGACAGGAAATGAGGGGGAATTAGAAGGGTGATAGTCGGGTGGTTGATAGTTGAGTGGGGATAGGGTTACTTCCTCGAGAACCGATGCAGATTTTTGGTGGCCATAGGAAACAACATTGAGTTCGGCGGTATAACCATTGAAGTTGTCTTGAGGTGGGGCAAGAAAATAATCCCAGTGGGAGGATGGATTTTTGGTGATTTCGTCTTCGACGGTGCAGAGATTGGTGAGGCTGTTTTTGAAACAAAGGCGAAGAGGAATACCGGAAAGGTATTGAGACTTGATTCCAATGATGTATGGCAGGTTGTGTGGGAGAGAATCAAGACCAATGGCAGTGCTGTGAGTAGTATTGAGAGCAGAAATTTTTTGTGGTTGATTGTAAATTGTTTGAGGAGAGGAGTTGAGGTTTAGAAATTCTGGTCTAAGCTGGCGATAGTCGTTTAAAATTCCGCGGAGGGGAAGAATAGTGTCGCGGGATGAATTGGTGGTAAGATAGTCGGTGGAATTTTCAAAATCGATGTAGTGCCAGCGGTATGCCGGGCCAACAAAGTTGGTGATTTGTTTAACTTCGACAAGCGATGGGGAATTGGTGACAGGATAAAGAAAAAGGTGTCCGAATTGAATTGGAGGGGAGAGATAGTTTTGGGCTTGAAGGTTGCGGAGGAGGTTTTCGGTTTCGAACTTGAAGGTAATTTGGTCACGGTTTTTTGGAGAGGAAGGAATAATTGATTGATCCCAAAGAATGTAAGCAATACGGTATTTGGTCAGGGATTTGGTGAATTGATCGAAATTGTTTGAATAGAGAGCATAATAGAACTCGTTGAATGCTTGTTCGTTTTTTGATTGCCAGCGATCGGAATCACGATCAAGAAACCCTTGGGGGGCGCCAAACCAAATAAGGCCAGAACCTTGGTATTGCCAATCGGTAAAAACCCAGCCACTTTTTTCATGGAGTGGTAGAGTTAGAACAGTGCCTTGAGGTTGGGACTGAAGGTGGGAATTTAGGTCAAGATAACTTTGGGGGATAGCCTTTCTGACAATGGGAGAGATAAGTTGCCCCATAAAATAGGGGTAACAATAAACTAGAAGTGATAATGGTAGGACGATAAGGATTGGTCGGAGGAGTTTGGGGAAGGTGGTAGTAATAAAGAAGATAGAAAAGGAAATGAAGAGAGAATAACCAAAGGTAAAAAGAATTGAGAACTTGGTAAAAATAAAGCGAAATATTTCTTGGACAAGAGGAATTTTTAGGAGGAAATCGAAAATAAGATTAAAACCGGGAGTGCGATTGGCCAAAAGAACTAAAGGAATGATAAAAAATGGTGTTAGTGGAATGAATTGGTGATTTTTGGTTAAGAGGGTGACAACTAGACCGATGAGGGAAAAAAAGAAAAGAAGGTTTCCGATAAGACGAACATCATAGTTGTTTAAGTGGTCAAGCCAGGCGGGCATGAGGGGGGTGGAGCGTTTTTGATTAAAGTTGTACTGATCCCAATTAAAATAGAAACCCTTGATAAGTGAGGTATCAGCCAATGTGCCTGTTTGGCGATTTTTGAGAAGAAATTCCTGGGAATGGAGACGGTTACTGAGATTATATTTGGGATTGTCGGTGTGAGTAAAAACGTAATAAAGGTTTGGAAGGAGCCAAAAGGAATTTAAAATTAAGGTAAGAATAACTAGAGGGATAATTTTGGAGGAACGGGAGAGGAGGAGAAATAGCAAATAAATGCCAAAAAAGGGATACCAAAGATGGGCGGCGTAGGCCTGGGGAGTAGATAAGAGAGTAAGCAGGGAAAAAACTAGAAGATATTTTTTGGATGGTTGGTGGAGGTATTTGAGGGAGTAAAGAATAATCCAGGGGAGGTAGGCCCACTGGGTGGGAAACATTTCAAAAGGAAGGAAAAATTGTTGAAGAGTGCCAAAATTAAAGAGATAAACAAGGGCACCAAGGAAGGAAATTTGCTTGCTTTGCTGGGACTTGTGGTTAAGCAGAAATTGGAGGAGAAAATAGAAACCCAGGGGACCGATAATAAGACAAAGGAAGACATAGCTGTAGCGAAGGAAAGAAAGGGGGAGGATGAAATGAAAAAACCAGAGGATAAAAACACGGGGAAGGTCAGCCATGGCGGTGTGACCAGAGACGGCGCCTAAGCCCTGATCGGAGCGCCAAACTCCAAAAATTAGCCTTTGAAAATTGAGGGGGAAATTAAACTCGGGGTGGAGAGTATCCCAGCCGGTCAAAAAAGTGCCAGGAGTGTAATTTTTGGCAGCAATAAAAAGGCAGAGTAGAACGAGAAGTAGCGGATAAATAAATGGTGAGGACAGGACCTTTTTCACTAAATTAGTTTATACTAAATTTGATGAGAAAGCTTTGGATTTGGATACTGATATTGGTGGTGGGAAATATAATTTGGCTGACACTTGACAAATATCCGCCAGCTTGGGATCAGGCGGCACATTTGAGGTCAGTTATTTTGACTAATCAATGGTTGAGGGGAAGGTTTTGGGGCAATATGGTCGATTTGATCAGATCGTTTGGGGGTTATCCGCCTCTTGTTTATTTCTTGGGTGGAGTTTGGAGTTTGGTGTCGGGGCTTGGGGTAAATCAAATAGGTCTGCTTAATACATTGTTTTTGGTAGTGGCGACGGTTGGGGTTTACAAGTTGGCTGGGGGAAAGTTGTTGCCAGCAATATTATTTTCGTTGTTCCCGGTAATTTATGACATATCACGTAACATGCTTTTAGATTTGGCGCTAATGGCTTGGGTGGTGTGGGGGCTGTATTTTTGGTTGCAAAAAAAAGATCTGGGAGTGCTGGTAATGCTTATTTTGGCAAGCCTGACCAAACTTAATGGCTTTATTTATTTTTTGCCAATAATTGCTAGCTATTGGCGACAGCCAAAAAAAATATTGCTTTATGGATTGGTTTACGGGGTGACGGTGGCTTGGTGGTGGGGACTAAATTGGCAAAACATTTACCAATATCTAACCGGACTGGCTGGACAAGGGGAGAAATTAACTGACCCGATGAATTTGGGGGACTGGCGGACATGGATACACTACTTCAGGTTGTTTTTCTTGCAACAAATTGGTCCGGTTACAGCCATAATTTTTCTTGTCTTTGGCAAGAAGGAAAATAAGAAATTAATTTGGTGGCTGGTGGTAACTTATGCGATTTTTACAGTTATTAAGAACAAAGATTTCCGGTTTACAATGCCATTGTTGTCGGTGGTGGCAGTGTGGTTTGGGTGGGGATTAGAAGAACAAACCCACCCGCCCTTCGGGCACCCTCCCTTGACAAGGAGGGTAAAACATTTAATGACTGCTTTACTGCTGTTGTGGATGGGGTTTAATTATGTTGAAAATTCTTATAATTGGCCGTTTCGGAAACCAGTTGTTGTAAGTACCCCAACTTTTTTGTTTGGAGATATAAACTGGATTAATTTTTCCGATTACCCGGTGAGAGAGGTAAGGAATCAAGTGTGGCCACAAAAAGAAATTGTGGCTGATTTGGAGAAATACTCGATCGCTGAAAATAGAAAGTTGAATTTGTTGGTGCTAATGAATCGGGAAGAACTAAATGATAACAATTTGGGGATGTATAAAGAATTGTGGGGTAGCCAGGCATATGAAACCGGGTCAGTAGGGTCGGTAACTAGGTTTGAAAATGAAGGACAAATAATGGATTTACTAAGGAACTTTCAGGTGATATTAATGCCGGGCCAGGATTTTGATCCGGCACCATTTTATGGGATTAATTTGGAGGCTTATAAACAAGTACGAGACTATGTGTGGGGAAATGAGGATAGGTTTGAATGGATGGGGGAGTATCAAATGCCCAAATACGGTAAAGTGTATCTAGTTAGGTCAAGGTGAGGATTCGCCCTCGATAATTGATCGGGGAGCTCATCAGACCCGCAGCTGCGGGTGTCCTCGTCTCTTTCTTCTTTCTTTCCTTGTGCCCTCCCGGTGCAGGCCCCCCCCCGAGGGGAGGACCTGCAAGGTTAGGGGCCGCGGGCCGGCGAGGCTATTCAGTTGTCGGCTGAGGTTTAAGGCTTTTTAATCACCTGAGAGGTGATGTTGCCATTCTGGTCGATGTTGACCCAGAGAACCTCTGCGCAACCATCCAGGTCACAGCCTTCCGTAAAGCGCATAGCCACCTGGCGGTCGTAATCTACATCGTTGCAAAGGCCAACACCATCGCTGGAGTTGACCTCAACTGCCTGGTCGCTGTTGTTCGTCACAACAACGACGCGGTTGTCAACGAAGAGATATTCGACCCCAGCTACCCACACGTGACCGCCGTTGATGGAGTATCCAGGTTGGAGTTGAAACACTCCAGCGTTCACGTGTTCGCAACGAACTTCTTCCTCGGGGGTCACGGGGTTGTCGGCGGCGGGGGGCTGGACGAT
>CAZCYZ010000002.1:0-146967 GCA_964503465.1 uncultured Gammaproteobacteria bacterium | reverse complement strand
AACCAACATCCCAGGTTTTTCAGACCAGTGCCGTGACCATCTTGGCTACTTCGGCTAAAAGTAACCCTATTATACTAAAACCAAACCATCAATCAATCAATCCCTGACTAAGTAATTTTGGAATTAGTTTCAGTTTCGCAGGATTACCAATATCCAAACCCAAAAGAGCATATTTTGAATCAACCAGTTTGATTTCTTCAATCTCCAAACCCCTTACAATATCTCCCACCATTTCTCCCTGATAAATAACAAACTTTATCATTACTCCTTCGTGACGACCGGGTAAAATAAACTTATCAAACAGTTTGGGACTCTTTACACACACCCCGATTTCTTCCATAATTTCCCGATTCAGTGTTTTTCTTAGAGATTCACCTCTTTCCTGACCACCGCCAGGCAATTGGAATAAATTACTACCCTTTTCCCGCGTCATTAGTATTTTCCGCTCTATTACACACAACAGACCCACCCATACAATTTGATAATCATTATTATTTCTCATATAGTTGTGCCGATGAGAGGACTCGAACCTCCACGCCTCGCGGCATACGGTCCTGAACCGTACGTGTATACCAATTTCACCACATCGGCAGATCAATCCCATTTTACCACCCCAACTTCAAAACCCTGCCAAAGATTGACAATGCAACGAGTTTTGTTATCCTCTAAGACATGACACCTATCACTACCAATCACACCAACACTTTATCCTTTACCAACGTCAAACTATATATCGCATCAATAGCTCTAGCCACCGCCAATGTTCTTGCCCCTATTGTTCTACATCAATTTGGTCAAACCGGTCAAGTACTATTACCCATTTATTTCTTCTCATTAGTTGCCGGACTAAAATTTGGCTGGCGATGCGGATTAATCACCGCTCTACTAAGCCCCATGGTCAGTTTTTGGTTGACGGCCATGCCCGCTCGACCAATCATCGGACTAGTCATAGTTAAATCAATCATGCTAGGTACAATCAGTGGCCTCTTAGCACAAAGATCAAAAAATACTTTTTGGGTGTCTTTATTGACAGTAGTCATAACCCAAGTATCAGTCGGAGCACTATCGCAAAATTTTACCGATATCACCATTGGTTATCCTGGCCTGGCACTTCAAGTCCTACTAGCACCCACACTGGCTCGACCCCATTCCCAGGATGAAAACTAAAACCTTATCCCAGATTATCAATCGAATCAGGTCTATTGAATTTAACCAACAATACGATCTAATAGTCGGTATTGGAAACGGGGGAATTGTACCGGCATATTTAGTTCATTCCCACTTAAAAGTTCCACTCGATTACCTCTGGATTAATTTTCGTAATGATAATCACCAACCAACAAGCAAATATCCCAAATTGACACGTCCAATACCCGAGAACATTACCAACAAAAAGATATTAATCGTTGATGATCGCAGTAATACCGGAGCCACCTTAAAACTAGCCAAAAAACTACTCAATAAAGCCAAACTAGTTGAAACATTAGTAGTCAATGGTCAAGCCGACTACTCACTCTTTAACGAACCATGTTTTCACATGCCCTGGGACATTGAAATTCAATGTCACCACTAGCGCAAGTCTGCCACTAACAAACATGAACTTTACCGTAACGACATTTCTCAACTCTACCAGCGCATATCAACGCTCCTTATCTCATCATTTTAAAAAACTCTACAATGGTTCTACCTATTGGATGTGGACCAGCCTTTCCGGTTGCAAATAAATAGCCCAAGCTCGCTATCATCCCAAACCACACAAACGAATCCCCAATAATATCAAGCCAGACACTACTTTCACATCCGCTCATGCTGTGAGATACACCACATAAACAAACTAATTTTGTTAACGACACCCCCAATAGTATTCTTACCCAAACCGACAACACTGCTGAAAAAAATAACATTAAGACTATCTTTTTCATGAGCGGGATGTGGGAGTCGGACCCACCATTTCACTTTGGAAAAGTGAAGTTATACCGATTAACTAATCCCGCTTATTCTTAGTATTCTAACAAATTTAAGGTAGAATATGACAATTGCCGCCGTGGTGGAATTGGTATACACGCAAGACTTAAAATCTTGTGGCCTCAAAAACCATGTGGGTTCGATTCCCGCCGGCGGCACCACTAAAGTCTCGCAGGGCCAGCCCCGATCGAGGCTTTAGTCGAGCATCGGGGATTGGCGCAATTGGTTAGCGCGCACGGTTTGGGACCGTGAGGTTGCTGGTTCGAATCCAGTATCCCCGACCAATGGCCAAAACTATAGAACTCACCAATGAAGCATTAGTACAAATAACTCACTACCGATTCCGCGGGAAAGTCCCTACTAGTACCTCACAGGGAACCGCTTACCTTCGTCCTAGTGAAGATCAAGTCCTTATCAGATGTGACAACGGTCGCACAGTTAGAGTCGACGCCGCCATTGATGGCTCAATCGCCATAATTCCAACAGTCCGATATTTTCACACAGACAGAGGTCGTTTAACTCGCCAACCAAGTAGAATGGAAATTCATCTTGCCGGAACTAAGCTATAATATCCTGTGTCCTCTCCAAAGTATTTTCGCACCATTACCGGCCAAAAAATCCCCCTACCAGTATTCTTTCCCGATGCTACTCGCGCTGTTCTCAAAACCCTTGACTCAATCGATATCGCCAATACCAAAACTCCAGGAATATTAGTCAACACTTTTCATTTATCTCAAAATCCCGGCGGCCAAGTCATCAAGGAATTTGACGGTATTCGCCAATTTATGAACTGGGGTGGGGGAGTCATCTCCGACTCTGGAGGCTTTCAGGTCCTCACCTTGGCCAAATCAGTTACCGATAAGGGCGTTTACTTTAACAAAAAACTTTTTACTCCCAAAGATTCCATTGAACTTCAACTAAAACTAAAAACCGATATGGTTGTAGTCCTTGACCACTTCACCACTCCTACCGACAATCACCAACAAGCCGTTGATTCCGTCAATCGAACCATTCGTTGGGCAGCTGAATGTAAGAAATTTTTTCTGGAAAAAACCAAAAACCTCAAAAACAAACCTTACTTACTTGGTGTTGTTCAGGGTGGGGAAGACCTAAAACTTAGACAGGTCTGCACCAAGGAGCTAGTCGACATTGGTTTTGACGGTTTAGGCTACGGTGGATGGCCAATTCAATCTGATGGAAAGTTTAACTATGCCGTTGCCGATGTCATTCGTCAACATACCCCCGAAGACTACCTTCTCTACGGCCTTGGCATTGGCAAACCGGCAGAAATAACCAATTTGGTCAAATCCGGCTGGCACATTTTTGACTGCGTTCTTCCCACTCGCGATGCCCGACACCGCCGACTTTACACTTCAAACGGTTTTTTTACCCCAGACAAAGAATGTTACTACCACGACCAAAGACCTGTCGATCCCAACTGCGACTGTCTTCTTTGCACTCAATATTCTCGAGCCTACTTGGCTCATCTTTTTCGAATCAAAGATATGACCGCCGGGCGACTTGCCACCATTCACAATCTTCGTTTTTATTCACATTTAATGGAGACATTAAGATGAAAAAAATTCTTGTTACCGGTGGGGCCGGTTTTATTGGTTCCAATCTATGTCATCATTTACTTGAGCAAAACCATCAAGTCATTTGCCTCGACAATTTCTACACCGGCAAAAAATTTAATCTTGACACAATCTCCGATCATCCAAACTTTCAGCTTATCAACCACGATGTTACTCAAACAATCAAACTTGACAATTTGTCACAAATCTACAATCTTGCTTGCCCCGCTTCCCCGCCAGCATATCAAAAAGATCCCATCTTCACCTGGAAAACATCGGTTATTGGGATGATGAATCTACTTGAGTTATCACGCTCAAACGGCAGCATTCCTATCCTTCAAGCCTCTACCTCCGAGGTATATGGTGACCCGCTAGTTCATCCACAAGCCGAAACATATTGGGGCAATGTCAATCCTGTCGGCATCCGTTCTTGCTATGACGAAGGTAAACGTGCCGCCGAAACTATTTGTTTTGATTATCACCGTCGATACCAAACACCCATTAGAGTCATTAGAATATTCAATACTTACGGTCCAAACATGGATCCACAAGATGGTCGAGTCGTCAGCAACTTCATCATCCAGGCGTTGACCAATCAAAATATCACCATTTATGGCCCTGGGGGACAAACCCGAAGCTTTCAGTTCATCGATGACCTTGTCCGAGGTTTGGACAAAATGATGAACAATGAGATTAATTTTATTGGGCCAGTTAACTTGGGTAACCCTGGCGAATTTACCATCAAAGAACTGGCCAAAATAATACTCGAACTTATTCCCGAATCAAAAAGTCAGTTGATCTATAAACCCCTACCTCAGGATGATCCCAAAAAACGCCAACCAGATATCACTCTGGCCCGGGAAAAACTCAACTGGCAACCCAACATAGACCTTCGCACTGGGCTCAAAAAAACCATTGAATATTTCCGCCAACGCCTCATAGATGACACCAAAACTTAAAATAGTTAATTTTGGTTGTCGAGTCAACGCCGCTGAAAGTAATCAGTTCGCCCAGTTTCTCCTCAACCAAAAGATCATCAAACCAACCATTTTCGTTAATACTTGTGCTATTACTCAAAAGGGTGAATACGAATCACTGGCCAAAGTTCGGGTTCTCTCACAAAAATACCCTCACCATCAAATCATTGTTTCCGGTTGCGCCAATCTGTCAAAAATTTCTCACCTCCCCAATGTCACCATTTTCCCCAATTACAACAAGAATCAACTTTCACCAAAATACACCCCCAAGGTTAAAGATAAATTTTCCAACTCCAAAAAGTTTATTCTTAAAGTTCAATCTGGCTGCACCACCAATTGCAGTTACTGTATCGTGCCCCAAAAACGCCCCAAACTTTGGTCAATTCCCATTGACACTGCTGTCGATACAGTTAATACCGCCATCCAAAATGGCTACCAGCACCTAATTATTACTGGGGTTAATTTAGCTCAATATCAACCAAATCTTAACAATCTTCTCGAATCACTTCTGTCTCAAACAACAATTCCCTTCATTTCCTTCGGATCAATTCCAATTCCTTGTGTTAACGATAAATTCATCAAAATAATTAAAAATCACCAACCAAGAATTAAAAATTTCTTGCACATCCCCATCCAATCAGGATCCGACAAAATCCTTAAGCTAATGCATCGCCCTTATAATGTAAAAAAAATTAAAGAAACATTTAATTATCTTAAAAATGTTTTTCCTCCCCTTCCTCAAGGGGAGGTGTCCGAAGGACGGAGGGGTTTTGATTTTGGCACCGACATTATTGTCGGTTTTCCTGGTGAAACCGACCAAGATTTTCAACAAACATATGACCTTTGTCAACAAATCGGTTTTACCAAAATCCACACTTTTCGTTTCTCTCCTCGTCCAGGAACCGAAGCCCAAAAACTCCATCAACAATCACCCAAAATTTCCCAAGAAACAATCAAACAACGTTCACGTCTTATTCGTGAAACTATCTCCCAAACCAAACTTCCATCTCATCAAACACCGGAAAGCTAAAACTCACCTCCTGCCCCGGGAACCGAGCCTTCTGACCCCAAATACAAGCCCTGGAGACATCGTCCCTCATCTCGCTTGAAATTCTTTCCAAAACATTTTTTAAATTCTGCCCTCGCTTCATAATCAACGGTTCCACTCTGTCCGCCTCCCCAGCCCGTTCCCGTCGCAAATAGACCCTCACCAAACCCAACCCTCGCCAAATTGCTTCCTTAAATTCATCTATCCCCAACTTTCGAGCTACACTCATATACACCACCCCAGGTATTTTCTTTACTCTCACCTGCTCGTCTATTTTAGTTACCACTTCCACCATTGGAATATAGGTCCGCGATCTACTTAAACCATCAATAAATCTGTCAATGGTGTCAATCTTCTCCTGGAGCTGTATCACCGCATTATCAAACCCCAGTTCTTCGGCCACTTCTGTCATTACCCTTTGATCCATCGACCCAAAAGGATCAACAATTTGTATTGCCCCCTTAGCCATTCTCCTAACATGAATTTTAGGTGGCTGCTTGTTCAACCTTATACCAGCCGCTTCCAATTCTCCCTTTATTTTTCCCAACCAATTGGTCCTACCCACATCCGTCATTAACACTACCATGTCTGCCGCTCTGATAACCGACAGCACCTTCCTCCCAAACCCTCGTCCTCCGGCTGCACCCTCAACGATTCCTGGTAAATCTAAAATCTGGATTCTAATTCCTCGATATTCCATCATTCCCGGAACCACTCCCAAAGTCGTAAAATCATAGTTTCCCACCTTTGATTCGGCATTAGTTACCGCATTTAGAAGCGTCGACTTGCCCACTGATGGTAATCCCACCAATACCACCGAAGCATCACCGGAATGTTTAATCGCATAACCCACCCCGCCACCGCCACCTCGACCACTCGACCCATCCAACTCCTCCTTTAACTTTGATAGTTTCGCTTTCAATACTCCATGATGATGTTCACTACTTTTGTCATAAGGAGTATCCCGAATTTCCTTCTCTACTCGAGATATTTTCATCTTAATGATCTCTTCTTTATTCATTTGTTAAAATAACAAACAATGTTTTTGTTGATTCTATTGTCATTTTTTCTATTTAGACCTGGTCATATTTTAGCAAATGACCGTCAAATTTTCGGGCTCCACTTGACCCAAACCACTGACATCAGCCAAGCCCACTATTTAATCAACTCTTCTGGTGGAGATTGGGGGTGGGTCACCATCGTTATTCGTACTGACCAACTCAACCATCAAAGTTGGCAGGAATTTTTTGACAACTGTCGCCGTTTTCACCTTGTTCCAATTGTCAGACTAGCCACTATCCTCGATCAAGACAATTGGAAACGACCGTCCATTTCCGATATTGATAATTTAGCCTCTTTTCTTAACTCCCTTAATTGGCCCAGTTTCCCTCAACATATCATCACTTTCAACGAAATTAATCATGCCTCCGAATGGGGTGGGGAAGTAGATCTTAAAAACTATGCTGACCTGGCCGTATACACTGCCCAAAAGTTCAAAAATCTCAATCCCAACTTCTTTATCATTCCCGCCGCCCTTGACTTGGCTTCCCCTAGCCTTCCCCCAAAGTTTGAATCAGCACCCAACTCTTATCAACAAATTCTTCAATACAAACCCAGCTTTTTTGATTATTTTGACGGTCTGGCTTCGCACTCCTACCCCAATCATGGCTATATTGGTTCACCCTACGACACTGGTCAACACAGCATACTTGGCTACAGTTGGGAACTAAATTATCTTAAAAACCTTGGTGTCAATAAAATCTTACCAACATACATCACCGAGACTGGCTGGCCTCATCTTCAGGGCCAGGATAACAACCATCAATATTACTCTATCAAGACAGCCGTCAGTTTTCTTCAGATTGCCCTTACAAAATGGCAATCAGACCCGATTGTTCAAGCCGTAACCCCTTTCATTTTCAATTACCCCAATCCTCCGTTTGATCATTTCTCTTGGTTGGACAAAACTGAAACTCTCTATTCAGAGTATCAATCGATTATTAATCTACCCAAGTCAAAAAATTCACCCGACCAAATTACTAGCCACCATACTCTCCAAACTCACCTACCCCTGCTTATTTTTAGTGACACTGAATATACTGGCACCATCACCCTCAAAAATACCGGACAATCTATTTGGGGTGAAACCAAATTCTGTCTCACCCCCCAAGCCTCGCCCAACATCAAGCTGGAAATGATTTGTACTGACAACACCTTAATCCCGCCAGGTCAGTCACACACCTTCACTTTCAAATTCACCGTCAGTTCGCCCAAAAACAAAAAAGACGATAGCTTTATCAGTTGGCAAAACATTGATCCTGTTAACATCAGCCCTATCAACTCATCCGGCACTATTTACCACCCCAATTTTAGTTTTCTCCAATCTCTTCGCAGTCTTCTTCTACCACTTATTAGCTTCTAATATTTGTGTGAGCCGTGAGAGACTCGAACTCTCGACCAATCGCTTAAGAGGCGATTGCTCTACCGACTGAGCTAACGGCTCGTGGTGCGCCCAGAAGGAATCGAACCTTCATCACTAGTTCCGAAGACTAGTACTCTATCCGTTGAGCTATAGGCGCTTATTATAATGTATCCCCAGCAGGAATCGGACCTGCGACCTCTTCCTTAGAAGGGAAGCGCTCTATCCAACTGAGCTATGGGGACAGGCAAGAGTATTTTAGCAATTAAGTTGATAAAATAGCTATTAATTGCCGCTGTGGTGAAATTGGTATACACGTACGCTTTAGGAGCGTATGTCGCAAGACGTGGAGGTTCGAGTCCTCTCAGCGGCACTCCATCAATTACTTTCTTGACAAATACGCCCCAGTTTCAGTACTAACCGAAATCTCATCCCCAACCTTAACAAACAAGGGTACCATTACCTTGGCCCCAGTATCCAACACCGCCGATTTTAAGGCATTAGTTGCCGTATCACCTTTAACCGAGTTTTCTGCCTCCACAATTGTCCCAACAATACTTTTTGGTAACACCAATCCTACTGGCCGTTCATCATAAAACTTAATCCGATACAAAGCTGCCTCTTTAAGATAAACCTTATCATTAGCCACAATATCCACCGGTACCCCAAACTGTTCAAAAGTCCTTGGCTCAATAAATACATAATTCTCACCATCAAAAAATGAATATTGAGCCTCCCGAGTTTCCACCACCACCTCTTCAACCCTTTCACCCGACTTGTAGGTATATTCCACCACTCTTCCAGTAAATAATGACTTGAGCTTCACTCGATAAAACGCCGATCCTTTTCCGGGAGACACGAAAGAAATATCAACCACCAAATGTGGTTCATCATGGAACATCAAATACATTCCTTTCTTAAATTGGGCGGTAGATATCATTGTCATAACGCCTATTCTCCTCCACTATTCCTTCTTTTTCAACCCCCCGAGCGCCTAGCCTTCTCGTTTCTTACAACCTGAATCAACAATTTCCCCGCTTCAATCTCAACATAATTTGACGGTCGACCACGTTTCTTCTCCCCGCGTAATATCTTCCAAGTTAAATCATACCCATCAACCATCTGTTCAGCCATTTGCCGCGATAAACCACCTTTGATACCCAACCTACGCAAATTCTCCAGGTTGTTTAAGTACCAATTACCATCAACGGCCACATAATCCTCTCCACCAAGGTGTCTCATATCAAAAAACCCAGAACGTGAATAAAGAAAATACGATAACCTTTGTTTTGAAGTTCAACCGGTTTTTTGATCATAGATCAAAAAAATCCCAGAGCATGCTTTTAGAGGAGCCACCCCGGGATCTGATATGTAATATATCAAAATATTATAAACAAATCAAGCTACAAATCAGTTACACATCTCAACCCACTACCGATCAAAAGAGCCTGTCTCAATCTCCTCAATAAAATGGCCCACCCCATAAGCCCAAGAACCATTTGAGTGGGGGCAATATTTCTTCATTATTAATTCGGGAGTGTTCCGGCCTTTCTTAAAATACTCCCGATCCAAATATTCGGCAAAACTAGTTAATGCCGCCTCGTATGAACCAAACCTCAACGTTCCGGCACTATTAATCCCATAACCCCAACAATTATAAGAATCAGCCGGAATTTTCTTGCACAAATTTGATTCCTGTTGTCCAATAGCCAAAATCCAATAATAGTCAAATTTATACTTGTCAGCCAATTCCACAATCAAACCAGCCTGTGGCAATAGGGGAGAATGGTACTTCGTCAAATATCTTTTTACTATCTCCACTCGAGCATCACCGCCAACTACTTGGCCTGACAACTGGTCCTCACTTGCCGCACCCCAATTCCCCACGGCTATTCGCCCCATTTCAGAATCTACCACCGGTACCGTTTTGGCACCATCCAACCTATTAGCCAACAACCCCGACACCTCAAAAAACACCCCCACCCCTGCTACGGACAACAACGCTAAGGCAAAAAACCCTCTGGCTAACAGTTTTAACATCCTCATTTATTCATGATATCATACCCCTGATGCCTAGCACCGATAACGCCTTAACACTCGACAAGTCCAAAGATCAGTCCTTCACTATCAAATTGACCATCGATAAAACTGAAATCGCCCATGAACTTAATCATCAACTAACTCACCTCCAAAAACACTTTAATTACAAGGGTTTTCGCCAAGGGAGTGTCCCCTTAAACATCATACGAGACAATGTTGACCTTGACCAGGTTCTGGCAGAAGTTGCCTCTACTCTTATCTCCCAAAAATACCCACAAATAATCAAAGACAAGCAGCTCAAGCCTATTATCACACCCAAAGTTTCCATCAGTAATCCTCCACTTAAACTTGATCAAGATTGGCAGGTAGTCATTCAAAGTTCCGAACTACCCCTGATCAAGCTTAACCAAAGCTATATTCCCAAAATCAAGAAACTAAAAACCAAAGATATTGACTCGATTTTTAGTATCATTCTCAAACTAAGTCAGGTTGATCTTCCCCCAATCGTCATTGATTCAGAACTCGAAAACCGACTTAGCCACTTTGTTGATGACCTTCGACAAGTTAACCTTAGTCCCGATCAATATTTCAAGTCAAAAAACCTTACTCCAGAAAACTTTCGTCAATCACTTATGGCCGATATTAACAGGGAATGGAAACTAAACTTAGCCATTAACCACATTGCCAAAGAACACCATCTTGAGGTCAAAAAAGACGAGCTTGATAAAATTCTAAAGGAAAAACCCCAACTATCAGCTCAGCCCCAACTGGCCCATTACCTTCAACTTCAACAAAAAGTCATCGACTTTCTTCAGAAACTCTAGTTTGTAGAATATCCTATAGTACAGTGGACTCAGGGTCCTATTTTTGATATAATCCCTCCATGGCAGGTGGCACTTGGGCTAATCCAAAAAAACTAACCCCAAAACAAGGGGGCTTTAACAGTGAAATTCTCAAGGATTCCCCCGAAATCCAAGCTCCACCTAAAAAATTTAGCCTTGGTGGCATCCTTGGCCTGGGGCAAACCGTCGAAATCAATCAAAAAGCCGACAAACTTCAGTCTTGGGGACAAGAGTTCTTTGGAAAAGTCAATCACCTTGAGCATGAAGAAAAAGTACTTCTCGATAACCGTCAAAAAGAACTTGAAAAGCAGATTGCCAACCTCCAAGAAGAAATCAATAAATTGGTCAAGGCTACTAGTGGGCTCGAAAAACAAGTCGAAAACGTCGCCTTCACCACCATTGTTGAAGCCAACGAATATCAAATTAGTTTCCTTAACCGCATTCGCCTGTTCATCGCCAATTTTCGTCAAAATATTTCTCAAGCTGGCATCTGGCTTGAAGCTTTCAGTTCAAAAAAGAAAAAGAAAAATCTCTTTTGGAATCAAGTCAAGAACAAAAAGGGTGGTGGTGAACAATATCTTTTCAGCAACGAACACTCCATTGCCCGTTCCGCCGGATAAGCTCTATCGCCAATACTCGTCATAACCCCCACTTCGGGTACGATTACGACCAAGATGCACGGACTCCCCCACACCAGTGGTTCCAACCTCAGCCGCCTTTGCCACTCCACTTTCTAACTTTGATCGCAAACTAGTAGATATATTTTTACTACCCAATTGCCCCTTCCACATCGCAACTACGTCGGAAGGAGGAGCAACACCCCTATTCATCAACCTACCCAAATGTGTACAAAGAGTTTTTCCTTTACCTTTGTTCTCAATATCAACCATGGGCCAAATTATAACAATATCCCCTAGCAAGATCAATTTAACTTTTAGAAAACAGGTCAAAAGCGCTATAATAAACACCTAAGAGTCTATAGCTCAGTTGGTTTAGAGCGCTTCATTGACATTGAAGAGGTCAGAGGTTCAAGTCCTCTTAGACTCACATGTGCTACAATAAAGCAATGTTTTTTCAGGTTTTAACCACTACTACTATCTCACCCTAGCGGGAGATGTTTTGTGGTTTAAACCCCAACACCCCGCAACCGCGGGGTTTTTTAGTTATTTTTTAGCTATAATCACTTATGTCAGATAATCTACACCAAATCCGTCACAGCGCGGAACACATTCTTCACCAAGCTTTAAACAACCTGTATCCTCGCCAATTTTACCCAGCTATGGGACCAGCCACCGATGATGGCTTCTACATGGATCTTGAACCCCTTGGCAACTTCAAAATCTCCGAAGAAGATTTTCCCAAAATCGAGGCCGAAATGCAAAAAATCGTTGATCAGAATCTTGATATCACTCGCCAAGAAATTTCCCTCGACGAAGCCAAAAAACTTTTTGCCGATAACCCTTACAAGCTCGAATGGCTCGACAGTATCACCAATCGTGACGAAATTATCTCTATCTACTACACTGGTGATAATTTCGTCGATCTTTGTGCTGGTCCGCATGCCATTTCTACTGGTAAAATCAAGGCATTCAAATTACTCTCGATTGCTGGCGCTTATTGGCATGGTGACGAAAAAAATAAGATGTTAACCCGCATCTACGGCACCGCTTTTGAGTCCAAAAAAGAATTAGATGAACATATCCGCATCATTGAAGAAGCCCAAAAAAGAGATCATCGAAAATTAGGCAGGGAACTTGGGCTTTTTACCTTTTCTGAACTAATTGGCAGTGGTCTTCCTCTCTATACCCCCAAAGGTGCTTCTATTCGTCTCGCGGTCAACAACTACGTCGAAGATGTCCAAAAAAAACAAGGTTACACTCAGGTTTGGACGCCTCAAATCGCCAAGGCCAAATTGTTTCAAATATCTGGTCATTACGATAAATACAAAGACAGCATGTTCCGGGTTGTAAGTAACTATTCCGATGAAGAATTCTTCCTTAAGCCCATGAATTGTCCCCAACACACTCAAATATATTGTTCTCAACCTCATTCTTACCGAGACCTACCTCTCCGCTATGCCGATTTTGCCATGCTTTACCGTGATGAAAAACCGGGCGAACTAAATGGCCTTGCTCGTGTTCGGGCTTTCTCACAAGACGATTGCCACATATTTTGTCGTGAAGATCAAGTTGATGCCGAAATTGACACCGCCCTCAAAATGACCAAAGAAATCATGGATACCTTTGGGCTTAAATACAAATATCGCCTATCAACCCGTGATCCTCAACATCCCGAAAAATACCTTGGCGACCCTGCCACCTGGGACAAGGTTGAGAAATGGGCCGTTACCATCATGAAACGTAATCACATCGAATACTTTGACGGTCCAGGTGAAGCCGCATTTTATGCCCCGAAAATGGATCTAATTGCTACTGATGCCCTTAAGCGTGAATGGCAACTTTCTACCATCCAAATTGATTACGTCTTCCCAGAGCGTTTTGGGTTGGAATACACCGCCTCCGATGGCACCAAACAACGCCCAGTCATGCTACATCGAGCCATAGTTGGTTCACCTGAACGCTTTCTAATGATCATGCTTGAACACTTTGCTGGTGCCTTCCCGGTCTGGTTATCACCAGTTCAGGCCAAAATCATTCCCATCACTGATAATCAGCACGAATATGCCAAAAGAGTAGGGGAAATGCTTAGTCAAAACAACATCCGTTTTGAAATTGATGACCGCTCCGAAAAAATGCAAGCCAAAATTCGCGATGCCCAACTGGAAAAAATTCCTTATATGTTAATTATTGGTGCTCGCGAAGCCGATTCGAATACCGTTGCTGTTCGTCAACGTGACGAACAGGATCTTGGTGCCATGTCAATAAACGATTTTATTGCCAAAATTAAGGAGCAAATCACCACTAAATCCCAAACTTTGATAAAATAAACCATAAAATGGCTACCTATAGAAATCAAAACAAAAAATTTTACAAGATTAATCAATACATTACCGCCCCCGAAGTTCGCTTAATCGACGAAGACGCCAAACAAATCGGCATTATGTCAATTACCGACGCCCGGCAACAAGCCTATCAAACTGGTTTGGATTTAGTTGAAATTGCCCCAATGGCCAAACCCCCAGTAATCAAATTAATTGAATTTTCCAAATTCAAATACCAGGAGGCCAAAAAAATGAAGGCTGAAAAACGAGGCATCAAAGGCGGTGAACTTAAAGAGATTCAAATGACACCATTTATTTCCCAAAATGATTACGAAACTGCCGTTCGTAAGGCCAATAAATTTTTAACCACTGGAAATAAAGTCAAATTAAGTATAAAATTCCAAGGTCGCCAAATCCAAAGGAAGGAGTTTGGGTACCAGCTGATTGATCGCTTTACCAAAGATCTGTCTGCTATCTCCGCTCCCGAGGGTGAAGCCAGACTTATGGGCAAGAGACTTTTGTTTACTCTTACCCCAGTTAAAGCTAAAAAAACCGACAAAGATGAAAACTCCGTCAAAGAAACTCAAAATCAGGAAATCGGTCAGTAACCGCTTCGAGGTCACCAAAAACGGTAAGGTTCTCCGCGAGGCCTCCTTTGACCGCCATCTTCGTCGCCGCAAAAGTAAAAAACAACTCCGTCGGCTTAAGGGTAAAAAAGCCGTCCTTGGTCGTTTCGCCAAAAAAATTAAACAAATTTTAGGAAAATAAAATATGAGAGTCAAAACTGGTACCGTTCGTAGAGCTGGTCACAAAAAAGTTCTCAAACTTGCCAAGGGTTACTGGATGACCCGAAGTAAGCGCTTCAAAGTCGCCAACGAAGCTGTTATGCACGCCGGCCAATACGCCTATAATGGCCGTCGCATCCGCCGTCGTGATTTTCGCAAACTCTGGATTGTTCGCCTTAACGCTGCCCTTAAACCTTTTTCCACCAGCTATTCAGTTTTTATCAAAAAACTCAAAGACAACAAGATCGAGCTCAATCGTAAGATGCTCTCTGAGATTGCCATTCACGATCCCAACACTTTCAAGTTTATCTTTAACTCTCTAAAATAAAGAGGGGATTTAACCTACAATTAAACCCCGCCGCTGCGGGGTTTGTTTTTTTATGAACCTAGAAAAAATTAAAACTGAAATTGAAAATTGTCAGCAAGCCACCGAATTGGAAAACCTTCGTATCAAATATCTCGGCCGCCATGGCATCATCAATTCTGAATTTGCCAAAATAAAAACTACTCCTAATCCCAAAGAGTTTGGCCAATATCTAAACCAACTCAAGCAACAAATCGAAGATTTAATCTCCTGCAAACTTGAGTCCTTACCTCAAATAAAAAACGATCAAACGAAAAATGATGAACCAATTTTTGCTACCAAAAAGGCTGGTTCTCTCCACCCGATTACCATTACCGAAAGAAAACTCAATGCCCTGTTTCGCCAGCTTGGTTTCTCTGTCTACGACGGTCCAGAAGTCGAAACAGACGAATATTGCTTTCAAAGACTTAATCTACCATCCGACCATCCCGCCCGCGACATGCAAGACAGTATCTACGTCAGAGAACCCGACATTCTACTGCGCACCCAAACATCCTCCATCGAAGCCAGACTCCTGGCTGCCAATAAACCACCTTTCCGAGCCGCCTTCCCCGGCAAAGTTTACAGAAACGAAAAAGTCAACAAAAGCAATCATTTTATTTTCCACCAATATCAAGCCGTAGTTGTTGATAAAAATGTGACTCTTAAGGACCTTTTTGGCACCATGGACCTGATGTTTAAGACACTTTATGGTCCGAATGTCGTTACTCGATATCGCTTAAAATATTATCCCGAAGTTGAACCAGGTGTTGGTCCCGACATGCAATGTTTCAACTGTCATGGAGCTGGCTGCCCAATTTGTAAGGGTGCTGGTTGGATGGAGATGGGTGGTGCCGGCATTATCCACCCCAATGTCCTCAAAATGGCCAACATTGACCCCAACATTTGGAGTGGCTTTGCCTTCGGCATGGGCCTAGATCGTTGGACCATGGCCAATTTTGGCATCACCGACATCCGCACCCTTACTGGCGGCAACCTTGCCTACAAACCAAATGAAAAATAAGAATATTACTTTCAATAAAATTATTTCCCCCCGCCCTGTCAAGGGAGGGGTCGGGGGAGGGTTTATTTTATGAAACTAATATATTCCGTTCTTAAAAATCAATTTTTACCCAACCTCGATGTTGATTCTAAAACTTTGGCCAACGATCTGGCCATGATTGGTCACTTCGTCTCCAATACCAAAACTATTGACGGTGAAACTATCTTTGACCTGGAAATTCGCCAAAATAGGGGAGACTGTCTTGGATACTACGGCCTGGCCCGCGATATTTCGGTTCTGTACAACATTCCTCTAGTCACCCCCAAAACTCCTCAATTCCAAATTTCCAACTATCAACTCCCAATCAAAGTTACATCCGCTAATGTTAAACGACTAACCGCCATCAAAATCACCAACCTAAAAACCTCCTCCTCCCCACCTTGGCTAGCTCGGTTCCTCCAGTTTCACGATATTAATTCCATTAACAACATTGTTGATGCCACCAACTACATTATGCTTCTTTGGGGTATTCCCAATCATGCTTTTGACATTGCCAAATCTAGCGAAAATTTAATTTGGGAAGACAACCAACAATATTCGGAATTCATTACTCTCGACGGCACCAACCTTAAGCTTCATCCCGATTGTCTACTGATTTCCAATGGTCATCAGCCACTGTCACTTACTTTCATTGGTGGTCAATTTTGCGCTGTTAACAATCAAACTACTGATATTATTATCGAGGCAGCCGTTTACAATCGATCCCGAGTTAAAACCGATTCCCGTCTCACCAAAACTATCACCGAAGCTGAAATCCGCCTCGACAAAGAGTTGGACACCGAAACTATCCTCCAAGCTCTCAACCATCTAGCCACATTAATTTGCGACCTTTGCCATGGTCATATTAATAGTCAACTGTTCGATTATTATCCCCAAAAACCAACCCCACCCCAAATACCATTTGATCCTCTAAAACCATCCCTCTACTCTGGTATCGACATTCCCCAAAACGATATCCTTAAACGTCTCGGTTGTGTTATTAATAATAACCTTGTTACTCCTCCGTCAATTCGTAAAGACATCACCATCGAAGAGGATCTAATCGAAGAAGTTATCCGCTTCCACGGCTATCAAAAAATTCCCGCATCGGAACCACTAGTCTCCAAACAACTTCCTGATATCACCCCCAAAGTTCTTTACCTTATCGAGAAGCTCAAAGATGACCTAATTAATCAGGGTTATGACGAAGTTCGTTCCTGGCCCCTAGTTCAAAAACCACTCTCCAGTAAAGCTGTTTATACCCAAAACTCAATTAATTCTGAATACCCGGTCTTACGCGAATCAATCATTCAATCATTAGAAAACCAATTAGACCAATATAATCGATATAAACTGCCAAACCCGAAATTCTTCGAAATTGGCAAAATTTATTATCAAGAAAACGGTAAATATATTGAAAAGTACGCCCTGGGAACCTACGATGGCCACAAATTCTCCGAAACAATTCTTGATGATCTGGACAAACCCGAAACGTACACTCCCAAAGACATCAGTAGTTCCGCCAGTGAATTAACTTCCCAAATTATCACTCTCGATGCCAACGTTACTTCTACTCAAGACCCCGAAACACTTACTCAACACTACACCAATTTAATCGATCCAAAAATTCTTTGGTCCATTAACGTTGTCGACCACTACCAAGATAAATATACCTTCCGGGTATCTTATTACAATTGCACTGATAAAACCGCCAAAAAAACCCACCTCTCTGCCTTTGGTCTAACCAACGGACAAAACATGATAGGATAGGCCATGCCACCAAAACCCGATTGTTACGAATGTTTTGCTCAAAGGGTATTTGGACTCCAGCAAACACAAGCCCAAAAGGAATCTCTTCGTAATATGCTCACCCAACCACCAACTGACCAAGAAATCGCTCAAATAAGAGTGCTCAATGCCCTCACTCTTCATCTTTTAACAAGCCACCGGCCACCACAGACAACCATCTCGATTAAGGGGCCACGGTAGGGGATAGGGTTGGAACCAAAGTCGGAATCGGCGTTGATGTTGGAATTGGGGTTTGTGTTGGTGTTGGTGAGGGTTTCCAATCCCAAGGAACATTAACTCCAATGTATGCCTCACGTTCAGCGCTATTTCCATCTTTATCCACCGCCTTTACCTTCAGCACATGCGGACCATCCGACAAACTCAAACTCATCTCAAAAGGTTTCTCTGTCCAAGTCCTCTTCTCCTCACCATCAGCCCACAACTTTACCTCAACCACCTTTTTTAATGAAGTTGTTTTTAATCTTACATCAAACGTACTTCCAACAGTCGATTGATGAGCCGGACTATCGATACCTATATCCACCAGTCCACCACTTCGACAATAACCTTCTGGTGGGAAATATTTTTCTTTATCGCCCTGTTCCGAAACCCACTGGTCAATTCCCTCCTGCCAACGGTTCTTCCCATCTTTCGAAATCGGATCATCCTCCTTCAGTTTGATATATTCTTTTTCATCATAATTATTCGAGGCCACATCTTGTGGTGGGGCCAAGCCCGTCACCCCTTTACAAACTTTAAGTTTCAAGTGAATTGGGTCACTAATTTTTGGTTGTGTCCCATCAACAAAATAGTCATTTTTAGCCGGAAAACCATCATGTGACAGATATCCGGAAACCTTATCCACTTCCAGACTAATAATTTTTTCCGGTATCGAAAAATCCTGTTTTTGTCGTCGTGGTAGTTCAAACAACATTATTCGCCGCCAAATTGGTGTCGCCCCCGATACTCCCGACGCTATTTTTAACATTGGAGTATTATCATTGTTTCCCACCCAAACCGTCGTCAACAAATTTGGCGTCCAACCAATACACCAATTATCTTTTTTATCGTTCGTAGTTCCAGTTTTTACCGCTACTTGATAATTAGAAATCACCAAGCCATTATTCAAACCAAAAGTAATTTCTCTGGCAGAATTATCCGCCAAAATATTGGACATCAAAAAAGATTCCTGACTGGTCATCACTCGTCTTCCCTCCATCGGTCTAAATTCCTCCAACACCCGACCGTTTCGGTCCTCAACTTTTAACACTCCCACCAAATCAACTTTCCTCCCCCCATTAGCAAAAGCGGCATAAGCTGATGACAACTCTGACATTCTCACTTCCGCCCCACCCAAAGTTACTGCCAATCCAAAACGCGACAAGTTTTCTTTTGTTGGCTCTAGGGTTGTTATCCCCATTTCATAGGCTTGAGCCAACATATTTTCTACCCCAACTTTAGCCAACATTTTGACTGCTACCGTGTTAATCGAATTACCCAGCGCTGCTCGCAAACTCATTGGCCCATTAAACTTACCGCTGTAATTCTTGGGGCTATAATCCTTTTGCCCCAAGCTTGTCGAAGGGAAAGTAACCGGCGCATCGACCACCATCGTTGATGGGGTATATCCACGCTTTAAGGCGGTTAAATATGTTACCGGTTTAATCGCCGATCCAGGTTGTCTTAAGGCTTGAGTTACTACATTAAAATTACCATCAGTTTTATCGGAAAAATAACCTCTCGACCCAACCATCGCCAGGACTTGACCTGTTAGTGGTTCGATTACCAACGCCGCTCCATTACTCACTCCTAACTTTTCTGCCTTATCAACTTCTTCGGTTACAATCTTGGCCACTTCATCCTGAAGTTTCATGTCCAATGTTGTCGTAATCTTCAAACCTCCACTTTCAACTACATCCTCCCCATATTTTTTGGCCAATTCATCCTTCATCCAAAAAATAAAATGTGGGGCAAACAGCTTATTCTTGTTCTCATAAAACTGATAATTTTTTATCCTATCAACCACATCTTTACTCTCCCCATCTTTTAAATAGCCATCCTCTACCATTCGGGCAACTACATGTTCCGACCGAGCAATATATGCCTTTGGGGTTTTAGAAAAAGGTGAATAGGCATTCGGTCTTTGGGGTAACCCCGCCAAAATCACACTTTCCTCAATTGACAAATCCTTCACCGGCTTACCAAAATATTGTTCCGAAGCACTTCCTACCCCCCAAGCCGACCCACCATAAGGCGCCTCATTAAGATACATTAACAATATTTCATCCTTAGAATACTTCGCCTCAATTTGAACCGCCAACATAAATTCCTTTATTTTCCTCGACACTGATCTTTCCGAAGTCAATAGCACATTTTTCACCAACTGTTGCGTTAAGGTTGACCCCCCAGTTAACCTTCGCATCACTATCAAATTCTTAACTATCCTAAAGGGGGTCAGTGGGTCAAAGCCCTTATGTTTGTAAAAATCCTTATCCTCAACTGCAACTGTTGCTTGCTTAAGTGAGTTTGGAACATCTTCCCAGACTACCGGCATCCGTTTCGCATCTCGATAAACGTCAAAAAGTAATTCTCCATTCCTGTCTAATATTCTACTGGCATAACCTTCGTGTCTTACCACCCTTGAAGGACTGGGTAGATATTGTGAATACCAAATGAACAATCCCAAAGCCGAGACTACTCCAATTAAAGTTACCCCCAAAACCCCCACAAAAAATAACCTCCAAAATCTTCTTCGCCTCATTGCATTCTCAATAAAGACCCGAATGTTGGCAACAAACCTGACAAAAGCAGACCTAACATTGCCACAATTAAAATAGTTTTTTTGAGTGTTTTTCGCTTGATCCTCATTCAATTTCTTAATGATAACATAAGTCATGCTTCCTGGTGTCGGCCCTAAAACCCTGGCCAAGCTTCACCGGCTCGGAATTTACACTCTATCCGATCTTCTCTATCATTTTCCCCACCGCTACCTTGATTTCTCTCACACTATCCCCATATCTCAAGCCACTCCTGACAGTTTTGTTACCCTCACCGGTAAAATTACCAAATTCCAAAACCTCTACACCAAAACACACAAGAATCTTCAAATCGCCACTCTAGAAGACCATACCGGTACCATCAACTTGGCCTGGTTCAACCAACCCTACCTAGCCACTGTATTCAAACCAAACGCAACCTTTAGTGTCGCCGGGAAAATCAGTTTTTTTAATCACCAAAAAACCATTTTCTCCCCGGAATACGGACAATACAGTACTGGTAAGATTATTAGTGTTTATCCCGAAACTAAAAGCTTAACCTCTAAATGGTTTCGTAAAATTATCCACACTCACATCACCACCCTCCTCTCCTCAATCACCGACCCATTACCACCAAATATTACCCAAAAATACCATCTCTTATCATTAACCCAGGCCTTAACCCAAATACATCTCCCTCAAGATCAAAATTACCTCCAACAAGCCCGAACTCGCTTAGCTATTGATGAGATACTCTCCATTCTGGCCGAGAGCGAATTACTCAAAGTCAAACAGCAATCACTTCCACCCAAACCATTAAAACTGTATCCAATCTCTCCCGTCACTAAACTACTCCCATTTCAACTTTCACCCTCCCAAAAACAAGCCTGGTACGAAATTAGAAAGGACTTAACCTCCACCCACCATCTGACCAACCGGCTTTTAGTTGGCGATGTCAGTTCCGGCAAAACTCTGTTGGCTATTCTTAGCTCCTATTTAACCTACAAAAACAACCACAACTCCCTCATAATCGCCCCAACCAACATTCTAGCTCAACAACACTTTAAAAACTTCAAAAAATATTTGCCAAAGATTCCAATAAAGTTACTTACCTCTCGCCATCATATCAAAAAATTCCCCAAAGTATCAATCATTATTGCCACCCATGCTGCTTTTCACCACTCCAAACTCCCCTCTATCACTCTCCTGGTGGTTGACGAACAACACAAATTTGGAGTCGCCCAGCGATCCTTTCTCTCATCACTCAGCCCCAACAACATACCTCACCAAATCACCATGTCAGCCACTCCTATCCCCAGAACCATTAGCCTCACCCTCATGGGCCACCTCCAACTCTCCCAACTTCAACCACTGCCACATCACCATCCACCCAAAACTTTCCTTGTTCCTAACAATAAAACACTATCATGCTACCATTGGCTAGAAAAACAAATTATCACCACCCAATCCCAAGCGTTCATTGTCTGCCCGTTTATCGCTACATCCGAAACACAATCGTCAATCAAATCTGCTATTCAAGAATTTAATCATTTATCCACCGTGGTATTCCCTCACCTTAAACTAGCTCTACTTCACGGTAAAACTAAATCAAACATTCGAGACGAAATTATCAAAAAATTCCAATCAAACAAAATCCAAATTCTTGTTACCACCCCCATAATTGAAGTCGGAGTCGATATTAAAAATGCTAACACCATTATTATTCAGTCGGCCGAACGCTTTGGTCTATCCCAGTTACACCAGCTTCGCGGTCGAGTTGGCAGGGGAGAAGAGTCAAGTTTTTGTTATCTCTTCACTGAATCGACCAATATCAACACTATTTCCCGGCTTAAGTTCTTCACCCAGAATACTGATAGCCAAACAATCGCCGACTATGACCTAAAAACTCGTGGGCCCGGACTTATCACCTCAAACCTCCAACACGGCTTTCCTGCCCTCAAAATCGCCGATCTAGCCAATTTCAAGCTTATCCGTTACTGTCAACAAATCTTAGCTAATATTCTCCAACAAAATTCTTCATTTGATCCCTCCAAGTTAAGACACAATCCTGCCGCCTCAATTGGTCACACCACCAACTAGTTCTGATATTTCAAGAGATCCTATCTCAATAAATCTATCAAAATAGAGCGAAACATCAAAAATTAATATTTTTGTTATATAATACCCCCATGACTGCTCTACCTAAACATTGGCCATCTAGCCGCCGACAGGGATGTCGCCGAGCCGCCATATCCGCCAAAATACCAGCCAATCATGTTCTCTGCCGCCACTGCCAACAACCGAAATTAGTCGGTTTTGAGTGTCAGAACTGCCACCAGTGAAAAACAGATACGATCCCCGACACCTCAAGCGCATAAAAAACTTTCAGGCCGTTTTTGCCTGGAGCTTCGGTACCAAGCGCCCCACCACTACCGACTCCACCAAAATTATCAAGTCGATTACCAAAATCGACAAAGTTATCGAAGAACATGCCCCCAAGTGGCCCCTTGAAAAAATCAACCAAATTGATTTATCAATTCTTCGATGCGCCATCTGGGAGTTACTTTACCAAAAGAAAACCCCACCCAAGGTCATTATTGACGAAGCTATCGAGTTGGCCAAAGAATACGGCACCGACAATTCGTCTTCGTTTGTTAATGGAGTTATGGGCAGTATTATTAAAAAACTTGATCCGCAACTATGAACAAGCTCCAAAAAAAGCTCAACTATCAATTCAAAGACGCTCAACTTTTAAAACAATCACTCATACATCGATCCTATCTTAACGAAAATCATTCACCCGATTTAGTTTCCAACGAAAGATTGGAATTCCTTGGTGACGCTGTTCTCGAGTTGTGGGTATCAAACCAACTCTATCACCATTTTCCTCAATTAGCCGAAGGATCCATGACTAATCTTCGGGCTCTAATCGTTTGCACCCAAAATTTATCCTTAATTGCCACCAACATTGAACTCGGAGATAGTATTTTTTTAAGTCATGGCGAAGAAACTCACGGTGGTCGCACCAATTCTTCAATACTTGCCGACACTCTTGAAAGTGTTATTGGTGCCATTTATCTTGATGCCGGCTTTGACCAGGTTGACTTAATTCTCCACTCACTTCTTGATAAGAATATCATCGAAATTTCCCAACAAAAAATCTACAAAGATCCTAAAAGCCTTTTTCAAGAATTGGCCCAGAGTCAAAATGGGACTACTCCACATTATCAAATCACCAAAGAAACTGGCCCAGATCATCAAAAAAACTTCGAAGCCACCCTCTATATCGACAACCAGCCCATAGCCACCGGCAACGGTAACTCCAAACAGCGAGCCGAGGAAGCCGCCGCCATCGCTGGTATAAAAATCCTCCAAGAGAAAAATCGTTAATTTTCTGCTACAATCGCTGATATGCTCAAAATCAAACTTTCTCCTCGTGGAAAAAAACACCAGCGAACCTTCCGTATCGTCGTCGCCGAACAACGAAGCAAAGTTGATGGTCGTTTTGTCGACGAAATTGGCTTTTATACCCCCGACACTAAAACCCTTAACATTGACAATGGCAAGCTAGCTACTTGGCAAAAAAATGGAGCCCAACCGACTATTGGAGTTGATAAACTTCTTCACCCCGAAAAATATCCCTCAAAACCAAAAAAGAAAATTAGTAAAGAAGTTAAGGAAAAACCCCCGGTTGCTCCCGCTCCTGCTGCTGATACCCCTAACCAATAGATGTTAATATCAAACCATGAGTTCCATCCACGACACTCTTGAATTTATTGTCAAAGGTATCGTCCCTGACCCTAATACCATCACTATTGAAAGTTCCGAGATTGACGATACCGTTAATCTCCTTATTGTTAGCCCACCAGACATTACCGGACAAATTATTGGTAAACAGGGTAAAGTAATTAAGGCCATTCGCACCATCCTTACCATCACTTACCCCCAACAAAAATTTACTCTCGAGTTCAAAAACTAAAAGGATTCCCCCGTTGGTACCTGGTAAACTCTCTCTTCTGTTCGTCCAGCACCAAGCCACTACTCATCTCCACCACCTGATAGTTAGTCAAGTCTTTTATCAAACCAGCTTCCTCCTCTTTTAACGTCAATTCGTTAATCTCCAGCTTAGCAATGTCCAAGGCACCTGTTCCTTTCAGGTAATACGAAGATACTACCAAATTAAGTTCCGTCAAACCTGAACTAGTATTTCTTTGCTCATATCTGTCCAAGGCCAACAAGGGCAAACTTTTCTCTAACGACTTAATTAACTCCATTGACCGTTCTTTTGGTCCAATTACCGACAAAGATACTGGAATCTTGGAAAAGTCAGCACTCTTTTTATCTTCTCCACCCAACTCACCAATTGAAATCGAAAAGTTCTGAACAGAATACTGACAACGCGAGGCAATATTTCGAATAATACCGACCAAATAATAAGCATTATCTTCCTTCAACAATGCCTTAGCTAATAAATCGGTATTCTTTTTCAATTCCTCTTCATCAAGAGTCAAGTAATAACTTTTCCGACTTAAAAGCAACTTTTTCTGTTGTTTTATTTTTTCCAACCCTCTTACATTATCCCCAATTTCACCTATCTTTGGAACAATTATTGCCATAACTGCCCAAATCCCCACCATGGTTACCACCACCGGCAACAATAAAACTTTCACCAAACCAGTTTCAACCCCAAACACCTTGTCGCCTATTACCCCAGCACTCTTAATCATTCGAGTTTTAATTCCAAACTATAACCCCATTGTCCCTTAGAATAACCAAGCGATATAAATTTACCCCCCGAAAATCCAGCCACATCTCCTCGTTCTAACTCCATCATTTTTTTCTCCAAGGTATCAATTGCTTCCTTATTTGCAGTCTGACCACTCACCAAAAAGGTATGATTGTCCTTCAACTCCATATCCTTAATACCCATATCACCCGATAATAATCCACTTACCAGCTGGGACTCATCGCCATCCTTCTTATCCTGAAACAATCCATTCACCAAATCAAAAGTCTTTCCATATTCGAACCGACTACTCATTGCCTTGGCCACCATCCCGGCAATGTATTTAAGTTTCCATCCAGTTAACGCCCTATCGTTTAGTGACTTTACTTCCGCCTCTATCTTCGTTAACTTCGTCCGTTCTTTAAAGACCATCATATTTACTAATGTCGAAACTCCTAAAACTACCAAAACAGTCACCACCCACACCGATACAAAGATCCACATATACCGCCTCGCCATCTTCATTAACCGAATTTTTTTAGCTTGAAACTTAGCCTGACTTGGTAATAAATTTAAATTTAATTTAGTCATTTAGTCCTCTTAATGCTAATCCAATTGCCAAAGTAAATCGACAACCTTCGGAGTTAAGATTTAGCGGCACCACTACCTTAGTAGTGTCAATCCGCAAGAAAGGTTGAACCACTTGAACTTCTATTCCCAATATTCTTGTTAGTTCTTCCGCCAACCCCGGTAGATTCGCCCCTCCACCACTCAAAATTAAGAAATCTACTGGTTTTCCTTGATCCTCCTTAAAAGCCACTAGAGCTCGTCTTATTTCCTCGGCCATACTACTAAAAACCGGTAACAACGCTCCCTTAATTTTACCCTCTAATTCCAACTCCTTTAAGCCGTATGCCTTTTTATACTCCTCTGCCGATGCCATATCTAATCCCAAATTTATCGAAATTGCCCGAGTCATTGATTCCCCACCAACAGAAATCGCCCGAGTAAAATAGATGTTGCCCTTATTAAGACAGACGATATCCGAATACTTTTCACCCATATCTACCACCATCACCGGATTATCTACTCCCACCGTCAAGCCAACAATTCTCTTAATCGCTACTGCGGGTGATTCAATTGCCACCAAATCCAATCCCAAAGATTTAAACAACTTTACATAAAGATTAATTAAATCGTTTTTGGCAGCAATCGCAAAAACTGTTAACCGCCCCGATTCATCTTCTTCCATCACCTCATAATCTATTGATACCTGATCCAACGGATAGGGGATAAATGTCTCCGCTTCAAACTTCAGAGCCTCTCGAATTTCACTCTCTTTTAAAGGTGGCAATCTTATCACTCGGGAAACAATCTCGTCTTCAGGTAAACTCACCACTGCCTGCTTGGCCCTAATTTTTGAATCAGACATCAACGATTTTATCGACGCCACCAATTCTGCGACTTTCTTATGATCCCCCTTAAGCCAACCACTATTTGGCGTCTTGGTCTCAGCGATTACATCAAGCGCCACTCCTTTGTCACCCTTTGACAGGGACACTATTTTGATGCTCCCAACACCTAAATCAATACCAATTACATTAGACATAAGTTAAGTATAGTTAATTTAACACCCGAGCTCCACTCATAACTGCTTCCATGGCAAAACCAGGAATCTTGTACCTTTTCCCCACATTTAGTTTACGACTAACTCCGGTCGTGGCCGATATTTCACCCGCCCTACCCAAGGATGAAATTTGCTTTCCTTGAATTGGGATCAGGCTTCCCCCAACATTCTCCATAGTAATTCTTCCACCCTGAAATACTGGCATCACGGTTATCAACAACGGGGTTGTTCCTACCTCCAAAGTAATTCTGGCACCCTTTTTCCCGCCATCACATACTCCCGCTGGTAAATTACTTGGATTAAGAATCACCTGGCTACTACCAAAATTTACCACATAACGTCGTAGGCGGTAGTTATTACTCCCATCGCGAAAAAAATAACCCATCACCAATGAACCAGCATAATCATTCTCAACACATACGTCAACTCGATCTCCTAAGTAATAATCAGTATAGTCAATTGAAGCGTCATCCCTGTGTGACACTAACCAAAAATAAGTGTAGTTATTAACCGGAGTATAGTCCCCAAAATCAACAGCACCGGTCCCCCCAATATTCAGAATGGTTACGTCGGCCGCACTTTTACCATCCGGAGCAGTATATTTAGTAGTCCCAGTACTTAGGTAATAATCAACCCCCGACTCGGCTGCATTAAAAGCCTGCTTTAACGCTTCTTCATCTGTTTCCACTTGGGTTTCAATCACCGTTTTTTTGGATAACGACAAACCCAAAGTTAGCGCTACCGCTGATACTACCAAAACCACCAATGCCACCTGCCCTCTTTGTTTTGTTTTATTCATTTTTAATTTCCCTCTCTCCATCCAGATAATACTTTAACTAAATCTACCGGCATATTAAATATCAAACTCGGCTTGTAATTAATTATCACTGCCGGGCTAGTATTATTACTTTGCTTATCCGAGTAACCACGGGTCAAATTAATATCCGTTATTGCCGAATATAACATTCCATCTATTGTCAACTGATTATTTGACGTTCCCTCAACCCTTATTCCTCCATCAGCTACAAAAATACCAGCCGATGTCGTTACCGCCTCATCAATCACCACCTCACCCCGAACTACTATCATCAAAAACTGACTATTAGTCAAAGAATTATTCACATCAACATTAAAATCTCCATCAACAAACACCACCCCGGTCGCACCAATATTACTCATTGCTGTCCCAGCCGGATAGGTAATCCCCAACCCTAATCCACCAAAGTACTTATCATATAAAGATTTATATGTGTAATTTTCACCCCATATGTCGCCATCAACACCGCTTAAATACCAGTTATTCGGAATACCATAGCGGCAACTTCCGTCCAAGAAATCACAGCCATTACTATCATCAATTGCCACCGCTGACACCAAACTGTTATCTGATTCTCCAACCGATAATACCGTCGAATCAATCGACATTCCCGGTCGGCACGAAGGGTTAAATTCACAAGTCGGAGGAACATTGCAAATTACTCTGGTCTTAGCTCTTATTCCACCACCCACTGCCTGATACCACGGTTCTTGATCCTGGATTCCTGAAAAATCTACTCGTAGTGACGGATTGTCACTATACGCTGACAAAGTAGTATTATTGACTGTCAACATTCCCCCAGGGCAACTAGTGGCTCCATTCCCCAGGTTCCCCAAATCAATTGCCCGTTGCCCATTTATCGGATCAGTCATATCCAAATCAGCATTAAAGGTCGGTATATAATTAGCCCCCCAAGTCAATGTTCCTCCAGAAGCAAAACTATTGGGTACCGTCACATTCATAGCTGGATTGTCCGATCCCGGCCCATCAAAAACCAACGAAGTAAACGAGGTTCCAATATACAAATTATCATATCCCGTCGTCGGACACACTGGCCCATTAGTCGACGAAGAGTCGTACAAATTTCCAACTATTGGCACCTGACAATCCCAATTTTTAAAATCCCGATTAGTATCGACATTGTCTCTGGCTCGTCCCCACATATCAACCGTGTCAATTACCAAATCATATATCCCAATTGGAAAATCAGTTGACATTTCTACTGGAAAAATTACTCTTCTTCTAGTGCCAGCAACTGAAGTTGAGGGGGTATTATAAAACGACAATCCGCCGCCACTATTTTCCCAAATTGGAGTCGCCCCGGTTAATCCCACACCTCTTATCCAACCAGTTGCACCAAACTTTAATTCGACCTCATTGATAGTATCCCCACCATCCAAATCATAAGCATCAACTACAAATCTTAATTGACGAGAAGCAAACCTCGTATCACAAATATGATTACCCGACTGTCCCACCCCATATGCTTCCGCCGGCACTGTCGCCCCACTACTCATTAGAATAGTAAAAGCAGGGGTAGTTGGAGTTCGATTCAACACAAAAAATCCCAAATCCGAATCAGGTCCATAATCAGTCGGCGGACAATTTACATTCATTGCCCGAACCTTCCATTCATAAATATCCCCCCTGGTTCCACTAATTCCCACACTTACCGCCGTTCTAGCCACCGTACTCCCCACCCCATAAAAAGTTGTCCCAACATTGCTAGGATTGCTCCCACCAACTTTTATTACCTGATAGTTATAATAATCAGTATAGGTATGACCTACCTCAGTATTCTGCCATTGTAAAGTCAGGGTCGATACATCATTGTAGACCGTCGGATCGCCAATACTCGGTCCAATAGGGGAGACGATTGTTACCTGTTCTGGAACCCCACCATCCACATTGGTACACGAACCGTTACCGGCACAATCCTTTGTTTGACCACACTGATTCCCTGGCACACACAATTCCCCCTCCCAACAGTAATAACCATAACTCGACCAGCTTCCCACAGTCGCTCCAGCTGGATAACCATAACAGGTATTATTTTCCGCCCTAACCCGCCACCTATAAGTTACCCCAGTTGCCCCTACTCCCATTGTCACCCCAACACTCGAAACTGTATTATTGGCCGTATTACCACTAAAACCAACTCCATTACTGGTTCGATACGATTCATACCGGTAATAATCAGTATCGGCATGATTGGTTTCGGTAATTCCCCAAGACAAATTAACCGATGGAGTGGTGTAGGTAATTGGCACATTTGTCGTCCCAATTGGAGAGTTTATACCCATTGGCCCAGGAGTAATCGCATCCACCGAGGAGCAACTGCCATTGTTGGCACATGTTCGATCTTGACCACATTCCAAGTTGCACAATTCCCCCTCCCAACAGTAATAACCATAACTCGACCACCCACCATAAGTTATCCCCGCCGTGTATCCCGAACAACTATCATTGACTCCTCTAACTCGCCATCTATAAATCACTCCAGTTGTCCCTACCCCCATCGTCACCCCAACACTCGAAACACTATTATTGGCTGTTAACCCAGTGTAACCCACCGAAGTATCTGTTCTATAAATCGAATAATTATAATGGTCAGTCGCCGTAGTGTGATTAAGTTCATCAGTATTCCATTGCACTGCTATTGTTGGGGTAGTGTAAGGTGTTGGTGCCGATGTTGATCCACGCGGTGCCGCAATTGTCACCACTCCCGGAGTAATCGCATCAGTCGAGGCACAAGTACTACAATCAATATCCTGACCACACTCCACACTACAACTTGACGTCTCATAGCAAAAACTACAACTACTCGACCAGCTACTAGCATATGTCCTTCCCACCCCAATACTCTCACAGGTATCATTGCTTGATCGTGCTTTATATGTATGCACCCCAGACGAATAACTAATACTAGCATTAGTTATTCCAACACTAGTTTCCGACACTGCCCCGCTATCAACCTGATATTGATAAATATCAGCCAAACCTGTAGTATCAGGACTCCAACCAATCGTGGTCGTTCCCACATAAACTGTCCCCAAATTGTTACACGTCGGCTGACTCGGAGATCCAGTGTCCCCGGTTCCACACACCCCCACCCCACAGCCATCCGACTGGCCGCAGTTACCAGCAGAACAATCGCTGGTACACTCACAAGCTGTCAAATTGGCCGACGGTACCAACTGATATGCTGTTGATGGACCAGAGTAGTAGAGCCCCAAAACCGCCTCACTTTTTACCCAACTATCACACGGATCCCCGCTAATACATTTCTTCAGATCACTGTACTCAATACTAATTGGATGTGACCCAGCTGACAAACTTATTGGCGTCCCAGATATTGTTTCCCCACGGTTAGGAACATAACCAGGTAATAGTGGCTCAAAGAAGAACTCCATTGAATACACCTTCCATGGATCAGCACCACCAGTTCCAAAATCCAACAGGTATGAATTCTTGGCACCAACACCTCCACTGGCATAATAATAAGTAGTGGCACAATTAGTCCAATCGGGATCACACCGAACCATATCCACATGATGTAACATATATTCCACCCCACCATAGTCCGGTATCGCTACTGAAAACATATTTGACCCGCTCAAATTCGTAAACGCCACATACCCCGGTGGCTGAGCATAACCACAACCATTGTCACACCCCTGCGCTGCAGTACAATAGTATTGGTCATCACCAGGATCTTCAGCACACCCAACACATTGGCAAATATAATTTCTCCGTTCCCAATTGTCATTTATCGTTGCCACCGCCTGGTCAGCAAAATCATGATCCCTTACCCAAGTATAACCATTTGTTGGCCCATCAAAATCAACATGAATCTGGGCTACCACCAAACCAGTATCACCAACTTCACTAGTTGCATCTGGTAATCCCCAGGTATTGATAACTGTAGAACTATCAATTGTTACTTTGGCTACATTATCAGTCTTGGCTGTAAAAGTCCAAGTTCCAGTACTTGGGACAGTAATATACCCGCTCCATCTGGCCATAAACCGATGTTGATCAACTTGTGCTCCACTAGTATCACCTACATCCGGCGCATACCACTGCCAATCAAAGTTAATACTAGAATCGTACCTAGTTCTCTCAATAGCGCCATATGTCCAGTATCGAATATCACTATCCTGTTCGGGATAGTCAAAATACTCCGCACTCAAACCGTTCGGGTTATCCCCACTAGTACACAAACATCCAATTGTGGGATCGGGAGAATGACATTCCGTCTCCCACCCAGTAGCAGTGCAATATCTACTTTGATATCTCTGATTAGCAGAACACCCCGCGCCACCACAAGAACCTTCATGCCACCCATAGCATTCATTACCTGGTGGTGGGGTCAATCCAGCCCCACAAGAAGCTACACAATTATATGGATCAGTATTACACGAAACATGGTCAAGATCGCCATAACCCTCATTACACGCGGAACACGGAATTGAAGTACCATCCAGCTCGTTTGTACACGTGCTACTGGCAGTACAAAAACCATTTGGGTTACCATAAGTACAAGAGTACACACTATAATCAGGACAAACTCCAGGCAACGCACCACAAGGTGTAGTTATCCCATTACACTGAGTATAGTACCGATGATATACACAACTCTGCCAATTACAATAACATGCATTAGCCGGTGGCCCCCCATATACAATTCTCGGGTCAAAAAACAACACCAACAACACTCCAATAACAATTCCCAAGTTCTTAGCCCACAATCTCACAATATCCACAAAATACTCTACCAATTACCATCCTAAAAAACAAATCATTTACGCACTCAAACCTTTACTGACTAGCTGTCACATGAGGATTATCCACTTCTAGCACATGTTTTACGTGTAATGCTCTTCTGTTGTCAATCTTTCCCCGTGCGACATCAACAACCGTATAGTCACTTCCAAGCCCTTCTTGTAAAGCACTTGGGACCAGCATCCCAAACAAAGTATCTCTCCTAATCTGCCTTGCCGTATTCGAAGAATCTTTTGGCGTATAAAAATCTAATATTTCATGAGCTCCACCCAAATTCTCATTCCCGTCCAGTGGATCCCCACGGTGAAGATCTACAAGATACTCTTTTCCTGTTCGCAACGCTTCTACGTCTAGGCCACCAATGGCACCATCACTGCCCACATATTTAGAGCCAACATCTACTCCAAATATATCACAACCAACAACACCCCACAACACTTTCCCCCTCTCTCGAGTAAAACCAGCCACCGTAGACTCTCCTACTGTCTTACCTCTACAAACCAACGGCAGAGTAACTTTCCCCAAAAACGTCACTCTCGTAACTAACCACCCACCACTCTCTAAAACATACCACGATTTCGTCGCGTTATAGCTACTCAAATCTCCAGTCCTAGCCGACAAATCAACATTAGATATTAGCTCACCACCCCTCTTCGACTTGGCCAGGGGCAATAGTTCCAAACCTTGCCAAGATACCCCCCTATTACGAGCCTCATAAACCTCCTCTCGGTGTCCAAAAATAGTTTTTACAATTTGCGTCCTTTCATCATCACCTACCATACTAAAATTACCCCCTAAAATCATTAGCATTTCGGGAGTAATAGGGGGAAGATCACCATTCTCCAGCATTCTGTTTTTATCTACTTCAGACATCCTTGTCAACAAAGCATCAGCGGCAAGAGCAACATGAACAGTTTCTTGTAGCGCAAACCACAAGCCTACCCCACCCAAACCCGCCATCTTCAAGAAATCTCTCCGACTTGAAATCACCTTTTTTGACTCAATCGGACGTTCTGAACCTGCCTCAACAGTTCGTTTTGTCATAAGTTAAATTACTTACTAATATACGTTAATCTTACCATAATTTTCTTTGATGTCAAGCCTATAATAAATAATACATACTACATACGTAAGACTAATTTAGTAACCAAGGCCAAATTACAACCTTCCAAATCTATATCATTTCATATCAAAAAACCATCTTTTACCACCCAACTATAACAACCTCAAAAACACATATCACCAAACTATAGGACTAGCCAAAAACACCCATGTTACACTAAAATATGAAAAGGTTAATACCAATTGTCATCACCCTTGTCTTATTAACATCCATCGCTCTTGGTGGTTACACCTTCCTCAAAATCAAACGACAATCAGGCAAAACAAATAACGAAGTCATCATCCAAACGGGTTTTCTCAAAACCAAAATTGGCAAAGAATATCTGCTTGAAACTGATTCCGGACTAATTACCCTAATCGAAGGCAAGGCAAAACCAATCAATTTCATGAAACAAACAGTCAAAGTCGAAGGTGTCTACTCTGGCACCAAACTCTACGTCAACAAAATCACCCCTGTTAAATAACCGTTACTTTAATTCCTTACCACCACCCTCGATCGAAAGTTCCTATTCACCAACCCCCCGCCGTAACTACTATTACCCAGCTGCAGATTAAAATCATAGTTTAGAGCCGACACCCCCACATTCGGGACCGTATCACAACTGATAAAAGTATTGCACCCCGACACTCGTATGCCGCTACCCAAAAAATTCATCTCCCCATTAGCCGATGCCGAAGCAATTTTATCCCCATCAACACAACTAATTATGGTTACCCCACCATCACTGGCACTCACCAACGTTGCCGACGACCCCACCCCACCAGCTGGGCACGTAATCCCGCTTCCCAACGCCCCCACCCCAAGTCTACGTAACTCATCCAAAATCAAGCTTCCGTTTCGCTCGACATTGTCAGCCATTTCTACTCGAGTCTTCCCCTGAAACGTTCCCGACAGTACATACACCGTTGCCGTCATTAATACCCCAATCACCCCCACCACCACTACCACCTCAATCAAAGTAAAGCCCCTCTTCATCACTTTCTTGAAAAAAATCTATTAAACTCCAAGCTCTGATTACTAGTCCCACTCCAACCCACTCGAACATTTACCTGAGCACAATCAGTTATTCCTACCCCACAACTAGTACCATTAACCACATTAGTAAATCCTATTGAGTATACATATCCACCAAAGTCGGGATCAGTTGAGGAACTAACGCTCACTAACTGCCAAAAATTCAACGGAGTATCCCTTTCATCCTTAACTAACTGCTCCATTATCTTTTCCCCTAGTTCAGCTGCTTTTTTTCGGTCAAAACTCTTTGTTCTCGCCGATAAGTTATAAACCATCAATACGGCTACTCCCGTCAACGTCAAAGCAATAATTGCAATCGCAAAGACCACCTCCACCAAACTTTGCCCTCTAATTCTCCAACCCATCACTTTTGACCCCCCCCCAACAACCCTACCGAATTAATTATGATTGATTCGGTATTTCCAACACCTTCAGTTGAACTAATAACAATAGTCACCATTTCATCCGACCCTCTTGGAACTACCCTGCCATCTTCAACCTTCAACAGTTTCCCCTCATAAGCTGCAAAAAACAACTGATTGGGATACATACTCGTCCCCACTCCTGATGGAGAAATATCGGTTTCTATATACCTTACTCCTTCAGTATCCCAAGGATTGGGGTAGACTACGATTTGCCCCGAGGTGTTCAAGCTTACAACCACATACTCCAAGTTCCCAACATACCCCGATGGTACCTGCAACGTCCGAGCATAATTTCGTGCCATTCTCAAATTACCAATAAGTTCATTTTTGGTTGCCGCAATTTTTTGCTCCGAATTTGACCGATTTACAAAAACAATCGTCCCCCCAGTTACCAACAACATCATAGTTATCACTATCAATAATTCTATTAGAGTAAAACCTTTTACTTTCACAAAAAATTTTGAACTAAATAAAACTTTAATCTTGCTACGGATTAGTTGTTCGATAATTGCACAATAACGGCGAAGTACAACCAGTACCACTGCAACAATCCGTTCCAGCGTAAGATCCAGTGGTCGTTCCCACATTCTCCATATAGCCATAAAGATAGTAGGTATACGAAGTCCCAACGTCATAAACATAGCGGTAAAACTTCGGATCACTAGGCCAACTCTGCAGATAACTTGGAATAACTGCCGCTGTTCCCCCGGTATCCAATAGGGGATAATAACCATTTTGCTGTCGATATAACTCCAGGGCTGTTCTAATTCTTTCGATATCTGTCATCCGCCTTCCGTCTCTGGCTTTATTATTAGTTCCGGTAAAACTCATCGCCACTGCCGCCGTAACCAACATGATAATTGTCACCGTAACGATTAGCTCAACTAACGTAAAACCATCCTTCATTTTACTGATCACTCATAATCGATAAATAAATTACTGTTGACTCCTGACACAATAAAAAGGTCCGGTAGTGCCGGTACCAAAAGCACAACCATTATTAGTTGAATTACCATTGGATCGATTTTCTAGTGCCGCACAAGCACAATACGTTGTTCCCGTCCCTAAATAGTAGCGATAACCAGTCCAACCAGTACCTTTGGGATCAATCGGAAAAGCATCCAATATCCCCGTCCACGGAGCGGTATTGGCTGGATACACATAATCATTTTGAGCATAATACTGCTCCGCCGCCTTCTGTACTGTTGTCATATCTTCAATCCTTCTTGCATCGCGAGCTTTTTTTTGAGCCGCACTAAACGACATTATTGCCAAAGCCGTCAAAATCCCGATAATCGAAATACTTACCAACAGCTCAAACAAAGTAAATCCATCATTTGTTTTTTTATTCATACTTTATATATCATAATTCATAAATCAATCCTCTGCTAATTGGCACAAACTGCGTAAACCTTATTTTGAGTTGCCCCAATCCCACACCGCGCCTGAGATTCAATATCCTCATCTCCCATCCCCGACTCCAATCCTACCGACAAAGTAAAACCCTCACCCCCAGTGCTTTGAGTGTAGCTATAGGTGTATCCTATTCCCGCCAATCCTGGCATATAAGCACTCATCCCAGTCACATTCAACGTTACCCCAGTTCCAGTAGGATAAACCTGATTATCATTGTAATACAGCCGCAAAGCGTTTTTCATCGTATTTAGTTCCTCAATTTTTTTGGCATCTCGAGCCCTCTCTCGAGCCCCCATCAGATTTGGTAACACTATTGCCGTCAATACCCCGATAATCGATATCGCTACCAACAACTCAATTAAAGTGAAGCCTTTAGTTTTCATTAGTTAATTTCAATAAAATCGGACCAACCGGCGTTCGGACTAAAATAAACATAATTGTAATTCTCCCCACAACCAGAATAACCAGCCGCATCAAACTTGTTATATTCACTATCCTCACTATTTTCCAGTACCGACAATAAGGCAAACTTCGTCCCATCCGTCGACACCCGATAACAATATTCTGGTAAGCCAGAACTATTCTCCCTGGGCATCATCTTTAAATATACATAACCAGTCGCATCTTTAAACTCACCCCCACCCCATTCAACTACTTCACCACCAATTTCTAATCGTCCATCAGTGGTCGCCGCTGGCAACTGGCTATAGTCGTTGTAATACATCATAATTGCCTTGGACACCGCATTAAGATCACCCTTTCTGGCCACATCCCGAGCTTTTTTCCTCGCATTTTGAAACTGCGACACTGTTATTACCGTCAATATTGACATAATCGCAATCACCACCAACAACTCAATTAATGTAAAACCCCTTCTCATCTTATTCATACTAATCTAATTACAGGCCGAACCACAACAACTAACCTTGCAGATTTCAGTTAAATGGCAGTCACTTCGGGCATAACAATTATCTCCACTACAAGCATTATTAGTTGCTCCCGCACATCCTCCACCTACCGAACGAGTGTAACAATCGTCAAAGTTATGACGATCAGCGTACCAACGACAGCTCGGATCAAGATAGAAATCATCCCAGTTAATATTGGTACTCGAAGTCCCATAGTTCACATCATTAATTCCATACGGCCCAACATGATAAGTGCTACCCCGTTGATACCAACCATCAGGAATCATCGGATCATTTTGATTCTCCAGGTTTACCAACACTCTAAACCATCCAGGACAATCCAAATTCACGGGGTCGATTAAAATTATGTATGGCTCATTATTGGAACCACACGGCCAATCATTAAGCCACGGCTCAAACACACTCGACCCGCAATTGCTCTGTTCACTCAATTCATCAATAATAGTTTGGGTTGGGTAACACCCCTTATCACTTTGATACTCCTCAAATGCTACTCTAATTCTACCAATATCCTTCTTCTTTCTGGCATCCACGCTTCGTCCCACCAACTCAATCGGATCGATCGTCCCCACCATAATCACTGCCAAAATCAGCAAAATTGCTATCACCAACAAAACTTCTACTAGAGTAACACCCAACTTTGGACTATTTCCCATATCCTATTTCCATAATACCACGCTATCACCGTTCCGAGTATTAAAAATGGCCCAAACGGAATCTCCGATTTTCTGCCCTTTCTTCCAATCATCAATAACCCCAAACCAACCATTGCCCCACTTATAAAAGCCGTATACATTGCCACCACTATCCCCGGCCAACCCAAAAATAATCCCATAAAGATCGCCAGTTTTACATCACCCATGCCCATACCTTTCCCCTTGGTTACAACATGAAGCATCAACAACAACCCCGCGGCACCAATTGCCACCAACCAATTGTGGCCCACTATCAGTGCCACAATTATCAATATATAGGTCGAAAAATCAGGCAATATCATATATTTGGCATCAAACACCCCACTAAATATCAGTAATGACATTATTAGCCAACCGACAACATTAAATCCGATTACCAAAAATATAATTCCCATCAGCAACTCAACCACCGGATAACTCCAGGGTAGGGGAGTCCGGCAACACCTACTTTTCCCCCCTTGTATCACCCAACTTACCACCGGGATATTTTCAAACCATGGCAACTGTTTCCCGCAAAAATCACAAAATGATCTATCCCTGTTGTACGGGCGACCCTCGTGGTCGCCCTCCTTAATTAATCCATACCTCCCCGCTGTTCGGTATACCGCCATATTAATAAAACTGCCAACGCACAACCCCAAAACAAAATAAATTATCTTAAAAAATACACCCATTGTAATATTGTATCTTTTCCCCTCCCTTCCTCAAGGGAGGGGACAGGGGTGGGTTTCTACCAAAAACCCCCGCCATCGCGGGGGTCCAATTTAATCAGCACTCTATACAACTATTCCGGTACACACATATAAGTAGCATTCAACCCACCCAACTCCGGCACAGCCCAAGCCGCATCAGATGTATCCAAAGCAGCGCAATTGGTACCGCTACCACAATCTTCTCCAATGGCACACCGGTTATAAGTCCCAGCATTCTCATACAAACAATAAAGCTTACTCGTCTGTTGACGATTCGACTTCGCTTTTGGTATGTAACAGACATAAACCGAACCACCACTCCCAGCGGCCTTATACAACCACAAAGAGTTTTCATCATTAGTAACCACAGTCTGGAACTCCGCTTTTCCCGCAAAAGACGGCTTCAACTCGTCCGACGTCACCAACAAACCCGGAGTCCCATCAGTTTCTGTGGCAGTAGCACAAACACCCTCCACATCTGCTGTTGCTCCAGTTGCACCTGCCGCCAAGCCACAAATTCCAAAACCAACCGCATCCGACCGTAAAATCAACGAGTCATCTACCCCCAACGTATCACCATGCATCATCCACGGATACGATTGAGAATTAGCATAATACCTTTCATAACTATTCATTACTTCGGCCGCATCGTTTTGAACTGTCGAATCTTTGGCCTTATTGGCTTGTTCAATTGGATTAATCGTCGCCAAAACCGCCACTGACAAAATCGAAATCAAGGCAATTACTATTAGCAACTCCACCAAAGTAAAACCTTTCTCCCAAAAATACTTCTGCTTCATTTTATTTTCCTAAAATTTATAAAATTTAATCGTTACTTATCATTAAATACTCTTAAAAAGACGATGTCAAGTTATAAATCGGCATAATCACCGCCACCACCAAAAACCCCACCCCAACCCCCAACACAATCATAATTAATGGTTCAATTGCCGAAGTTAGGGCTTTAACTGATTGTTCAGCCTCGGCCGAAAAATAAGATGATACTCTAATCAACACCTCATCAAGTTTCCCCGTAGCTTCACCGGTAGTAATCATTTGGTTGACAATCATTGGAAAAATTCCCGTTTCTTCAAACGAGCCGGCAATTGAAAAACCCTTAGAGATTCTTTCGGCAATTCTTAGATATGCTTGTCTGTAAACCTCATTCCCAGCCACATCCGATACAATCCGTAGCGCCTCTACCAACGAAATTCCCGCCGACAGCAACATTGACATCGTTCGATTAGTGTTAGCTAAAATTGTTTTTTGACTTAGCTCCCCTAAAATCGGTACTCTAAGCAATAATCGATCTTTTTTTAACCTCAATCCTTGATTTTTGGCACTCACTTGCAACAAAAAGTAAATTCCAAAACCTGTTATCGGCAACAAAAACCAGGTCTTAACTGCCAAGTCGGATATCTGCATTAATATTCGAGTAATAGTTGGCAACTTAGCCGTTCCAAAATCGGCATATAAGCTCGTCAGTTTGGGAATTACCACTACCATCATAATTACCGCTACCGCCAGCATTCCCACTATCACAATTACTGGATAAATCATTGCTCCCTTAACCTTACCTCTAAAATCATTTTCACTTTCCAAATTATCAGCTAGTTTCCTTAAAATTTCCTCCAACACTCCGCCCTCCTCACCTGCCTTGATTGAAGCCACGTAAGCCGACCCAAAGTATTTCTCGTATTTTTCCAAAGCTCTAGCCAGTGGTTGACCCCCTTTAACCATGTCCTGCGCATGTCCCACCATTTCAAACATGACCGCGTTACTCGCTGCTTGCTGTTTTAACAGCGCCAAAGCATCAGTCAGTGCCAACCCAGCCGTCATCATTGTTGCTAGCTGTCGAGTGAAAGTCGCTATTTGCTTTAGTCCCACTCGACCCACAATCCCTCGCCATAAACTGGTAAACATGTTATTAGTCACCATATCTACCGAGATTGGTACCATTCCACTTCCCCTAATCGACTCCACCACCTCTGCTTCAGTTGATTGTTCAAGCTCTCCTCTAACCAATACTCCATTCCAATCCCTAGCCTTGAAAGTATATTTTGGCATTATCCAGCTTTCCTTAAATATGTCTGTAACTCTGCCGGTTTAAGCGAATAGGCCATCGCCACCTCCTCACTAATGACCCCCTCCCGCACCAACTTCGACAAGGACATCTCCAGACTCATCATCCCCACATCTGTTCCCGTTTGGATCACATTGTCAATCATAAAAGCTTTGTTATCCCGAATGATGTTTTTCACCGACGGCAGGGCTATCAATACTTCCATTGCTGGCACCCGACCTCCGTTGATTGCTGGCACCAATCGTTGCGAAATTACTGCTGTTATTACCTCGGCCAACTGAACCCGTATTTGGTCCTTCGACCCTTCCGGAAAAGCATCAATAATACGACTGATAGTTTGGGAAGCTGAATTAGTATGAAGTGTGGAGAACACCAAATGCCCCGTTTCGGCCACCGTCAACGCTGCCGAAATTGTCTCCAAATCCCTCATTTCCCCCACAAATACCACGTTTGGATCCTGTCGCAAACAGGATTTTAGGGCCGAAGCAAAACTTAAAGTATCGCTTCCTAATTCACGCTGAGATATCAGTGATTTTTTTGGTTTAATCAAATACTCGATTGGATCCTCCACCGTCACAATATGCGACTGGCCACTCCCATTAATCTCATCAAGCATCGACGCTACCGTAGTCGATTTTCCATGGCCAGTCGGACCGGTTATTAAAATAAAACCCTGTCTTAACTTAGCAAAAGAATGAAGAATCTCTGGTAACTTCAGGCTATCCATCGTCGGAATTTCATCATTAACCACCCGCAGGGCCACCGCTACTCCTCCTCGCTGATAATAAGCATTCACTCGAAAACGAGCACTAGCAATCGACAGTGAAAAATCCAACTCCCGATCGGACTTAAGCTTTTCCACTTGTTCGGGTCGTAGCATCGACATTAACGTTTCGAGCGACACACCATCATTAAATTCACCCACGTTTATCGCCGTCAACTCTCCATGAATTCGAATCTTAGGGGCCTGATTTTCGTACAAATGAACGTCCGAGGCTCCATTGGCCACTGCCAACTCTAAAATCTCAGTTATCTTCTGATCCATAATTAAAAACTAAAAAATTATAAATTAAAAATTAATTTAGTATTGCGCCACCCTCAAGACCTCCTCCATGGTAGTTACTCCTTCAAGCACCTTAACATAGCCATCCTGTTTCATTGTTAACATTCCCTCCGACATTGCTTGCCTTTGAATTTCCGAAGCCGCCGCTTTTTCCACCACCAACTTCCCGATCCTCTCCGAAATCGGCATCACTTCATAAATGGCAACTCGTCCCAAGTATCCAGTGTTATTACATTTTTCACAGCCCGTAATTTTAGGCAATTTCAAAGTCTTCCCATCCTTTTTCCATTTTTCGCCAATCATGTCATATATCGACCCCAAAGTTGTTTTTAGGTCATTTTCTACTTCAGGTGATATTTCCGCTTCACCAACACAATTAGGACACACCTTCCGCAAAACCCGCTGTCCTACCACACAGTTAAGAGACGACACCAACAAAAACGGCTCCACCCCCATATCCAATAATCTAGGTGGTACCCCTGCAGCATCATTAGTATGGAGAGTTGAAAATACTAAATGACCAGTCAGGGCCGCATTTACCGCCAACTCTGCTGTCTCCACATCCCGAATTTCTCCCACCATCATAATATTTGGATCCTGACGCAAGAATGACCGCAACGCCGAAGCAAAAGTCAAACCCGCTTGTACATTCACTTGAACCTGATTCACTCCTTTCATTTGGTATTCAACCGGATCCTCAATTGTTACTACATTAACTTTTGATGTCGCCACAATACTTAGAACCGAATACAAAGTTGTCGTTTTACCCGAACCTGTAGGTCCACAAACAATAATAATTCCATGGGGTCTTTCGATCGCTTCCATCAAATTTTTCAAGGCCAAACCTCGCAGACCCAACTCAGGCAAAGTTGGCACCTTTTGTGATTTCTTTAGCAACCTCATCACCACCTTCTCCCCATAAGTAGTCGGTAAAGTTGATACCCGCAAGTCAACATCATTCCCATCAAAGGTAAAAAAGAACCGGCCATCCTGAGGGACTCGCTTTTCGTCAATCTTTAAATTCGACAATATTTTGATCCTCGACACCACTGCCTCGTGTACATTTCTGGGTAACAAATATTTCTCTTGTAGTATTCCATCAATCCGGTATCTCACCCTAATATTTTCCTCCTGCGCCTCTATGTGGACATCGGAAGCCCGGGATTTTACTGCATATTCCAAAATTGTCGATACAATCTTGGCCACCGGGGCCTCAGCCGAAACCGCTTTCCTCGCCTCTGCCACTACCACTTCCTCCTTCTTCCTTTCATCTAAGGCTTTAGTTACTTCTGAAGTAATTCCTCGCTCCCTTTCATACTTTTCTCGAATAAAACTTTCAATTTGTTTCTCCGTCGACATGGCTGTCTTGACTTTCAGGTTCGTTTTCTTTTCCAAAAACTCCGCTGTTTCCAAATCCAACGGATTAACCATCGTCACATAAAGCCAATTATTCTTTGTATCCAACCGGTAGGGGACGAGCTTATACTTTTGAGCCACACTTTGCGGTACCAAGCTCAAAGCCTCAGGAGAAAATCCGATCGTTTCCAAATCAACATAAGGTACTCGAATAAATTCCGCCTTAGCTTTAGTAAAATCAATCTCGTCCACCAATCTTAACGACTTGATTATCTCCTCTTCCGGCTCACCTGTCTTTACCTGCCTTAGTCCCACCTCATCGGCCTGATTTTGTTCTATCAAACCTTTGTCTACTAGAACCTCACGAATATTTTTATATATCTTTTGGGCAGTATCGGTCATAATTATTCTAATCTATTACACGATATCAATAAAATTTTCCATAAAACGTAACATAGAACAACTCGAACGCAAGTTCGAAGATGTTTTATATAATCATCTTACGCTATGGCCATTTTTCCTTCAACCGTCATTGTTTCCTCCAATCCCGACATCAAACCAATTCTGACAGAACTTCAAACCGGCCAGCCAGATTTACTAGTTATTGATTCTGACTATTCAATTGCCCAAGTTAGAAACATTAGCAACTTTTTATCCCGAAAACCCTACTCCCATCAAAACAAATTAGTCGTCATTTATCAGGCTGACCAACTCGGAACCGAATCCCAAAACGCCCTACTTAAGACCCTCGAAGAACCTGGCCCAAACAATTATATAGTTCTAACTACTGACAAACCCACCGCTCTTCTACCAACCATTATTTCCCGTTGTTCCATTGTCAAAACAATTTCTCCCACCATAGTTTCATCCATCCCGCTTCTTAAGATTAGTCCCGACCTCAAAACAAATTTACTTCAATCAGAAAAAATTACTGCCGACAAAGAATCAGTTTTACCTTTCCTTCGTCACCAGCTAACTGCTTATCATCAAACTCTTCCTCAAAACCCCCAAAACGCCAAGATTATCAAAAAAATAATTAAAGCCATTGACATGATCGAATCCAACGTCGACCCCAAAAGTGCTATTGATTATCTCCTCATTTCTTAAAGCGACACTCGACCAGACACATACCCTCTTATCTGCACCAACCGCCTATACTCCGCTCCATCATCAAAAGTAGATTCTTCAGTTAACTTTTCAGCACGCTTCATAACTCCATCAGTCAAAGCTGCAAGACTATTGCCACTAACGCCAAAAAAACCCGCCACCTTTTGGAATCTATCAAACAACTCCGGCGAACAATATTTCAAAAATCGCCCCTTGGTCAAAACTAAGACATGAGCCAAACGAATTGCCAAAGTTGGTTCAATGTACTCACGCAGTTCTTGCTGATCAACATCCCCCAAACCCGTGACAGCACCTTCCAATGCCTTAACAGTACCCTCAAAACACAAAGATGTCTCAGCATCATTCAACAACCAACACAAGCCCAGATGCAACCGACTGATCCCAATCAAAACCTCATTGGCTACCGCTGTCACTGATCGTTGTCTAAACTCAGCCGAACCTTTGTTGGTATGCCAACTCAAGCTATCCATCGAATTTCTCAAACTAACACCAGCCGACTCCCAAACCTCAATCACATCATCAACATCAGACGTCATTGATAGTGCTATTGCCAAACTTGCCTCAATCACCGCTAAATTATTCTGCCAATCAACATAAGCGTAAGGACTTGCAGATCCCCAAACTTGACTCTCTGCCAGCTGTTGTTCTTCCCGTATTCGACGAAGTTCCACTGCAGCCTCCACCGGCGACAAAGAAATAGCCAAAGCATGGTCAATAATTCTCCCATTCTGCTCCATCACACTATCAGAAATAATTCCCATAATCTTATCCCACTTAATAGCCCTTTGTACCATTTCCAACAACCCCCTCAAATCATCATCACTATGAATCTGTCCCGCCACTTCTCCGATAATTTTTCGCACATCTGGTCGTAATTCTCGATACACTTGTAAGGCACGTACTTCTGCTGGTTGATATGGATGTGGCTGTGTTCCTGAACTTCGAAGCCCTTCAAAATCCCCAACCAATGTGTCTGTTACTCGAAGCAACGCCCAACTATACTCATGAACACCCAATTTCCCCGCTTCCAATCTAAACTTCGCCGCCATCACTGTGTCAACAACTATCCCAGTTACATTAGGATCTCTCCTCCGAAACGCCTCAACTATTTCAAACCCCAACTCACCTTCCTCCAAAGGTCGAAACCCACTACCAAGAGTTTCCCCTGACATACTAGGTCTGCCAAGTCATTTTTGGTGTTTCAGTCTTCTCCGGCACTTCTACCTCAACCTGATATTCATGTCCACACTTTGGACATTTGACCATCGTTGTTACCTTGGTAGCGCCGGTCGATGATTTATTGTTATCAATAGACATCATCCTCACTTTATTATTAATTCTGGCATAATTCAAGAAGTTGATAATATAAGACACTGTTCATGTCATTGACTCTAAAGAATTCTTCCATCATTACCGCTCTTTCTTTAGCTACTTTTCCAGCCCACAAAAAAGAAATTTATCTTGGTAATACCGCCACCAACTCATTCGTAATTACCAATGATTATTGGCAAACATTAGCCACAATTCTCAAACAACCTTCCACCATCAGCCAAATTGCCCAAAAAATGTCCCAAACCTACCCTCACAATTTTCCTCCAAGAGTAGCCATATTTCGGGTCAAAATAATGATTTTAGAGTTGTTAAAACACGGACTAATTGAAAAAATTGACGGTCAGGTGTTCACTCGGCCAGAGAATCCTAATCACCAATCACCCCAATCATTTATCCCAATCAATCTGCTTTTTGCCAAACCATTATTGGTTATCTATGCTGGATTAGGATTATTGGCCCTAGTTGGACCCTGGTTTGGTTCTAATTTTCAACCGAACTACAACGATTTTTTTTGGCACCAACGGCTAAGTTATTCTCTAGCTACATTCTTTTTACTAAGCTGGATTCTGGGACTAAGTCACGAATATGCCCACTACCTTACAGCCAAACATTTTAAAATAACCAGCCAACTTTCTCTCTCCAATAGACTGATGTTTCTTACTCTGCAAACAGAATACCAAAACCTACACCAGGTAAAGTCATGGCAACGAGTTCTCATTTATGCCGCAGGCATCATCAGCGACCTACTAGTTATTGGCCTACTCAACGGCATTATCATTATAAATGGAGTCACGCCTCTAATCAAACAAGCACTATTAATAGAATGGTTGGGCATATCCTGGCAATTTCTTTTTTTCATGCGAACCGACATCTATTTCATCGTTCGAGAACTAACCGGGGTCGACAATCTTTTTATTCATTCGAAAAATTATCTTCGACACTTATTTACCCACACTACACCACCAACTCATACCTCATCCCAACAAAAAATCATCGTTAGTTCCTACGCTGTATTTATGCTTATCGGAACAGCTATCGCCATCGCTCGTTACAGCCTGTATCACTTTCCGATAGTTATCAAAACTGTTTTATTCGCCTTTGAAACCGTCAAACTAGGAATAGCCAATACCAACCGTGACCAAGTCATCGATGGACTAATAATCCTGGCTATCGAAATCATCAGCTCTACACTCTACGGATATATTGCCCTAAAAAAACATCGTCCCAACAGTTGATCATCCTATTTAGATAATTTCCTATCGGCTTCCTCGTGAAGAATAAACTGAGCTCTCTCCCAATCTAATCTATAAACAAGATTCTTCTTAGCATCACCTTGATCATAAAGAATCTCTCCGGCCTGTACAAAACCAGCACGTTCCAATACCCCAATAGAACCAACATTTTGCTCATCAACAAAAGCCACAATCGGCAGCGATGGAACTACCTCCTCCCTATCATGGCCCATCATTTCGTTTAATAGAAAACACACTTGAACCAATCCGCTAGCAACTTGACCTGGTTTTGTTCGAGGATTTCTAGCATAACTTACTTCAACAACATTTCGATTCTCCGGCACCACACCTTCTCCTACCATTCGCCCTCTCAGTTCCTCCCCCACCAAGTAAGTATTAACAAATGCCTGAACTTCCCCAACCTCATTATCTCCCACAAAGTCCGAAGATCCGGACACAGCAAACAAACATTCTTCTTGTTCATCTTTTCCTCTCTGGCGCGACCATCTCACCACGTCCCCTTTGTTCATACCCTCGACTCCGTCTACCCATTTTTGCACTTGTGAATCTCTTATTATCCCCAAAAGTCGTCGAATATCCTCTTTATCCCTAGGGTCAAAATACCTCACTGAAGCTCGCTGTCCAACCATGTGAGTCTGTTCGGTAAGTTTTGGTACCTCGGTAACCTCATTCACCATAACTACATAACAACAAAGCCATAAAAAAACCTTCTAATTTTAATCCCCGCAGTTTCTCCTTATTGCTCCCTTAAAAAATGTTATAATCGCCCTAGAATGTTTTCGCCGGTATTTTCAATCAATAACCAGATTCTCAAAAATATTGGTGTCATCGAAGCCGCCAAAGCCGTCATCGACGAGGCCCCCCTTATTCCTGCCTACGAAAAGCAATTTCAGCACGAAGCCATTGTTCGCACCGTTCACTACGGCACCCGCATCGAAGGTAACGATCTTACTTATCAAGAAGTCGCCAAGCTCATCGAAGGCCGCCTGATCACCGCCCAGGAACGCGATGTTCAAGAAGTTATCAATTATCGTCAGGTCATGGGCTATCTTGAAGAGCTGTGGTCCCTCTACGATGCCGGTTTACCCCTTCCAGAAGAAAAAATTATTTCTCCACCGGATGCCTCTGGTAAACCCCGCCCGTTTTATTACAGCCAAACTATCCTCAAACGAATCCACGAACTAACTGCCAACAAGGTTATTCCCGATTCTGAACTAGGAAAATATCGCCACCAACAGGTTGTCCTCAAAAACACTCGTACCGGCGAAATCGCTCATCGACCACCTCCAGCAGTTGAAGTTCCTTATTTTGTGGTTGATTTTATTGACTGGCTCAATTCTTATCAATCACATGAAGTTCACCCCGCCATTCGTGCCGCCATTAGTCAATATATTCTCGTTGCCATCCACCCTTTTATTGAAGGTAACGGACGATGTAGTCGCGCCTTTGCTCTTCTGCCTCTTTATGTTGAAGGTTATGACATTCGTCGACTATTCTCCCTGGAAGAATACTTCGACCGCAACGCCGAAGATTATTACAACACTATTCAAGCCACTCACGACCTTGCTCTCGACATTTTCAAACGTGACCTGACCCACTGGATCGAATACTACACCCAAGCACTAGCTATCGAATTTGGCCGTATCAAAGACAAAGTCCAATCACTCTCCCGCGACCTTCGTCTTAAACAAAAACTTGGTGGCAAGCAAGTCGCCCTCAACGAACGCCAAATCAAACTAGTCGAATACATGCAACAATTTGGTGGTCTACGTATGCCCGACGCCGAATCGCTTCTTCCTATGGTTTCCGACGACACTATTTGGCGTGACCTCAAAAAACTCATCGATTCCGGTGCAGTTGAAAAGCGCGGTTCCACCAAAGGTGCCTACTACTGCCTAGTTAGTTAGACCTACACTCTTCTCCGCCATTTTCGCCAGCTCTTGATTAGACAATTCCCCATACAACCACGCTTTCAAAATTTTCTTTATTTTACTATCCACCACTATACATATTATATATACAATTAGATCTATTTTCCAATCCCTCTAAATCTCCCTTTGACAAGGGAGACCTCCAGAACCATTTTTACACTGTCAAGATGATTCAACACTTCGTCATTCGTAAATCTAATCGTCTTAATTCCTATACATTCCAAAAATTTATCTCTTATTTTGTCTGTACCCCGTTTGTTGTCGTGCGAATCACCGTCAATTTCGATAATTAAACTTAATTCGGAACAATAAAAATCAGCGATAAATCGATCTTCCGAACTATCTTTTCGGCCACAGTCGGATTGTTCCTATTTCTTCTTGCCATCAGGGCTAAATCCTTCATATACCTGACACTGCCTCTCAGGCTGTGAATGGCTTCAGAATCAATCCTTTTCACTAAAAAATTATATCCTTCCCTTTGTCAAAGGGGGATAAGAGGGGGATTGAGTATAATAAACTCATGATCACCCTTGACTCCCTTGATCTTCACAAAATTACCCCCGAGGAACTTGGTGAACTTCTCATTGATGCCAAAAAGGCCTATTACACTGGCGGCAAACCAATTATGGACGACCATACCTATGACACCTTGGAAGACCTGCTCCATCAAAAAAACCCATATCATCGAATTTTTACCAAGGTTGGCACCCCCAATTTTGACACCGGCTGGACCAAAAAAAAACACTTCCACTCCATGTCTTCCCAAAACAAAGTTACCACCTACGAAGACCTGACTCACTACTTTGAATTAAAAAAAATCCCCAACAATACCAGGTTTGTTGTCCAACCAAAATGTGATGGTCTCTCACTCGAATTAATATACCAAAATGGTCAAATCACCGACGCCATCACTCGAGGTGATGGTCAGACGGGGGACTGTATCACCCAAAACGTTGTTAGGATGCGAAATTTTCCCAAAGAGCTAACATCAAACTTCTCCGGATCTGTCCGCTGTGAAATAATCGTTACTTTAAAAGATTTTGAAAAACTTAATCAACTTGTAAAAAAGGATACCCCTGCCCTGTCAAGAGAAGGGGATGGGGAAGGGTTTTACTCCAACACCCGCAACGCCGCCTCAGGTATCTCTCAACGACTTGACTCGAAATATTCCGAATATTGCAGCCTTTATGCTGTCGACATCCTTCCCGAACCGGAAACCGAAAATCGAAAAAACGCCTTACTTAAAAAACTTGGCTTCACTCCGGTCGAAAATCATCTCTGCCGTCACCTCAGTCAAGTCGAAGCAATTTACCAACAATACCTATCCAAACGTTCTCAATACCCCTTCGACATCGATGGCATTGTCGTCAAAATTGATGATCATCAGTTAGCCCAAACACTTGGCTCCCAAAACAACCGACCCAAATATCAGGTTGCCTACAAATTCCCTGCCAGCACCAATCAAACCCCACTTCTTTCTATTGATTGGCAAACCGGCCCAATGGGCAATATTACTCCAGTAGCCAAAATCACACCAGTTGAAATTAGTGGCGCCATTATTAACTATGTCTCACTGGCCAATTACAGTCTTATTACCAACCTAAACCTAAATATCGGTGACATTGTTGAAGTTAGCCGTCGAGGTGATGTTATCCCCCACATTGACAAAGTCATTACCAAAGTCAAGCCAGGGGTAATTTCCCCCCCCAAACTCTGCCCTTCTTGTCACAGTCCACTTATCACTGACCATAAATTCCTAAAGTGTCCCAACAAATTTGGCTGTCCAGCCCAAACTCTGGGAATTCTTAAACTTTTTTGCCAAACACTTGATATCAAAAATATCTCCGACAAAACTATCGAAAAACTAGTTACCGCCAATAAGGTCAAACTTCCAGGCGATTTTTATGATCTAACCACCGCCGACTTCACTTGCCTCGAAGGCCTAGGGCAAAAATCAGGTTCTAACATCATCAACGAAATCCAAGCAAAAAGAACACTAAGCGTAGTCGAAGTGTTCGATTCTGCCAATATCCCCAACTTCTCCTCAAAGCGTATTCGTCAAGTTATCGCCACTGGTATTGACACCCCGCAAAAAATTCAAAACTTGACCATCTCGGATTTAATCAAAATCCCCGGATTCAAAACCACCCTGGCTACCAAAATAGTTGATGGCCTAACTCAACGACGCCAAATTATCAACTCCATTCTCAAACGAGTAACTATTAAGAATCTCCGCAACCACGGCAAGCTCCAGGGCCTCTCTTTTGTCATCACTGGGGAGCTCTCTCTCCCCCGAAAAGACATTGAAAAACGAATCGAAGACAACGGTGGCCAGGTCCTAACATCAGTCAGTCAAAAAACCACCTATCTTCTTACCAACTCACCCTCCCAATCAAGTAAGTATCTCGCCGCCAAAAAATTAGGGGTTAAAATAATCAATGAGTCCGATTTTCAAAAACTACTCTGAGGCCGCTTCTGCCCTCTCAAATCTTCTCAAATCAGAAAACCTCACCACCCCCATCTTCACCTACATCAACCCCGATGCTCAAGATTTCTGTCAATTGATAGCACCTGACACCAAACCTTTCTTCGACGTCTCCTTTACCAAACCCGCTACCGCCGTCATCCTCGATGACGGCTCAACCAGAGCCAATGAGTTTGTCGAATACACCGACCAGCTTCGCCACCTTTACCCCCAAAATCAAATCGTTATTGCCACCCCATTTGTCCCCGAATCAGAGGAGGAAATTTTTAAGTCAAATTGTGACCGACTTATAACCCTTCATGTCGAACCATTATTTTTTGATATTCACCAGTTCTACCAACAATAAGATAATTAGCACCAAGTCTAATTGAGTGCTAATCACTAGATCAAATTAGATCATACCCATGCTTCCATCAAAATTCTTCATCGGTTTAGGCAATCCCGACAAAAAGTACCAAAATACTCGCCACAATATCGGCCAAATCATTATCCAAAAACTCCCCCAGGCCCCTAACTTTTTGATCACCGATACCTATATGAACCAATCCGGAATCTTTGTTCAAAAGATTATCCATTTCTACAAAATTAACCCCGCCAACCTCTATATTATTCACGACGATTTGGACCTACCGATAGGGGAGTGGCGACTCCAGTTTGACCGCGGGCCCGCCGGCCACCATGGCATTGAATCGATCATCCAACATCTTGGAACTCAAGCCTTCTGGCGTTTCCGTATCGGCATCGGACACCCCCTCGATTCCACCCCTGTCGAAAACTATGTCCTCCAGCCCTTTACCCAAAATGAGCAAAAGGTCATTACCACCGTAGTCAACACTGTCGTCCAAGAAATCACTAAATTGTCCAGCACAACCTAAGACACCACCACTCTTATTTGACGCCTACACACTACCAACCAGAACCCAAAAACTCATATTTTGCCATTGGGCCAAAATTATAACTCAATTATTGCTAAAATATGCCAACTCCGGGCTCGTAGTTAAACGGTATAACATACCCTTCGCATGGGTAGATTAGGGGTTCAATTCCCCTCGAGTCCACCATTTTCCGCACCTTGCCTAAACATATCAATCTATATCATCACCAAGCTACTACTAATTATATCGCCAAAGATTTATACTTTCATACATGTCAGATACCAGCCTCTTACAAACCATTCTCGACGGCCAGACCAACATCCGAGAAGACATTGCCAATGTCAGAGAAGACGTCAAAAAACTCGATCAGAAAATCGACAAGGTTGAAAATAGACTCAACGAAAGATTGGACAAGATCGGTCTTCAGCTTGCCTATCTTGAAGACGATACCCCGACACGAGAAGAGTTTGATGCATTAGTCAACAAATGTGGCAACTAAACCCACCAAAATTTCCGAAACTCTGTCTCTATTTAGAGACGTTTTAGCCAAGCGTAAAAAATACGTCAGTCTTGAGCACCAAGCCTATGGCCTAGAGCTAGCCAAAGAACTCCACGACTGGAAAAATAAATCTCTCTATATTCGCCTGGCCAAAAATACCGACCGAAAAATTTTGGAACAAGCTAGACTTTTTGTCAAAGATCAAACCACTGGCACCGTTCGCTCTTCCGCCCGTCTCTTTATGTGGAAGCTAAAAACCCTCAAATCATAGTATAATTAAAGGTTATGTCTCGTTACCTAAAACTATTTCTTTTAATCGTTTTGGCCGTTGGGCTTTTTTGGGGCATTCAACAAACAAAGGCCAATGATGGCCAAAAAACCAACAATGTCAAATACAATGCCAAAAAAGACAAAATAGTTTTTCCCACCAGCGGTAAAATTCAAAATGATCTTACTCTGGCTGGCTCAATCAGTGCCTCGGATATTGCCAATGTTCGTTTCCAAACCAGTGGCAAACTGGCTTGGGTTGGGGTTAGGGTAGGGGATAGAGTCAAAAAATATCAAGGTCTGGCCAGTCTTGACAAAACCGAACTTCGCAAAGACCTGGACAAAGAACTCAACGATTATAAAGCCGCTCTCCATACCTTTAACGATACTCAAGACACTTACAAAACCACCAAAGAAAAATATTTAGTTACCGATACCATTCAGCGAGTTCTTGATCGCTCTCAATATACCCTCAACAATCAGGTTATCGATTATGAACTGTCCGAACTAACGCTTAAATTGGCTACTATTTATAGCCCGATTGCCGGAGTTGTCACTGCCATTGATCAACCTCTGGCTGGTGTCAACATTACTCCTGCTACCGCCACCTTCACTGTCATTGATCCTAAAAGCATTTATCTTCGCTCCGAAATTGACCAAGAAGATGTTACCAAGGTAAAACTTGGTCAAATTGCCACCATAAAGCTTGATAGCTTCCCCGATCTTAATATCAAGTCAGAGATAACCCACATTGCTTTTACTCCAATTAGTGGTGAATCCTCGACTGTTTACGAAATTCGTTTTAAGTTACCGCTTGACAACCAGGATCTTGATTATCGTCTTGGAATGGATGGTGATGCCCTAATTACCCTCGAGGAATCCGATAACAACACCCTTAGTATTCCCCTAGAAGCAATTTATCAGGACGACAACCAAAGTTACGTTTGGCTTAAAAAAGACAATCAACTGGTCAAACAAACTGTCACTACTGGTATCGAAAACGACAATGCTGTTGAAGTTACCACCGGGCTCACTCTTAATGACCAAATCGTCATCCGCTCTCAATAAATCCCCAGTCGTTCTCGAACTTAAGGACGTTACCAAAACCTATATTTCTGGCAACTCATCCTTTAATGCCCTCGACCATGTTTCACTCCAAATTCATCGCGGCGAATTCGTTGCCATCACTGGTCCATCTGGTAGTGGCAAGTCGACCTTAATGCACATCATCGGCCTACTCGATAACCCCACCTCCGGCCAAGTACTCCTTGAGGGTCAAGATATTTCTCACTTCAACGAAAATGAAATGGCCAAAGTTAGAAATGTTACCCTCGGCTTTGTTTTCCAGCAGTTTAACCTCCTTCCCAAAACTTCATCACTCGAAAACGTCATCCTTCCCTTGCTGTACTCTGATGTTCCCAAAAAGGATCGTGAATCATTGGGGATGCAAATGTTAACCAGTGTCGGACTTGAAGACAAAGCTTCCAACACTCCAGCTAAATTATCCGGTGGCCAGCAACAACGGGTGGCCATTGCTCGAGCTCTAATTAATGACCCCAAAATTATTCTTGCCGACGAACCCACTGGCAACCTCGATAGTAAATCTGGTAAGGAAATAATGGAATTATTCCATCATTTACATCAAGTCGAAAAACGAACCATCGTTTTTGTGACTCACGATATTGACCTCGCCAACCAAGCCCAACGTATTATTATTATCAAAGACGGCCATGCTCAAACCCAGTCTCGATGACTTAATCAAGTCAAGTTTTCGTTCAATTTTCAAAAACAAAAGCCGGACCATTCTAACTTCATTGGGAATCATTATTGGTGTCACTTCAGTTATTCTATTAACTTCCATTGGTACCGGCCTCAAGAAATACGTTAACGATCAATTTGAAAGTCTGGGAGCTAACTCTATCTATGTTTATCCCGGTAAAATCTTTAACGACAACGGCGGTTTTAGTCGAAGCGGCGGCATGATTACCACTAAATTTGACCACAAGGATGTCAACCGTCTTAAGCGAAAGTTTCGTAATTTTCCAGTCATGCCCGCCAGTGTCACCTTTGCCGATATTAAGTCGGCTAAAACTACCAAAAAATCCATCGAAATTGCCGGTTCAGACTACCAATATGGTCCCAACAACAACCTAGTCCCCACAAGCGGTAATGGTCGCTGGTTCTCTCAAGAAGAAGATGACAAAAAATCCCCAGTCATTGTTCTTGGATACAAACTGGCTACCGATTTGTTTCCCTCTGGCTCAGCTCTAGGCAAGAAAATAGTTATCAAGGGAAAGAATCTCAAAGTTATTGGTGTCTTGGACAAAAAAGGTGCTTCAATGGGTGGCCCCAGTATTGACGACCACGCCTTCGTTCCTCTTAGTATTGCCTTCGACCTCGCTGGCAACCAGGACATTAACACTATTGTCGTTAAGACCAGCAGCAAAGATTTGGTTGACTCAACCAAAAAAGAAGTTACCAAAATCATGTTGGAGAGGTATGACTCAGATGCTTTTTCAGTTTTCGATAGCTCCCAACTTTTAAATTCCATCAATGCCATTATCAGCACCCTCACCATTGCCTTAACTGGTATTGCCGCTATTTCCCTAATTGTTGGTGGTATCGGTATTATGAACATCATGCTAGTCACTGTCTCTGAAAGAACCCGTGAAATTGGCCTTCGCAAAGCTATTGGCGCTTTCCCCCGAGCCATTTTACTTCAATTCCTCTTTGAGGCGATTATTCTTTCATGTTTTGGTGGACTTATCGGTATCATTATTGGCACTACCGGCACACTTATTATTAATCGCTTTTTCCCGGCGGCTGTTACCCCCACCTCTATCCTCCTTGCCTTTGGTGTTTCTTCAATTGTCGGAATTATTTTTGGTGTCGCTCCGGCTCGCAAAGCCTCCAAACTTTCCCCCATCGAAGCCTTGAGATACGAATAATTTTTTCTGCTAACATTATATTTAGTGAAACGCGAACTTTCAGTCCATTTATTACCACTACTTGGCATTTTTCTTTTTATCGCTCTTATCTGGTCGCTAAATCGCGTCCCAATTTACCATCACCTTTTATTACTTCTCGGTTTAGGAATTGGGGCCTTTTTCTTAGATATCGATCACCTAATCTACTGGCTATTTATTAATCCCAAACACCCCGACAGCCTCCTGGCCGCTACTGCCATCAAACACCGTGATTATAAAGCCATCATTAAGCTTTACGAAATTACCAGTCAAAAACATACCAATCTTGTGTTTCATCATTTCTTCTTTCAAATTGTTCTCGCTTTTGTTTCCCTTTTTGTTTTTTCCATTTCCGGTTCCAGCTTGATCTTGGGAATCCTTTTGGCTCTCAATCTTCACCTGCTCATTGATGAAACTGGTGATTACTATTCCAACCCCAAACACCTTCAAGATTGGCTTTTTGCCCGTGAGGAAAAACAATTACCTCTAAATTACCTTGGCTATTACCTTTCTATTTTCGGCATTATCTGTCTCTTCCTGTTTCTTACCTTAATTCAGTCCCAACTCCCATGATTCCCACCAACTTATTTGTCACCGCTCTACAATATCTTTCCCCCGACCAAAAAGGACTTCTCAACGACGTCCAAACCATACTCAATTGCCTTCGCCAGCCAGATCATATTAGTGATTACTCTCTTTTTGTAGCCCCCATTGCCAAAGCCTACGAAGGTTATCTCAAAGACTTTTTTCTTGACACCGGTATTATTGACCACGATACCTATCACTCCGACCGTTTCCGTGTTGGCAAAACCCTTAATCCATCCCTTCGCTATAAACGCTTTTCTATTTTTCAAAAACTAGCCGATCTTCATCAAATGGGGGAGGAATTAGCCGAAACCCTTTGGGACGCTTGGAAATTTGGTCGCAACGAAATATTTCATTACTTCCCAAATAATCTCAAAAAACTTAGTCGCCTCGAAGCCGAAGATCGTATTACCTTAATTCTAAAGGCCATCATCAAAGCTGGCAGTTTTTACCAAGATCATCTTGCTTCAAGAAAGAATCTACTATAGAATGGCTCTATGTCAAAGAAAAAGGTTGTTGTCGATCCAAACAAATGTATCGGCTGTAATACTTGCCCCCTAATTGCTCCCAATACCTTTGCTCTCGATCAAAAAACTTTCAAAGCCTTTGTCACCAATCAACCCGAAACTATCACTTCTGAAGTTAATAACGCCATCTCTTCTTGCCCCGTTGGCGCTATTTCTATCACTGAAGAAGAATCTTAATTATTAAATTTCACTCATGACCTCAAAAACATTTAAAGTCACTACTCCCGTCGCTATCCTTTATTCTGGACTTTTACTACTGTCACTATTCTTTTCCTTCTCCGCCTGGAACAAAACCCGAACCAACAATCCAACCACCACCACTAACGACTCTAGTGCCATCGTCTTCGCTGCCAGCAAAAGTGCCAAACCTACCCTCCAATTCTTTGTCATGAGTTTCTGCCCCTACGGTAATCAAATTGAGGATGTTCTCAAGCCAGTTGTCGATCTTCTTGGTAGCAAGGCCGACATCCGTCCCCAATACATTTTTGAAAAAATTACCGATCTCAATTCGTCCTGCAAAGCCAGATCTGGTGATCCAGCTCAATGTGCCACCTATGTCCAAAACAAGTACTTCACCACCGAGGCCGAATGTAAACAAACCATCGCCAAAAACCTGGCCACTTGTCTTGACGAAAAATCCTACATTAAGGCCAACAACGTCTATTACTCCTCACTTCATGGACGATCAGAGGCCAACCAAGATGTCCGCGAAATCTGCGCCTGGAACCAAACTGATGACAAAAAGATTTGGTGGACTTTTATTGACAATGTCAACAAAAGTTGCACTGCTCAAAACGTTGACAACTGTTGGGAGGCCCAGGCCAAAAGAGCTGGTCTCGACACCATCAAAATTACCGAATGTTTCAACAAAGAAGCTATTGGTTTAATTGAGAAAGAAATCGCCCAAACTTCCAAGTACAACGTCTCGGGTTCACCCACCTTGCTTGTCAATGGTGTTGATTTTCCCCCCGAAAAAGCCTACGCTCAAGATGGTAAAGGGAGTTTAAAAATCGGTAAGAAAATTATCTCCCAAGATAAATTCCGCACCCCCGACGCCCTCAAAGAAGCCATCTGCGGCTCCTTTGACAAAGCTCCCAAAGAGTGCAACACCGTTCTCCCCGAACTTCAACAGGCTGCTCCCGCCGCCGGTGGTTGCTAAAATTTTTATGTAAAAATAAATACCCCGCATCTGCGGGGTATTTTTGATAAAATACTAAGCTATGAGTACTATTGACCCCGTCAATTATTGGAATAAAAAATTAACCGGCTACCAACAGGAATCATGGTCAACCAAACCAAATTTTTTCGCCCAAAAAGCCAGTAAATTTTTCCCGAAAAAATCATCGATACTTGAACTAGGTTGTGGCAACGGAAACGATAGTGTTTACTTTTCGAGTTTGGGACATAATGTGGTCGCCACCGAAATATCCCAAGCCGGCCTAACCTTTGCCCACCAAAATCCAAAATCTAACAAAGTTAATTTCATGATTCACAACTTAACCGACACCTTTCTCTTCGCTGATTCTAGTTTTGATGTCGTCTTTGCCAGTCAAAGTCTCCATTTCTTTAACTCGCAAATCACCCACAGCATATTTAGTGAAATTTACCGTGTCCTAAAAAAGGACGGCGTATTGGCTATTCTCCTTAACAATCTCAAAGATCCAGAAATCAAAGACTATCAACTAATAGAAAAAGATTTTTACCAAGACCCAAATGGCATAGCCAAAAGATACTTTTCCCTCGAATCCCTCAAACCCCTCGTCGAACAATACCAGATTCTATTACTGGACGATTACGGCACTAGCTACAAAGATCAAGCTAAGGGTATTACCAATCTAATTGAGTTCATAGGTAAAAAAATATGAAACTCAATTCACACCAGCTCAGAAAAAGTAGGGTAGGGGACTCACAAAAAATGTCTGCCACTATCAAACGCCATCCTATTGTTCTGGTCCTCGACAACGTTCTTGATACCTATAACGTTGGCTCATTTTTCCGCCTTGCCGACGCTATCGCTGCTGAAAAAATTTGCCTCTGTGGTGAAGTGGTTACCCCGCCCAATATTAAAATTCATCGAGCCTCAATCGGTACTTGGAAATTTGTTGACTGGCAACATTATCACCACACCACTGATTGCCTTAGAGAACTCAAAAGACAGGGTTATCACCTAATCGCCTGCGAACAAACTCCTCAAAGTACTAATTATTTAAAAACCAAATACAAATTTCCCCTAGCCGTTGTTGTTGGCAGCGAAACCAACGGGGTAGGGGAGTCAGCCCTCAAACTTTGTGACAGTTACGTCGACATCCCTATGTATGGCATCAACAAATCTCTTAACGTCCTCGTCGCCACATCTATCCTATCCTACCACCTAATTTCTCAACTCTCCTGATCCCTTTTGATCCAGTTTGTTACCAAGTATCGAAAATGTTATAATCCAACCTATAGTAATTCTAACGCTCAATGTTCTTTCGACCAAAAGATATTAAGACTATCACTCAGCCACCACAGTTAGCCAAGGCCATCAAAACCATCGCCCGAAGACAAGCCACAGCTGAAGAACTACGAGATGCTGCTAACGTTATAGTTACGGAGATCACCGCCGAAAGAGGAAGCCGCGATTGGGATGGTAAACCGATAAGTGACCCTCAACGACGACAAAATCACTGTCGTTCTACCCAAGAGGCCGACATGATTCCAACTGACCGAGAAATTCACCCAAACAGCCCCTTGGCACGTTTTGCCAGAGACGAGGAGGGAAGTATTACAGTATGTGATGACACTGTGTATATTTGCAGAGACCTAGATTCACTACCTCGTAGAGCAAGAGTCTGGATAGCCACAAAAGGTGAAAGAACCTCGCCTGTTATTCATGCTGGTATTGAAACTCTAAGACATAAGTTACGATAACACCTGTAGTTAGACCAAAAAGAACAGGAATGTTGATCCCTTTTGATCCAGTTTGTTACCACAAAAAATACCTATCTTTCCGAGTATTTTGCCCCTTGTAAAGCTAAATTGGCCTGATACAATTAAGTTACGTGAATCCTTCCCAAAAATATACATCCGAACAGATCGTCGTCCTCGAAGGGCTTGAGCCTGTCCGCAAGCGACCTGCCATGTACATCGGTTCCACCGATGCCAGGGGATTACATCACTGTTTGGCTGAAGTTGTTGACAACTCTATCGACGAAGCCCTGGCCGGTTTTGCCAAAAACATTTGGGTCATCGTCCATCCCGACAACTCTATTACTGTTGCCGATGATGGCCGCGGTATTCCCATTGACACCATGGAAAAATACGGTAAACCAGCCGTTGAAGTTATCATGACCACCCTTCATTCCGGTGGCAAATTCGAAGGTGCCGCCTACAAAGTTTCCGGCGGTTTACACGGTGTTGGCACCACTTGCGTCAACGCCCTCTCAATCCTCTACCAAATTGAAATTCGTCGAGACAACAAAATCCATTTTATCGACTTTGTTCAAGGTAAAACCAAAACTAAACTTACCACCATCCCCGAAACCAAAATTGAAGCTTTAAAAAATATCATTCCCCCGGGCCTAACTGGTACCACCGTTACCTTTTGGCCCGATCCAGAGATCTTTAAGGAAACCCTTGAGTTTGACTCCAAAGAAATTATTAAGTCACTCAAAGATCGGGCTTATCTCACCAGTAAACTATATTTCCACTTTTACGACCAACGCCAAGAACTAGAACGCCACTATTATTTTGAGGGTGGAATCTTGTCCCTTCTCTCAGAGCTAAACAAGAACAAAACTGTTGTCCATCCTCCAATATACATCCACGGTAAAGACGATGCCAACAACATCGATGTCGAAGTTGCCATCCAATACAACGACTCCTTCCAGGAAAATACCCCATCTTTTGTCAATATCATCAACACTCATGAGGGTGGTACCCACTTATCCGGTTTCAAAACGGCACTAACTAAAGTTATCAAAGACTATGCCGATCGCAAGGAACTCCTCAAAGGCAAAGACGATTCAATCACCGGTGACGATGTTCGTGAAGGCTTAACCGCCGTCATTTCCCTCAAAATGCCTTCCAAGAACCTCCAATTTGAAGGTCAAACTAAAGGTAAGCTTGGCAATTCCGAAGTCCAACCCATTGTTTCCCAGCTAGTCAAAAATGAACTTGATATTTATTTTGAAGAACATCCCGATGTTGCCAAAGCTATTGTTGGCAAAGCTGTTCTCGCCATTCAAATTCGCAAAGCCGCCAAAGCCGCCAAAGACGCCATTATGCGCAAGGGTATCTTTGAATCACTGGGACTTCCGGGTAAATTAGCTGATTGTCAATCCCGCAACCCCGCTGACTGCGAAATCTTTGTTGTTGAAGGTGATTCAGCTGGAGGTAGTGCCAAACAAGCTCGTGACCGTAAATATCAGGCCATTTTACCCCTCTGGGGCAAAGGTCTAAACACCGAAGGTATGCGTCTTGACAAGATTGTTCAATCTGAAAAGTTTAAGGACCTAATTATTGCCTTAGGGATGGGAATAGGGGAGACTCTTGACCCTGCCAAACTTCGCTATCATCGCATCATTCTCATGGCCGACGCTGATGTCGACGGTTCTCATATCAACACCCTTTGGTTAACACTTCTATATCGCCACCTATCCTACACTGTCGAAAATGGTCATGTCTTTATTGCCATGCCGCCTCTGTACGCCATCAAAAATGGCAAGAATATTAGTTACGCTTATACCGACGAAGAAAAGGAAAAAATTTTACTCCAAATCCCTCCCGACACCAAAATCTCTGTTCAACGTTACAAAGGTTTGGGGGAAATGAATCCGGAACAGCTTTGGGAAACCACCATGAACCCCGATACTCGGGTTCTCAAAAAAGTCACTATTGCTGATGCTCAAAAAGCCGACGAAACTTTTAGAATTTTAATGAGCGAAGACGTCCCACCTCGAAAAAAGTTCATCGTCACCCACGCCCATTTAGCCAATTTGGATATTTAATATGCCAGACGAAATAACCAAATCTAACAATCCCATCGGTAAAATTCTTCCAGTCGACATTGTCCCGGAAATGGAGAGATCCTACCTTGACTATGCCATGTCGGTTATCGTCGCTCGGGCCCTACCCGACGTCCGTGACGGTCTCAAGCCAGTTCATCGCCGTATCATCTACACCATGGAAAAAATGGGACTTACCCCCGGAGGCAAAAACGTCAAATCAGCCGCTGTTGTTGGTGACGTCATGAAAACTCTTCACCCTCATGGCGACATGGCCCTTTATTCCACCCTGGTTCGTTTAGCCCAAGACTTTTCCCTTCGTTACCCCTTAGTTTCCGGCCAAGGAAACTTTGGTAGTATTGACGGCGACCCTCCAGCCGCCATGAGGTACACCGAAGTTCGGATGAGTAAACTGACGCCCGAATTAGTAGCCGATATTGACAAAGAAACTGTTGACATGGTTGACAACTACGACGCCACCTCACTTGAACCAACTGTCCTTCCTACTCGCATACCCAACCTAATCCTCAATGGCGCCGACGGCATTGCTGTTGGTATGGCCACTCGTATTCCACCTCACAACCTCAATGAGGTTTGCCAAGCTATTGATTGTCTGTTGGACAAAAGCCACCTCGAACTCCTTCCACCGTCACTTAATATCAAACCAATTGTCCCCAAAAACACCATTGATCGAATCATAAAACCTGTCTACGATCTTGCCCTTCAAAAGTTTAACCTTGAAAGCAACGCTACCATTGAGGACCTGACTAAATTTGTTACCGGTCCTGACTTTCCCACCGCTGGCGAAATTTATGGTAAATCAGGCATCATAGAAATGTACAACACCGGCCGGGGCAAATTCTCGGTCCGAGGTAAGACCAACATTGAAGAAACCAAATCAGGCAAAATCAGAATTATCATTTCCGAACTACCCTATCAGGTCAACAAGGCCGAGTTAGTCAAGAAAATTGCCGATCTGGTTCGTGACAAAAAAATTATTGGTATTGCCGACCTTCGCGACGAATCCGATCGTCACGGTATCCGGGTCGTGGTCGAAATTAAGAAAAACGGTAAACCAAAATCAATCCTTAACAAGCTCTACAAATACACTGCTCTCCAATCATCCTATTCGGCCAATATTCTGGCTCTGGTTAATGGTATTCCCCAGACACTTAACTTACGTCAATTATTACTACTCTTCCTCCGTCACCGGGAAAACATTGTCCGTCGTCGAACTATCTTTGATCTCAAAGCCGCCTATCTTCGCTCCCATATCCTGGAAGGTCTCAAAATTGCCCTTGACAACCTTGATGAAGTCATTAAAACCATTCGTCAATCCGAAACCGCCGATGCCGCACGGGACAATCTTATTAAAAAATTCAATTTAACTGATCTTCAAGCCAATGCCATTCTTGAAATGCAACTCCGACGCCTGGCCGCCCTTGAACGTCAAAAAATTGAAGATGAATACCAATCTGTTCAACAAACCATTAACGATCTAACTGCCATCATTACCGTCCCCGAAAAAATGGTCGCTGTTCTCAAAAAAGAGAATCAAGACACCAAGGACAAGTTCGGTGACAATCGACGTACTAAAATTTACATTAAAGGCCTAGAAACTCTCAGCGATGAAGATCTTATTCCCAATGAACCGACTCTGGTAACTATTACTCAAAACGGCTACATTAAGCGTGTTGCCCGCGATACCTATCGTAGCCAGAAACGTGGGGGTGTTGGAGTTGTCGGCATGGCCACCAAACAGGAAGATGAAATCGAGAACATGCTCTCAGTCGACACTCACGACGATCTCCTTTATTTTACCAATCGCGGTCGTGTTTTCAAAACCAAAGTCTGGGATCTACCCGAAAGTTCACGCCAATCTAAAGGTCAGGCTCTGATCAATCTTATCAACATTATTCAAGGTGAAACCGTCCAAGCAGTCCTGCCTATTGCCAAAAACCAAATCTCCAAGTTTATATTACTAGCCACTGTTAATGGCACTATTAAAAAAACTAGTATCGAAAAATTCAAAAACATCCGCCAAAACGGTCTAACAGCCATTAAGCTTGATCAAGGTGACCAACTGGCCTGGGCAAAGTTAACTACTGGCGAAGACCACGTCTTTTTGGTCAGCCACAACGGTAAGTGTATCCGTTTCGACGAACATGACTGTCGTCCCATGGGTCGACATACCCGTGGGGTTCGGGGGATCCTCCTTAAGGAGGGTGACAAGCTGGTTAGCCTTGAAGTCCTACCCGCTGCTGCCCAAAAAGGGGATTTTCGTCATCTTCTAGTAGTTACCCAAGGCGGTGTTGGTAAAAGATCGAATGTCTACCTTTACCCCATCCAAAAACGTGGTGGTATTGGTGTTAAAGTAGCCAACATCAACAACAAAACCGGCCCAGTTGCCGCCGCCAGGGTAGTTTCCGACATCCACGATCAAGTAATCCTCACCTCCAAAAGAGCCGTCACTATTAAGCTCCCACTAAAGAATATTCCTATTCTTAGCCGTAACACCAAAGGTGTTATTCTTATGCGCTTCAAATCTGATGATGATCGTCTAGCCACCATGACCGTTTTGGAAAAACAAACTGAAACATAAACTAACGATACTATAGGACTCACCTATAATAATTGACCCACTTATCAGTCTCCAATATGTACTGCTAACTTCAGCTATGTTTTTGATTTTCCCACATTTTAAGGCTTATTTAAGCAAAAATATATTCCATATCCTACTAATTAAAACTCCCAATAGCCTCCCAAAAACCCTTAATACTACAGGATAAATCATTATTTTCTTTAGTTGACCATCCCCCAGACTGTCATCAATCGCCTCAAAATAATAAAGACATTTATTAACACACTACAAGATAACATCTAAACATCCTACCTCACTCATTACCAGCAATTTCTTGTTACTTTCAACATGTATCCTATATAATAAAACCCATATTATTATTATTAACAAACACCACCACACCGCCAAAGTTATGTCCTGCCGAGTTGCTTACCCAACCCATTACATATCCCATATGAATACACAACACCACAAAACATCTCCTCTTACTATCGTTTACCGTTATTAAAATGATACTGTAAATGATATATATCAATATATATAGAACGAGAAAACACGATCCTTACATCTTTCTATCCCACCCAAATAATACTCGAATCACCTAATCCTGTATAAAATTAACACCAAACTTAGTCTGTTAAAAAATGTAGCCATTAAATACACTAATATCGGATACTTACCCCAGGTATAAGATCTTACCAAGTTAACAAAAGGGCAGGGGAGGGGACAGTCACCAAAAAATAACCCACCCAAAGGCTAATAAATATAAGATAGATACTTATCTATTCCCTTTATGATATTTTTCATGAACCTCACGTAATCTGGCATTAGTAATATGGGTATAAATTTGAGTTGTGGCAATGTTTTTGTGTCCTAATATTTCCTGAACTGACCTTAAATCAGCTCCCGACCGAAGTAGATCGGTCGCCATCGAATGACGCAATGTGTGTGGAGTTGCCCCAACCGGTAGTCTCGCTTTCCCGACATATTTCTTTACCAACCTTTGAACCGACCTGGTCGTCAGTCTTACTTTTTCATCATCGGCTGTTATTTCAGTTTTCCTTAATTGACGAACAAATAATGGCCGATATTTGTCTAATCTGCTTTTAAGATATTTATCTAAACTTTTGGCCGCTCTTTTCGATATAAATACTATTCTTGACCGCCCACCCTTACCCACAATTCCAAATTCCCGAGTCTCCAAGTTAATTTGCTCCCGATTGAGGGCCACCAGTTCCGACACCCGCAAACCAGTGGAAAACAAAAGCTCCAAAATCGCTTTATCCCTGTCACCGCCCAAAGACGACAAAGGTTGGTTTAACAATCTTTCCACCTGATCACCATCCAAAAATTTCAATGAATGTGATTTTGATTTCGGTACATCTAGTTTCTCCGGTTGCAATACTTCTACGTCGTTTTTAATTAACCACTTTAGAAACGACCGCAGGGCAATTACATAATATGCCTGAGTTACTGCTTTCATCTCACCATGTATTCCCGGTCTTCGGGCTAGAGCCAACCTAAACCCCCGAACACTATCCTGAGTAATATCATCCACACTTGGATTCGCTTTCCCTCCAGTCTTCAAAAAATTTTCCAATTGAGTCAAGTAGTGGTCATAATTCCTGACAGTTAGCCGGGAACAATTCCTTTCGATCTCCAGATGTTCCAAGAACCTTAGTTTCCAAGTCGATAAATCCAATGTCATATCTAATCTTAACACCCTAATTCAAAAATCATTGTTCCTAGAGCCTCTAGTAAAGTCATATGAATTTTATTCCTATCTTTACGCATATTCAAGTCATTCCCCTCTAAACTCCATCCGAGAGAAGACTTCCAAAGCTAAAAATCAAAAAAAGACCTCTGGATCCTCAACTAGGGAAAAGCACCCAATATTCACAAAATAAACCAACCATTATTCTTATCTTGATAAGTTAAAAATTGGAAATTATAAATTAAAAATTAATTTTTGGCCTCTTCCCCACCACTCTATTTCAGATTACGTCGTAAAAGATACATTGTACGACATATTAATTTGGAGAGCCTCCCAACTAGGGAACAAGACTTACTCAAACCACTCTCTTTACTCATATCGCCGGACGTTCTTATTTCTTACTGACAATTGTCTACCAATCGGTATCCTCCCTCCTGCTCAAGCACTTCTCCTTACTTTCCGCCATAACTTAAGTTATCCACCGAGACTATATCATACTATATCATATATTCTGTGAAAATTATAGGCCATTCCGTGAAAAGATATGATATTATGGGATAATAATATTATAGGCCCTTCCCCTCTCCCCCACTTCGACACCGACCTAAAAAATTTCTAATCCTTTATCGCCATTTAGTCATGGTTAATAATCCCACCACCGTTGCCATTCCAATCCACAAATATTGTTGCCAAACCCTTTTAAACAGCCTCTCTCGAACATCAGCCTGGAGAAGGCTACAAAGAATATAGACCACTGCCACCAAATAAATTGACCCCCGAAAAATACCCAAAGGCCAAAACGACCATATTAAGGCCAATTGAGACAACAACAGACTCGGAATTAGTACATAGGCCCAAATGTTTTTTGATTTTCCATCATCAGCCAGTTCAATCGCCACCGCCCAAAATTGATAAGAAAAAGTCACCACCCCAATAACAAAAGTTATCACAAAGTTCGCCCAAAAAGGTAATCTAAATGACCACAGGCTGTTGAAAGCCAAAAAACTATTAAGTAATAATGTTACCAAGCTAACCGTATAGGCCGCCCGATATAATGGCACCCGCTTATAACCAACCGATACCAAAAAGACATTCTCCACCAAAAAAATTACATAACACCAAGCCCCAAATAGCAAACTGACTATCAATATCCCGAAATAACCCAACGGCAACAAAGCCATAAACAGACCTAACCCAACAAATAACTCTACTGGCAACAAGATTGACATCAATCTCAAATAAAAACTACCCGAAAACACAATCCCCAAACCAAACCAAAAACAAAAAACCATTAACACCACCCCCACCATTAAACCCCAATATTTAATCTCGTATGGTAAGTTCAAATACAAATAAAATCCAGCCGTCACCGCTATTGATGAAACCAAGTACCGCAATCTCTTAATATTCATTCTTGATTAGTATAAACATTAACCACTTCATCATTTTCCTCCAAAGCTAATACCAAATCATCAACTTCCTGGCTAGAGCCAGTTTTTATTTTAGTCTTTGGCCTCATTACTATTTGTGAACTAACTACCTTTAACCCCAACTTCCCCACCTCCATTCCAGTTTCCACCCAAAATTTGTTACCCTCAATTTCCTTTACTCCCAAGTCAATTAGTTCCAACTGTTTTTCATCCGATAAATCCTCCACCTCAATCTCGACTAGCTTATCAAACAAAAATCCAACACTCCCCTCCTCCCCCAAATTTCCACCATGATCGCGAAAAATTAACCTTACATCCGTTAATATTCTATTCTTGTTGTCCGTCTCAACTTCAACCATTATTGCCACTCCGCCAACCCCAAAACCCTCTAACCAATAAGTTTGCAAATTAGCTCTTCTTTGCTCAAAGTTTGCCAGCAATCTCTCAATGTTTTCTTTGGGCATATTGGCCTCCCTGGCCCTGTCAATTGCCGATCGCAAAGCTACATCACTTCCCTGACGCAAAGCCGTCAAAATGTTTCGCGCCAACTTGGTAAACACCTCACTTCTTTTCTTGTCCACTATTCCTTTTCGATGTTGAATATTAGCCCACTTTGAATGCCCTGACATACAACTTTATCCTAATTAGGAGACTGATTATAACTTGAATAGTTTAACATTTTCGCCAATTTATCACCCAAATACAATTCCACTTCACCACCACTGCCCTCAATCAACTCCAGCTCACAACCCCACCACTTCCTAATCATTCCCAAACCCGTACTCTTTTCCATATCTTTGTTAGCCACTATTTTACACCCCTCAATCGGATTATCACTTTTGTCGATGTCGGTCACCGTCAGTCCGGACCATTCCAACCTTTTAGCAATAAAATTGGCCATTCCTACTTCCCGACTGGCATTAATCACCACCAGCCTCATTTCTTCATTAACGATTTGGCTGTCAGCCAAATCTCTTACCAACATATCGTCAAGCTTAATATCATCGTCGACCAAGGAACCCGACAAGACCTCTGTTCGAGGCAACATATTGGCCGATATTAATCTAAACCTCAACCACTCTTTCCACCCCAAAGAAGGCAACAAAGTCCTATCCCGTTCCCAGTCATCTACAGACGAAACTTCAACCAATCTTTCCGAAACAAAACCAAAATTATAAAAGGCTACCTCGGTTACCAGCTTACGACTACCCTCCTGATGCACTATTTTCTTTAAACGGTTTACCGGATACCAACCCAAACCCCCAGGAATCCAAACTGACACTTGACCTTCAACTTTCACCATATTTATCATCCGCCTATCAGGTGAAATTGACACCAATCCTAACTCCTGATCACCCAAGACAACCAATCTAATATCATTGTTCCACTCATATCTGCCGCTAAAAAACCACCACCCCAATCCCACCCCAACCAGGGCTAACCATATTCCTAACTTAATCTTAAACTTTTTCATATGTCGCCAGAAATGTCTTCAACTCCACTGCTAATTCAACTTCAAATTTCATCAGCTCCCCATTTTGCGGATGATTAATTTTAAGGCTGGCAGCGTGCAAAAACGGCCGATTTAACCCCGCAACTGCTAAACCACCATATTTTCTATCCCCCACAATCGGCCAACCCAAATATTTTAGGTGAACCCTTATCTGATGAGTTCGGCCAGTTTTGGGCGACAGTTCCAAAAGTGTTATCAACCCCAATAAACCCCGATATTTGGCCACTACCTTAAATTCTGTTCTCGCTTCTCTTCCACCAACCACGACTCCGAATTTTCCCCGCCCCGACAATCGCCCAATCGGCACATCCATCACCCCATCACCAGGTAAATCACCCACTACCAATGCCAAATATTTCTTTTCCACCAGTTTGTCTTTAAACTGCTTCTTCAAATAAGCCAGTGACTTCTCATTTCTGGCCACTACTAACAATCCCGACGTCCCCTTATCTAACCGGTGGACAATCCCCTTCCTTGGTAGGTCATTGGGGTAATTTTCCTCCACCCAATCCTCAATATATTTTTGACCTTTAATCTTTGATTTTTGATTTTCCCTCGTAGTTACCCACCCAGCCGGCTTGTTTAACACCAACAAATCACTGTCTTTGTATACTATTTCGACCGATTGTTCCATAAGTTTTCTCCTACAAATACGATTACCCCAATAAAAATCAACCAATCATTAAGATTATTATAAAGATTTAACCCGGGAACTTTCCAATAATCAGTTACATACCCCAGAACTACTCTCTCCGCCAAATTCAAAAACCCTCCTATTAGCATTAGACCCAAACCCCAAGATTTATTCTTCCACCACACTACCGCCAACCACATCCACACCACCAATCCTACCAACCACACCCCAGGAAAACTCATCCCAAAACTAATACCATGATTTGCCAAGACCACTATTTAACTCTCCGATTCTTTTTGACAATCAATACAGACAGTCGTCTCTGGTCGAGCTGCCAACCGATCCGTATCTATCATCTTGCCACATTTCTCACAAATTCCGTAACGACCAATCTTGATCATCGTCAAAGCCTTTCGAAGTTGAACAATCTGCTTACTAATAAAATTATTCTTAACTTCAGCATCGAAGTGACCAATCTGCTCATCTACATCTTCCTCCAAAGAATTTTCTCCCGCCCGATCACTATCCTTAAACGGATCGGCCTTATTAATCGACTTTCGCGTCTTTTTAAGCTTAACTAATTCTCCCTTCAAAAACTTCTGAATTGGTGTTAGCAAATTTGATGGAAACAACCCTGTCATGTTACCTCCTCTTAGTTACAACTTTTAACAGTGTAAAAACATCCCCTAGAATAACTAATCCTGCCACAGAAATCAAACCAACGATCAACTTTAGATAATCCCAGGTTAAAACGGACCATGATAACCAGATTATGGCATTAACGGCCCAAAAAACAAAACCTTTTTTTCCGCTTCGATACCATACAAATGACCGGTATCTTTGAGACAAAAACCTTCCCGCCACCAAACCCAACAACAATATCCCCACCACCCCCCAATCTCTCCAACCCCGCCACGACCAAACTATCTCGTCAATCGATATTAATAAAAACATCACCAATAAGTTCGGGCTAATATCCTCCAACAAAGCCCATACCTTCCAACCCTTTACCCTCGACCACCAACCAGTTATCAGCAACAATCCTCCATAACCAAAAACAACATTGCTTCCCGGTTTCTCCCAAAACAGTAACCAATCCCACCACCGCTCATTCCACACCCCCCAGTTTATTAGCCCAAAAGCCAACCGGCCAAAAACTAATAACGTCAACACTGACAGCCAACCATAAGTCACCAAGTCATCCTCCGAATAATCATCCCTTAAATTCCGCCAAGTTAAATACATAAACAACACTATCCCCAAAGTCTTAAATATCGCCAAGTTCATGGTGCCGAAGGTGGGAGTCGAACCCACACTCTGGGTTACAGAACACGATTTTGAGTCGTGCGCGTCTACCAGTTCCGCCACATCGGCCTGACTCTATTTTATCAATCTTTCTTCTCAATATTAAAGAAACTCACTTGCTTGCCATTAAAGTAGAGATTCATTTGCCCTGTCGGACCATTACGATGTTTCTCAATGTTTAAAGTCACCAATTCTCGATTATCCTCATCTTCCCGATGTAAAAACATCACCACGTCCGAATCCTGTTCAATACTTCCCGATTCTCGCAAATCCGATAGCTTTGGCTTCCCTCCCCTGGCCTCCGTCGCCCGGGAAAGCTGGGCTGCCGCCAAAATCGGCACTTTTAACTCCCTTGCCAAGTTTTTTAACCCCTGGGAAATTTCCGATACTTCCTGCACCCGATTATCCCGGGTACTCCCATGCATCAACTGCAAATAATCCACAATTATAAATCTTATCCCTTTATCCACCTGCAATCTTCGAGCCTTTGTTCGCAACTCGGTCACCGTTAAACCGGGAGTATCATCTATATATAATGGTGCCTCTGCTAGCACCCCCATCGCCTCTGACAAGGATACAAAGTCATCATCCGTTAGTTGGCCAGTCTTTAATTTCCAAGCATCGATTAATCCCTGCCTGACCAACAACCGGTCTACCAGTTCCTCCTTGCTCATTTCCAAACTAAAGATGCAGGTCGGTAGCTTAGACTCCACTGCCACATATCGGGCAATATTCAAACAAAAAGCTGTTTTTCCCACCCCTGGCCTAGCCGCCACCACTATCAAATTGCTATCCTGCATTCCAGCGAGCATCCCATCCAATGCTCCAAAACCGGTTCCAATACCTCTTAATCCACTACCAAGTTTTTGTAATTCGTCCAATCTATCAAAACTTTCAGTCAACACTTCCCGCAGCGAAGTCGGCACCGACTTTAAATGTTTTTGCGACAAAGTAAACACTTCCTGTTCAGCCAAGTCCAACAGTTCCGTTGATGGTAGACCTTCGTCAAAAGCCTTATCAGTAATTCGAGCCGCCGCTGCAATGATTTCCCGCTTCGCCGCCAAAGACTTAATAATCCGAGCATAACTTTCCACATTAGCTGCAGTTGGTACCTCAGCTGCCAACGAGGTCAAAAAAGCCTTACCTCCAACTTCTTTTAAAGTTTTTAGCTCTTTTAGCTTTTCTGACACCGTTACAATATCAATCGGCGCCCTAGACTCATACAATCGACACATTGCCTCATAAATCTGACCCAGGTTCCGGTTATAAAAATATTCTGGCTTTAAAATTTCAACTGCCGTTAAAATAGCATCATTATTGATCAAAATTGCCCCCAGCACCGACACTTCTGCCTGTTCTGAACTTGGAGGCAGTCGCAATTTGTCACTCACAACAACACCACCTCCATCCCATCGGGCAACTCATCTCTATCCACCTTGAAACTGGCCACTTTTTCTAAACCTTCCTGATCCACCTCGTCCAAAAACTTTTTGAGTTTATCTTCATTTCCATTAGTTACTGGCAACAAATAATTCACCCCCCACTTTTTGGCTAATTTAATTATTTCTTTTACCGCCACCTCCATTCCTAAATCAAATATCAACACATCAAGCTCACTTATCCGATCAATTTTCTTTTCAGTTAACCCTTGGGCAATCTTCCCAATCACTCCTATCCTTACCCGATCAACCCCCAAAACATACGTTGTCGTCTCCCCGGCCCTTATCCCCTCTACCTCGACTCCCCCAACTTCATACTCACCCGGACCATTAATTACCACCGACTTACCATTGTAAAGCTGTTGTTTACCCGATTGCGTAAAAAGCACAATTCTTTCATCATTCCACTCTTTTGGATCAATCAAAACTGTTTCCTTTTTCCCCACCAAAACAATATTTTTGTTTTCGATTCTTTTTATCTCCATATTTCTAATTCTATCATCCTCTGATATCATCTAAACTAAACCCATGATGAAAGAGTTGTTACTTGCCATCCTTCTTGGAGCTCTGTTAGGATTTGGCGCTACTGGCAGTTTCCTAACTCTTCGCCAAAACAAAAACCACTCTGGCGTTACCCCCACCCCAACTGCCACCCCAACCAACTCGTCCATATCTCAAAGCCCGTCACCTACCATTCTTCCCACCCCCACCCTGGAAACTACTAATTCTAGCCTAATTATCGACTCCCCCAAAGACAATAGTGTTGTCAATACTGCCAAAGTCGAAATTCGTGGCTCAACCAACCCCAACAATATTGTCGTTATCCGAAGTCCACTCAAGACTGCCCAAACCAGCTCCGACAGCAATGGCTCGTTCTCCACCGACATAGAACTTGATAGCGGCGTTAATCCCATCCAAATTATCAGTATTAATCCAACGGATAATTCTCAAAACTCAACCCAAATTTACCTCACTTATTCAACCGCCAAATTATGATTACTCTCCTCTCCCTCATTGCTCTAGCCATCAGTCCTACCCCCACTCCAGAAATCTTACCCACCAAAACCGATGACATTCAAAAAATTCGTCAAGCAGTCCAACAGAAAGTTCTGGAGAAACTAAAACAAATCACCACTGACACCGAAGAAGATCAAACCAAAGGCTATTTTGGGACAGTTACCACCGCTGACGCCACCGAAATTGTAATCGACTACAATAGTAGCCTTCGCCGGCTTAAGATTTCTCCCGACACCATTTATATTGACCTCAAACGCAACAAAGCCAAAATTAGCACCATCAAGATTGGCCAAGGCCTTCTCGCTCTCGGACGCATGGACAGCAATAAAAACCTCGATACCAAACGACTAGTTGCCATTGAACTTGACTCAACCAAGCCAAAAGACCAATTAATTTTTGGGCAAGTTACTGACACCTCCCAAACTTCTCCTGTCTTTACCCTAGTCCCCCTCAATAACAAAAACCAACAGTTCCAGATTAAAACCACCAACACCACCGAAAGTTACGGTCCCCAAAAACAAAAAATTGATATCAAAAACCTAACCAAGGGACACCGCCTTGTGGCTGTCATCAAAACCAGCACTGGCGGCACCTACACCGCCGTTACCCTTATCGACCTTGATTACGCCCCTCCGCCAACTGGCGGATCTCCCTCCCCCACCCCAAAACCTTGACAACGATAATAATTTCCCTATAATCCCTTTCAATGATGTTCATCAAAAGTAACCATCACCACGCCCACTAACTCGTGGCGGTGATTTTGATGAAGTCAAACCCCGCCAAATAGGCGGGTTTTTTAGTATTTTTAGGTCAAAATTTGAACTGAAACGCCAAATTTTGCCTAAAAATACAATCCCGATCGATTAGCATCGGGATAGTTCTTTTAATTTATGGTGGCTGTAGCTCAATTGGTTAGAGCACTTGCCTGTGGAGCAAGTGGTTGCGGGTTCAAGTCCCGTCAGTCACCCCTAAATCCCTCTTTAATTCTCCCTTTGACAAGGGAGAACATTACTTTTAGTTAAAAAAAATATGTTAATAAAATTTGTTCCTCATCACACCCATACCGTGGTCTTCACTCCGCGGGGGTGGTGCTGACCTAAAACTTTATTAATATCCAAATCCCCCGTACTTGGGGGATTTTTTAATTCCCAAAAATATTAGTTAAACAAATTATGCCAAGAGAAACAACACCATCATACGAACCACAGGCAACACCGGACTACAAAACCACCTTTAGTCGTCAATTTATTGTAAATGACGCCCAAAAAAAGTTAATAATGTCCAGACTTAACGACACTGCTCCAGCAGCAATCACTAAAAGATTGGCGCCCTCCCCTAAGCGTCCACTGGGTGGGTATGTTCGCCTCTTGCCTAACTACAGCATGTATGGTGAAAAAAATAACATTGTTTTCATTGAAGTCAGAAAATGTACCGGTTTTAGCCAAAATCGAGACCGTTCAAGTGTTCACTAATCCACTTGTAGGGGCCCGGCAGTTTGCCGGGCCCTATAAAAATTTACAATGTTAAAATCAACTATGAATCAAAATATGCCACAAACATTAAAAGGATTTCGCGATTTTCTGCCTGAAAATATGGCAGTTAGAAACTATGTCAAAGACATCTTGGTTGAAGTCTTTGAAAAATTCGGCTTTGAGCCACTCGAAACTCCCGCCCTCGAGTATTCCTCCACCCTAATGGGCAAATACGGCGATGAAGCCGACAAACTAGTATATTCCTTCAAAGATCAGGGTGATCGATCCGTCGGTTTACGTTACGACCTCACTGTTCCCGTCTCCAAAATCCTGGCAATTTACAATAATCAAATCCCCTTACCCTTTAAACGCTACCAAATCCAACCCGTTTGGCGAGCCGAAAAACCGCAACGTGGTCGATATCGCGAAATCCTTCAATGTGACATTGACACCTTCGGTCCACCCTCCCCTTTAAACGACGCCGAAATCATTGCTGTCATCTACAACATTCTTACCAAACTTAATTTTAAAAAATATTCGATTCGTATTAACAGCCGCCAAATTCTCTCCCAAATTCTTGGCCAAACCAACATCACCACTGATCAAAATAGTATTCTTCAAAGTCTTGATAAGTACAACAAAATTGGTATTGATGGAGTAACTAAAGAGCTCAAGAATAAAAGCTTGTCCGAGGCTCAAATCAGTCGTCTTTTTGACTATATCAAATCGGCTCAACCAGACGAATATCTCCAAAAAGTTTTTGCCCTTCTTGACAGTTTTGCTATCCCCAAAGATGTTTATCTTTTTGACCCCACTATGGTTCGAGGACTTAATTATTACACTGGTCCTATTTTTGAAACTTATGTCGAAGAGCCAAAAATTGGTTCCATCACCGGTGGTGGTCGCTATGACAATCTAGTCAAAACTCTAGGTGGCCCCGACATTCCTGCCGTCGGCACCACTATCGGCCTGGACCGCATCGTTGATTGCATCCAAGACCTAAATCTTCTTCCTAATCTTTCCAAAACCACTACTAAAATAATGATCGCCAACTTTGGTGATGAACCACCACTCTTAAAACTAGCCTCGAACCTTCGCTCTCAAAACATTACCACTCTCCTCTACCCCACCGCCGACAAACTTGGCAAACAATTTAAATATGCCAGTGATAAGGGTATTCCTTTTGTTGCCGTCCTCGGCCCCGACGAACTTGCACAAAACAAAATAACCCTCAAAGACATGACTACTGGTGAACAACAATTACTCGACCAACAAGACATAATCAAACTATGGCCAAACCCCTAACCGTCGAACAAGCCCAAAACATACTTCGCGGTCACGGGCTGGAGGTTTCATTCAAAAGCGATATCGGCAACATTCGCCACAACCTTGCTAGCCAATTATCACCAGAGGACCTAATCGCCCTGGATACTCTTCAGCAAAGTACCGGCTGGGAAACAGTGCTGACACGTCAAACCTACAAACCAAGAACAACCAGACGACCACAACACTCAGGAATACGTGTCCCCTATGCTGGACCCATGACACCATCGAGACCCAAAAAATGATATAATCTATCCTTATGAAAACCAATATTCACCCGCAATATTTTGACAATTGCCAAGTCACCTGCGCCTGTGGCAACAAATTTACCACCGGCTCAACCTTGGAAAAAATTGACGTTGAGGTTTGCAGCAAATGCCACCCCTTCTTTACCGGTCAGCAAAAATTTGTTGATACCAAGGGAAGAATCGAAAAATTCCAAGAAAAAGTTGCTAAGGGCAAAAGCTATCAAGCCAAGAAGAAACCAGTCAAAAAGTCCAAAAAAATTGTCAAATAGCTAATCACTGTGCCTACAATTAATCCCGACATTGCTATCCTTGAATTTCGTCCCGGACCTGGTGGTGAAGAATCCTATCTTTGGCTTTCCGACCTTCAAAAAATGTACATTCGCTACGCTAATAAAGTTGGTTGGAAGGTCAGTGAACTTGACGACAATGTCATCAAAATTAGCGGTATCGGCGCCTATGATCAACTTAAGTGGGAAACCGGTACCCACCGAGTCCAACGTATCCCAGTCACCGAAAAACACGGCCGAATTCACACTTCCACTGCGGCCATTGTTGTCCTCCCCCAAATAATTTCCTCCGATGTTCAGATTAATCCCGATGATGTTGAAATCACTGCTTCCCGCGCCGGCGGTCATGGCGGTCAAAATGTTAACAAAGTCAGTACTGCCGTTAGATTGCTTCACAAACCCACCGGCTTAACTTTCTCCGTTCGTCAAGAACGTTCCCAACAACAAAACCGGGAAATTGCCATGGAGTTGTTGCGTGCCAAATTGTGGCAAATCGAAGAAGAGCACCGATCAAGTCAAATTGGCTCCGCCCGCTCCTCTATTGGCCAGGCTCTTCGAGCCGATAAAATCCGTACCTACAATTATGCTCGTAATCAAATCAAAGATCACCGTATCAACAAATCCTTCAATCTTTCTTCTTGTCTCGATGGTGATTTAGTTGACCTACTTCTTGAGTTATCAATTCTTAATCCTTCTGACCAACCCTCCCAAAACTCCTGAAAATTGCCGGGAACGATACGGGCCATTCTGTAAACGTTGTCTAGACGTCATCAACCCTCGTGATCCAAAACAAGCTGCCAGTGCCCTATGCAAAAACGTCTCCAAAGATGGCATAGTTCCAGATTGGGGCCACTGTGCCTCTGACCAGCCCCCCTCTCCCCCTCCATCCAAAAAATAACCCATAATATGATATAATCCCCCATGTCATTATCTCCTAGTTGGGAAAAACTGACTGGCCTAGAAGGCGGTCATAGACATCCACCCAATAGAACCCAACGCCGACCTGAAAAAACACCTCGACTTCCAACACTCCCAAATGTGGAGAAATTACCCAAAATCGGCAGTCAACCAAAAGCTCCCAAACCAGACATCGATCTAATTACCGGCCGCCCATCTCACAAATAAAAAAAACAACCGCATATGTCACGACGTCCAGAAATTTGACTTTTCCCTTGAGTTTGGTATTATAGGCCATGTTATTAGTCGAAGCCAGATTCCGTTCCACGCTGACCTTAATCGAAAGATAGTTATAGTTTTCCGTTACAATGCTTAAGACAATAGAACAACTCTTACACCCCAAAGTCGACACTCGTGAAGTTAAAATAACCATCGCTTCACGCCACGGGTCTGGTAGAGAAAATGCAGGTAGCATTATCATCAGATCAGACGGCACAATGACACATGCCAATATTATTGACCCTCGACTAGCCCTCACAGTAAAGGAACTTGAAGAAGAAAACCAAAAAGCTGGCTCATTCAAATATCAAGCCATATGGCATCCGTGGGGACAACCAAACGTATCAGGTCTCACTGAAGCCTATGCCGACACTCGGCGCGATAGAACCAAAGCCGCTTTGGCCATAAAACAAAGACTGAGTGGACACACCGACAACTTCAAAATAAATGTGGCGGTTGGCGGCGAAGATTTACCACCAACATCAAGCATCACCTCTTACCAGCGTCGTTAATTTACTGCCTCTTCTCCAACTTCACCTCTACTGTCGCATCCTTACCATCTCGCCAATACTTAACCTTCAGACTATCCCCCACCTTCTTCCTGTTAACCATTGTCGCCAAAGAAGTGTCCTTACCGTCAACTAATTTTTGTCCATCAATTTCAGTAATTATATCCCCCACCTTGATTCCTGCCTTCGCCGCCGGGCTATCTGCTACCACCTCTTGAACATACGCCCCAGCCGGAACTTCATTAAGAAGTGCTGCCTGCTTACTAATTAACTTGTAAGATACCCCCAAATACGGCCTTTCAAACTCCCCAGTTGTTTTAAAATTGTTAATCGATTCCTTAACCAAGTTTATTGGCAAGGCAAAACCAATATTCTGTCCCGACTGGGACACGGCCACATTAACCCCAATCACCTCACCAGAGGAGTTAAACAGTGGTCCACCCGAGTTCCCGGGGTTAATAGCCGCGTCGGTTTGAATTACATCATCAAGCTTCTCTGATCCTTCAAAAGGACTGCCGGCAGTGATCCCCCGCCCTAGACCCGATATCACTCCAGTGGTTACCGTTGACCGAAACTCCCCCAAAGCTGTTCCAATAGCAATCACTGTTTGACCAACTTTTAATTTACTTGAGTCACCCAACTTCACCGGCTTTAAATCTTTCCTATCCACTCGTAAAATCGCCAAATCAGTTACTGGATCACGATAGATATCCTTAACCTCAATTACCTCGTCCTTGCCAATAACTACTTTATATTTTGCTTGTGTATCGGACACCACGTGCTTATTGGTTACTATCAATCCATCGGCACTAATAATAAAGCCAGTACCAATATCCTGTTCAATTTTCTGCTCCTGGGTTTGCTGTCGGGGGATATTAAAAAAGCCTCCAAAAAAATCAAAGCCAAAAGGATCAAAAGACAACCGTTGAGTTTTGCTAATCGACACCGTTACCACACTCGGAGTTGCCTGTTCAACCACCTTTGTCACTACCGATTCCTCATCCACGATCTCCCTCGTTCCCCCACCTCCAACCTCTATTGCCCCGTTACCACCCTTGACTAAGATCTTTCGGTCAATCAACACCCCTCCAACCACCCCAGCCACCAGCACCCCACCAACTACCAATCCTCCCAAAAAACTCCTTATTGTTTTGCTATCCATAAACAAATTATATTATAAACACAATCTGAAGATATTCTGAAAAATTATTTCAATAATTCTTCCACCGCCCGATCAAGTTGGTTGTCTTTCTTCGGATCCTTCTCGTCTCGCACAAATTTGACCTCTATGTCGGGCATCACTCCCTCCTTGTGAATATTTTTACCATTTGGCAATAACCATTTGGCTACTGTTACATGTAACCCCGATCCATCCGGAAAATCTTGGGGTTGTTGAACCGTACCCTTACCAAAAGTTTTCTCCCCCACCAACTTCCCTCGTCCATACTCTTTAATCGCCCCAGCCAAAATTTCTGCCGCTGACGCTGAACCCCCATTAACCAATACCACCAACTTGTCACCCAACAATTTCCGCCGACTTTTATCAACATAATATTTCTCTTCTCGTCCATCCGATGATTGCTGTGAAGTTATTACTCCATCAGCAATAAAATCAGATCCGACCAAGACACTTGCCTGCAAAAATCCACCGGGGTTATTCCTCAAATCCAACACTATACCGTCATGCTTCTCAGCTGCAATTTTACTAACCATTGCTGGCCAATCGTTGTATACCTGCTCGCTAAACTTGTAAAGTTTCACCCAAGCAACCTTCCCCCCATCCTTCTCAATCCACTCCAACTCCAAACTTGGAACCACAATATTATCCCGTTTCAAGGCCACATCAAACGCTTCATCCTTCCCCTCCCTAAATATTTTTAAAGTCACTTCGGTCCCAATTTCCCCTCTAATTAATTCCACTGCCTCGGCCAAACTAATTCCCGTCGTATCCCGGTCAACATTTTTTTTCTTGTCAACAATTTTTAGTATTAAATCTCCAGCCACTAAGCCTGCATTGGCCGCTGGAGTTTTAGGTAACGGTGTCATTACCGACAAGGTTTTATCCTTGTACCCCAACTGTATTCCTACTCCACCAAACTCACCTTGTAAATCCTCATTGGCTGATTTGTTATCTTTCGGTGGTAGAAACACAGTGTAGGGATCGTCGAGAGCCGCCACCATCCCCTCGATTGCTCCGTAAATTAAGTTTTTATTATCAATTTTGTCCTTTTCCAAAAAACTCTCCCCCAACTTTTCCTTGACCTTCCACATCAGTGACAAGTCAAGTTTTCCCGACTCCTCAATACCGGCCACCACCCGTCGTTCCCCCAACCAAAAACTCCCCACCCCCACCACCGTCAACACTAGTAATCCCAACGCGATATTTCTAATTTTTTTCATTTATATTTTAGACTACTAATAATCTATCTTCGGCCACATCCAATAACAACTGACACTCCCCTTCCTTAACCATCGCCTGTCCCAAAGCCTCCATGTCATCTGCCGACAACAGCATAATCGGAAAGGTAACATCCATTTTATCAAAATCATCGTCCCTGCCCCCCTTGGCTACTAAGGCTTTTACTCCAACCACCTCCGCCTTGTTCACCATTGCCAAGCTAATCTGATCGCAAAATATCACCCTTCCCTCATAGTGCCAATCCAGATCGCTTAATTTATTAAGTAATTTAAACTCTCCACTGGCCCAGACGCGTCCCGAGCCCACCCCTTCACCCTTAAATTCTCTGGCCTCAAATTCTAACCCAACCTCTCCACCTTCAACCTCAAATACTCTTCCCGCCACTGGACTTCGTAACTCCCGTTTTTCTCCAGTCTCGACTTCAATTAACAAATTCCCAAACTCATCTACACTCAAGAATTTTCCATCCACCGGAGCCACCAACTTAACCCCACCAAAACCCTTACCTTTAAAAAAGGTTTCTCCCTTAGTTATTCGAGTACCCCCCATCTTGTTAAGCTCATCAATCTCACCCCTTCCTAAACGCAACAACATCGACCGGCAATTTACCCGTTCCACTCGAACTTGACTAAACTTGGACAACAACTCTCCCTGCCTAACTTCCTGCCCCTTGCTAACCAATACCTTGGCCCCCGACGGCACTTCCACCACCCACCTGGCCTTAACTTTTGTCTTCATCCAAAGATTTTACTACGTTAGACCAAAGTAGTGAATGGCAACAATCCCAAATGTCTTGCCTGCTTAATTGCCGTCGCTAGTTCCCGCTGATGTTTGACACAAACACCCGTTAACATTCGCGGCAACATTCTCCCCCGAGGCGATAAATATTCCACCAACTTTTCATAGTCAGACCACACAGGTAATGTTTTAGATCCGCAAAAGGCACACGGCTTGTTGGTTTTGATTCTTCTAACTTTGGTTGCCATAAATTTTGTCTAAAAAGGAACCTCTTCAACTTTGTCTTCTTTTTTATCCTCAGTTTTCTCCTCTATATCGGGAATTACTATCTCCCCCAAATCGGCCGGAACTTCCTCTTCGGCTACTGGTGCTTCACCAGCTAAATCTGGAGTGCTATGTTCTGCTCCGGCTTGATTCTGCCCTTTGTTGTCCAAAATTATCATGTCATCAATCACAATTTCTGATACCTGCTTTCTGTTACCACTCGCATCAGTAATCTCTCGATATTGAATTCGACCCTCAACATAAATTCTTCGACCCTTGGCCAACAGTTGTGAGCATAGTTCGGCCAATTTGTTCCAAGCTACTATTCGATGAAATTGAGCATCTTCCTTCCTTTCTCCTTGTTTGGTCACCCAAACTCTATTAGTCGCCAAACCAAATGACACTACCGCCATCCCGCCTGGAGTATAACGTAACTCTGGGTCACGAGTTAAATTACCAATTAACATTACCCTGTTTAAGCATCTACTAGGCATATTATTTCCTTAATACTAAATAACGAATAACATTTGTTTCTCGATTCATGTATAAACTTAGGTCTTTTATCTTCAACGGTCTTGCCGACTCAATCTCCAGCTCCCAAAAATCACCTTTATTGAAAGTTTTAATTCTATAAGCCAGACTCTTTAGTCCCAGATGGTTTTTGGCCACTACCTTCCCTCCAACTTCCTCTACCCATGTAACCACCTTATCCACCGGCAATTCCTTCTCGGTTAAACCGGGTTTAAACACCACTACCAAACTATATTCTTCTTTCATACATTGTTATAAACGGTCTAAGATAACATGAGTTTTTTTATTTTACAACCATCTGCCGTATCTTCTAACACATAGCCACGGCTTTTTATTTCCTCCCTTATTCTATCAGACTCTTGGAAGTTTGTGGAGAGTCTGGCTTCTTCCCGCTTCTTGACCAGTTCCTTGATCTCCTCCGGCACCTCATCCGCCAACCGGCGGACCAACTCCAACCCCAGCACCCTATCAAAATCCAAAATTGTTGCCCGCTTATCCTCATCCTTCACCGATACGTCCTTAACCAGTTTCCACATTAACGCCAATGCTTCTGGTGTCGCCAAATCATCGACCACCAATCCACCAAACTGCTCTCGATACCCCTGATGCACCTCACCCACCATTCCACTCCCACCCGCCAAATCTCTTAGCTTAAACAACGCCACCTGAGCTGCCGATAATGACTCCAGCGAAAACACCAACCCTTTTCGATAGTGGGAACTTAAAACCAAATATCTATAAGCCAGCGGATCATAGCCCATCTCAATTAACTGCCCAACTGTGTATACATTCCCCAAACTCTTGCTCATTTTTCCTTCTTTTAGAGTCAGCCACGCATTGTGCATCCAGAATTTCGCCGTTTGATGACCAAAAGCCCCAAAACCTTGGGCAATCTCATCGGTATGATGCACCCCGATATGTTCAATTCCTCCAGTGTGAATATCAAAAGTTTCCCCCAAATATTTTGTTGACATCGCCGTACACTCCAAATGCCAACCCGGAAATCCCCTCCCCCAAGGACTGTCCCATTGCATAATATGATTTGGTTGATTGGTCACCCACAACAAAAAATCCCAAGGATTTTTCTTTTCCCTGTCCACTTCTACCCTCGCCCCCGACTCCATTTCCTCCAATTTTAAATTAGCAAACTTAGCATAATCACCAAACTTACCGGTATCAAACACTAATCCGGTTTTAGTTTTGTAGGCAAACCCATTGGCTTCAATTTTTTGAGCCAAATCAATTTGTTCCTTAATATGTTCCGTTGCTCGCGGCGATATATCAGGTTTAATGTTTAATTTCTGCAAACTATCAACATATTGGGCTTCGTATTTTTTGGCAATTTCCCATACCGACAGGCTTTCTCGTTTCGCCCCCTTTTCCATCTTGTCTTCACCACTGTCTGCATCCGACGTATTGTGGCCAACATCAGTAATATTGACCACCCACTTTGTTTCGTAACCCACATACTGCAAGGCTCTGACTAAAGTATCCCAAACAGTAAAGGCATACATATTACCAATATGCTGATTCCAATAAACCGTCGGCCCACAGGAATAGATCCCCACCTTGCCTTCAATAACCGGTTTAAACTCCTCTTTCTTTCTTGTAGCCGTGTTGTACAAATAAACTTTTTGCATAATCTGATTTTACCTAAATTTTAATTAAATAACTTAGTAGACAAATACCTATCCCCCTTGTCAGGAAATACAGTTACAATTGTCCCCTCCCCGACCTTTTTGCCTACTTCTATTGCCCCCCACAGTGCCGCTCCAGACGATATTCCCACCGACAAACCATGTCGTTTTGCCAAATCTCTAGCCAAATCAAAAGCCGCTTCATCTTCAACCCTCATCACCCCATCAAGTTCATCCCTCTTAAATATTTCCGGGGTATATTTCCCATGATTTCTTAATCCTTGTATAGCCGAATCCCCCGACGGTTCGACCCCAAAAATCTCCACTACCTTCTTCCATCTTTTTAATTTTCTTCCTACTCCCATTAACGTCCCACCTGTCCCCATTCCGGCCACAAAGTGAGTCACTTCAGGTATTTGGTTTACTAGCTCCTGACCAGTCGTTTCATAGTGCGCCAATACATTGGCAATATTCTGATACTGATTAAGCCACAAATAATTTCTGCTTTCCTCCAATATTCCCCTCACGTATTCAAACGGATCATCTGTTACCACCGCCGTTGCCCCATAACTTTCTATTATCTTCCTTCTTTCCAAACTTACATTATTTTTCATTACCGCTATAAATTTTATCCCCATCGAGGCCGAAATCATCGCCATTCCAATCCCTGTATTACCGCTGGTTGATTCAATCAATACTGTCTTCTTCCCAATCCTCCCGTTGCCCAAAGCATCCTTGATCAAGTACCATCCCACCCTATCTTTAATCGACCCACCAGGATTCCCCCCCTCAATTTTCGCCATAATTCTAACTCCTTTCCTAGAATAACCAGTCAGCTCGATTACCGGCGTATTTCCAATTAATTTTATTAAATTATTATTTTGCATAAATTATTTTTAAAAAACAAAAAACCTCCCAATTTTGGGAGGTCAAAAGCCACTAATACCTCCCGTCAACAGGAGGTACAACAGATCAATTCAAAATATTTTGAAATTTTCATTTTCTTTATCTTAGCACATCAATCAACCTTCCCTTTAAATTCACCCGTTGCCGACATATCACTCTGTGACGGTCGTGACTTACCACCTTTAGCAAAAGCACTACCTCGTTTCTTTTTTCTTTTGGCTGGATTAGCCGACTCCAACGACATTACCGCCGCCATTTCCGCCTGCTCCGCCTCCCGCTGCCTTTTTAGATTTTCCAAAAACACCCTCTCTTTATCCTCCTCCTCCCGTTTTTTTTCATCCCTAACTTGTTTTATTTCCGGTTCTACATTCCTCCCCATTCCTTGACGCAACTTAGCCAATTCTTCTTGATCCTTTTTCTTTAGTGCCTCTTCATGTTTCTGTCCAATTTCTTTGGCATCAGCCACCAATTCCTTACCACTTATTACCGCATCTACCGCTTTTACCGTATTCTCTACCGCCTGCTCCCCTGTTTCCACCACCACCTGTTTTAATCCCTGCAATACTTGTTTGGGAATCGAGAATGTCATATACCATCATTCTAACAAAATCCGTGAATCAAAGGATTTTTATAATCCTCTTCGTCCCTCCATCGCCCGGGCAATAGTTGCCTGATCAGCAAACTCCAAATCCGCTCCCATCGGCAAACCACTGCCAATTCTAGTTATCTTTATGTCTGCCAAACCTTTGACTTTTGCTATTTGATTCTTGATATATAGCGCCGTTGCCTCCCCTTCCATGGTCGGATTCATTGCAAGGATGATCTCAAGATCATCCGAAGTCCGGCCACTGCCGGACCAATTACCAAGTCTCTTTAATAATTCTGCAATTTTTAGATCTTCCGGGCCAACATGTTCCAATGGATTTACTACTCCACCCAAAACATGATAAACACCACCATAACCCCCCACATTCTCGATTGCCAACATGTCCATTGCCCGCTCAACCACGCAAATCTGCCTATGGTTACGTTTCTCATCTTTGCAAACATCACACAACTCACTTTCGGTCACCGAATAACACTCTCGACATGCCTTAACTTTCTCCTTCACCTCCAACATCGCCCCAGCTAGGTTAGCCACATAAGTTGTCGGAGTGGTTAATAAATAAAATGCCAGTCTAGTAGCACTTTTGGGCCCAATACCCGGTAATTGGCCAAAAGCATTTACCAGATTGTTAATCGACTTCGGCAACTGTGCCATTAAAATTAGAGGTTAAAAACTAGAAATTGAGGGTTTAAAACAAACCCTCGAGTCCTCCCATATCCTTCATTTTACGAGCCGCAGTTTCCTGTGCTTTCTTCATCGCTTTGTTAATCACTTCCAACACCGCCCTGTTTTCCACCCCATTGATTACTAATTTCCGAATTTTTTGATCCCCGCCAACCTCAATCATCACCCCGTTCTCATCAACCATAATAACCTCTGCCTCAATAGCTCTCTTTAGTTTAAAAGCCTGGGCCAACATTTTAGCTTTATCAAACATACCTTAATTTAATTTTTAATGTTTATTGAACTTCTAATGTTTCAAAATTAGTTAGATAGCTAAGAATTGATTATAAATTAGAAATTAGAAATTACAAATTAACAACAATCATCCAAAAATTTCCTTGGCCACCTCGTAAATATCCTTCTCCCCTCCAGGTGTTACTTGCTCCATCGGCGTTTCATTCTTAATCACCAGCGGTGGCTTCTTACTCTGACTCAACTCACACTTCAGATGCAAATCCACTCCTAAAACTGTTTTCAGTCCCTTTTCCACCACCTGTCTGTTCCTCTCCTCCTCCAACCTATCCTTATGAAACGGATAGAACACCTCAATAACCAACGCCTTACCTTCAACCGCCTTTGGCCTGGCCGCCCTCAAAAAAGCCTCCACAGAATGATTAAATGGCTTGACTACCCGCAAGACATTCCCCCATTCACGTTCTATTGCCTCCAGGGTTACCTCTCCTTCGATTTTCTTTATCTCAACCATTGGCTCAACTTTCGGCTCCAAGCTATCACCTTGTTTTTTAATCGGCTCCTTATCGCCCAAAAACTCAATCACTGCCAACTCCAATGGCAACTGATCAATTCCTACTAATTTCTCCAACTCCCCCGCCCTAATTAAACACCCCAGCAATCTAACCACTTCTTCCTTTTTAAGCTCCCCCAAATTCTCGGCTCCAACTCCATAAAAACTCAACAATCTCTCCTGAAAATACCTAATCAATCCCTCCCTAAAGTTTGCAAAATCTGTTCCTACCTCAGCCAACTGTTCCAACTTAGTCATTACTCTCTGGGCATCACCCACCCCCAAATCCTTCTCAAACTCATTTTCACTATAACTACCACCCTTCGTTTTAAAAAACTCCTCCACTTGCTCTTGTTTTATTTTCTGACCGTAACGTAACACTATTTCATTGAACAACCTGTGGATATTTCGAAAACTCCCATCACTTTTGTCCACAATTAAATTCAAACTTTCATCCTCAATACTAATTTTTTCCCCTTCAATCACTCTTTTTAAAGCACTTTGAAGTTCGGTTTTCCTTCCCTTCTTAAAATCAACTCGGATCAGTCGCGACAAAACAGTTTCCGGAATTTTACTAACATCCGTCGTGCACAAGATAAACATTGTGTGTATTGGTGGTTCCTCGATTAATTTCAGCAAGGCGTTAAAGGCCTCTTTGGTCAACATGTGAACCTCGTCAACAATAAACACTTTTGTTTTGAGTTTGCTTGGCAACAACACCGCCTTTTCCCGCAAACTCCTAGCATCATCCACCCCACGATTCGAAGCGGCATCAATTTCCAACACATCTATCGATCGACCACCACCAACCTCAATACAATTGTCACATTCCCCACAAGGTTCGATTCCCTTCTTTTTTTGACAATTAACCGCTCGAGCTAAAATTCTTGCCGCTGAAGTTTTCCCGGCCCCTTTTGGTCCGGTAAACAAAAAAGCCGGCGGAATATCTCCACCCTCAAGTATTCGTGTTAAAACTTCAACCACCTCCACCGAGTCCAAGTCAGCAATTCTTTGAGGACGATATTTTAAATGAAAGACCGACATCGTCTCATTCTAGACTACTTCAACAAATTTTGCACCCCATGTCTTAACCACTCAATCAGTATCTCCTGTCCCTCCCGCTTTAGCCGATTAGTACATATAACCACATCACCTAAGTGTATCAAACCATCAATTTCTGTTTCTTTATCCATTGGAAAACCTAATACCTGAGGAACATAACTCATCCCTCGATACCTAACATTTAAATCTCTAGCCCGTTTTCGTCCGACAAAAACCAAGCTTAACTCTACTCCATCAAGCTTCTTTTCTCTCAACACCGTCTTCGCCAACCTTTCCACCAATTTTTCTTCCAAACCCCAATTACTTGGATGCTTGATCAAAACTAAGTTAGACATTCCTTGACTATTGAAGCTACCCGATCCCCACTAACCTGACCAGCTAGTCTCTTCATCACCATTCCCATCACCATTCCGAAATTAGCTCCACTATTATTCCCTACTATCTCGGTTACCACTTTCCTAATCTCCTCATCATTAATTTCTGGTGGCAAATACTCCCTTAACACTTCAATTTCATAATCAGTCTCCGCCACCAAATCGCTCCTTTCGCCCTTCACAAACATCTCCTTTGCCTCCTCTTTGTGTTTAAGCTCTTTTCTTAAAACTGCCAATTCCTCCTCGTCCTTCATTGCCCCTACCGGTAAATCCAGAGCCCTTTTGTCCAACAATGACACCAAAAATCGCAATGTCTCCACCCGCCGCTCATCCCCGGCCTTCAAAGCTTTGACCACTTCCTGTTTAATTGTATCCCTTAGCATAATTTACACTTTAGGAATGACTACTTCGATTTCTCAATTTCTTCGCCCGTCTTCGACACTTTTCCCTCCAAAGAATAATCTTTTTTTTGGCATAACGTTCGATAGACGGTTTGCTATAAGCAGTCCTTTTCTTGACTTCTTCAGCGATATCCTCCTCAATACACAGTCGACGAAACTTACCAATTATATCGTCCTTCGACTCACCTTTTGTTTTCTTTACCACAATGGCCATATAGGTAGCTATTTTACCCTATTACTTCTTGTTTTGTAAACACTTGATCATATCAAGACTATTCGCCACCCCATTGCCATCAAAATCCACTCCTGCCTTGCAACTACTAGCACTACTACTAGCCGACGGAGTACCACTCTTTTGGCCACCCATACAAACGACATAGTCAAGGCTATTGATCACCCCATCCTTATTGTAGTCAGTCGCACGATTGCAACCTTTATCATTAACCACCGTTGGTGCCGCTCCTACTGGCTTAGTTGGCGCCACTGTTGGTTGTTGCTGACTGCTCCCACTCGCGGTTGTCGCCTTAGTTTTAAAAGAATAGGGAATACCGTTGTTATCAAAGACTTCTTCCCCTATTTTAATTCGAAAATAATAACTAGTATTTGATTTTAAGGGTGACAATTTAACCGAATGGCTGGTTGACTGTTCCGATTCTGCTGCCCGTAATAGCAAACTGGCCGGTGTCGTCCCATACTCGACAATTCCCATCGCTGGTTTTTCCGAAGTCCACTCAACTTTCGCCGTAAACTCTTCCCGGCCACTATCAGTCACCATATCCGGCTTAGCAATTACATTTTTGGGCTCAACTCCAGCCGCCGCACTTCCAATCAATGTTTTGGCAGTATTGATACCCAAAACACTCAACACTCCCACCAACACCAAAATAACCAAAATCAATATTGTCTTAATGTTAATCGCTCCCCTACTCATAGCCAACGTAAAACTGCCGCTCCAAGCACCGACATCAAACCAAAAACCACTAATCCAACCGTATTTTCAATCACCCCAGTCTGTGGCAAGCTAGAACTTGTAGTCGTTGTTGTTGCCGCTGTCGTTGGTGTTGGTGTCGCCGTTGGCTCGCTCGTACCACCACTTGAAGCAGCCGTAATAGTGTAAGATCCGCTTTGATTACTCGAACACTCAATTACATCTACCGCACTGGCATTAAAAATATTAGTATCAATACTTGAGCCTGATGAGCAACTAAAATTAAGCGATGCCACTCCTTCAGCCTTAGCTTTAAACACTACCGCCACCAAGTCCCTCTTAATTGCCACGGTTTCCAATCCACTCATGTTACTTGAGGTGCAACTTACATCAAATTTACCTTCACTGTTCTTAATGTTCTGGCCCAAACTAAAAGGAAAATCGTCATTATTTGGATCCGGAGGGGCAGTCTTTGTAATCGACACCACCTCCAGCTTGGACAAGTCAAAATTCGCCCAAATATCAATCGCCGCCGTTTTCTCTGTTCCCGAATCCACCCCAATTGTCACCGTAAACTCAGACCCAACCGTATAATTCCCCGCCGAAGGAGATAAAGTCAGATGGGGCCCGGCCATTACTCCTTTAACCCCTGCCCCCATCAAGGCCAAGGTCATTACCAAACTAAGGGCAGTTTTTTTCATTATCTTTATTTAAAAAACGTTAACTTTTAGACTGCTACCATCAAATGGAATCACCTTCGATGTTGCATTCTCTACTACCATACTAGCAGAGCCTTGCTCACCAGTGCTAGTGGTAATTTCAAAATCATACGAACCAGCTTTTTTAGCGGTCACATTAAAGCTTGCCAACATCACTTCAACCCCCGACTTCAACTGATAACCCCTCGCCTCATCAACAAGATAAGTAACAATAATCATCCCTTTTTGTCGACTGATTTTTGCTATCGCTGGAGCTGGTAAATCATTGTTAAAACTTAAACCGGAAACTTCAAAAGCCGTCGGATCGTATTTAATATACGTCTCAAAGGCGTCTACCGCCAAATCCTTAGTTGATACCAATCTAAAGTTTACCGGCAATTTCTCGCCCACTGCTATCGATGATTTAGGCGCATCCAAACCCATCTGGATCAACCGCGACTCTTCGTCCGCAACTAACGGCTTATCCTGCACCACTTCTCTATTCCTCTTTAAAGCCCCAGTAACCAGAACCACACTTTCAACAATTACCAACACTGCCACTACTGGAATTAAAAACCTTATTATTTGTTCTTTTTTCATATTTTCTCCTTAATACAGCTCTCCCTGTTTTTCATTGAGAGAAATCTTTAATACGTTAACATCATTACTGTTAACCTGACAGTTACCATCCAAATCGGCCTGAAGATACGCTCCTTCTGCCACCATTTCATGTGTCAAGGAACGCTGCTTGACATAAGAAAAGTCAACTCCATTAATCCATCCATCTTGGGCATCAGAGTTGACTCCGGTAACATCACCTGCCACCAGTGGATATCCCGAAAAAACATACCATGGACTGGTAGATACCGAATCGGTCAGGCTAATTTCACCCCCCGCCTTTGCATACGCCCCAACTTGATTGTCCTTACCATACTTCATCTGAAGATGCTTCGAACCTTTGATAAAAACCGCCACCCCTTCCCTAGCCGTAAATCCAGTCAATACTAAACTACCACTAAAAGAATCACCATCCCTGACTGGAGTATGGCTATAAGTTTTGGATACTCCATTTGCCAAAACAGTAATCGATACTGGCCAATTCGCCACACACTTGGCATCTGATTGCAAACCCCCAAACAATATCTTGTAGTTCAAAACCGAATCTCCTCCGGTACTAATTGGTTGAGCCACACAGTTACCATCAACTTCAACACATCTCTGTCCAACTGGCGGAGCTACATCGATACAATTCATGCCCGCGGCTTTACGAATACAATCAAGCCCACACCAACCACACTCTCCAGTTACACCTTCAGTTATGGTGAAGCTAGCTCCTGCCACCTCTTCAATCTTGATACTTTTATCGGTTTTACCAGCATTGTGACCGCCGACTTGTGAAGAGGCTTTGTCAATAACCAAATTACCGTTTCCTTTGGCCAAAGCCTTAAACTTGATTAAGGCCACCTGAACCAATCCGGATTTTAAATTCTCCGCCGCCTTCTCTGATTTGATCGACATTGTTAAACATTTCTGTTCGGGAATCGTTGACTCCCCCACCTTTGTCAAAACTGCCACATCGAAAGCTTCTCGATTAACAACTATCTTTGAATCTAAATCACTCCCATCCAGACTTATCAAGTTAGTATAGCAGATTTTAGCCTTAACAAAGTCTACTTTTGCAGGAGTCTCCACATACAAAGCAAAAGGTATTTCCTCCCCCACCCTCTTTGTCGACGACTCTGGTTGTAACAACATCTTGGTGCTGGCAAAATACGCCCCCCTTCGTGTTTCTTGATTAGTTTTAACTAAGGTTAAACCAGCTATCAAGGCTGCCACCAACAACAAAGGTATTATTAGTGACGCAACCGACATCTGTTTACTTCGGATAGTCATTTTAGTTTCCTCCTCCATTTAAATCTTTATATTGATTTCTCCACAAGGAGTAATCGTATCCATCCACCACTCCATCACACAGACCGTCGTTACCAGTGAAGTCAGCCTCCCAATTATCTCGAACTAATGGCTCACCGCCGCTAACATCCACATACTCCGTTCTCCAAATCGAATAGTCATAACCATCGACAAAGCCATCACAATTGGCATCACCCTTCTGTTTGCCCATATAACTCGGTTGAGTCACACCACCACAACTAGTGGTATCCGGTGAAGCCACCAGCTCAAATCCCTCCATTGCATATCCTGTCACAAACCACCGATACTCACTCCCATCGGTGTAACACTTAAAGTCTGCTGGGCACCGTTTACACTTACCCGACCCACAAGCTGCCATGTCAGTACTCCACTTACTTCCATCACAGCAGTACTGGCTACCACCACAAGATTCTACTCTACCCCTACGGTCACAATTGCTATCCTGACTGGTACCATCACTGTCTGGTGGAGTGCAGTTTTTCAAGATTTTTCCATCACTTGTTGGGCACTTTTGGTCACAACCGGGAGGGGTGGTAGGTACATTTCCGCAAGCTGCCATGTCAGTACTCCACTTACTTCCATCACAGCAGTACTGGCTACCACCACAGGGCTCAACTCTACCCCTACGGTCACAATTGCTATCCTGACTAGAGCCATCACTATCTGGCGGAGTACAGTTTTTCAAGATTTTACCGTCACTCGTCGGACATTTCTGGTCACATGAACCTGGTCCTGGAGGAGTTGTCGGCTCTCTTGTTACTACCGGTGTTATTCCCCTTCCAGTAGTCGGAGTCGGCTCCAAACTACAAGCCGAAGAATTCATACACACCGGCTGACATCGACAATCAGGACTAACCCGAATCGTACCCATTTGATTTGCGGCACAGTTAAAATCTACTGGACGCTCACAGCCAAATTCAGTTCCAGTTACTCGACCCTGAATTCCACATCTTAACTCCCTTACCCCATCTTGACACCTGGTTCCTGTCGGCTGACCAGTTGGAATTAAACTACAAGCCGAAGAATTCATACACACCGGCTGACATCGACAATCAGGACTAACCCGAATCGTACCCATTTGATTTGCGGCACAGTTAAAATCTACTGGACGCTCACAGCCAAATTCAGTTCCAGTTACTCGACCCTGAATTCCACATCTTAACTCCCTTACCCCATCTTGACACCTGGTTCCTGTCGGTGTTCCTCGAACACCCTTAGTTGGCAACGGCGATATTGGGGGGAACTTACACTCTGTTCCATCGGTGTTACACTGACCCGACAAACAGGTAATCCATTCGCCCCAAGCACCATCGCCTTTACAGGCCCGTACCCTACCATCTTCACAAGTAGTAGTTCCCGGATTAGGACAATCCGTACCTGGTATATCAGTACAAATCTCATCGGCGGCCAGACGACATATATTCGAACAAACACCCGCCAACCTCAACACCGACGACCTATTACAAGTAGTCATACACCCATCAATAAAGGTATTTCTTCCCGCTGCACAACCATTATTAACAATATTAGTACACGCAGCAACACAAGCTGACCTCACTAGTAAGGGGACTCTTCCACAAACACTACCACAAATCCCTGTCACCGTAACAGTTGGGGTAGCAGTTGGGGTAGGACTAGCTCCTCCAGTCACACAACAGCCAACACCCAGAACAGTATACAAAGGCCCTAGAGCACCGCCACAGTCAACAACCTGTGTTTGGTCAAAGGTTCCACTACAGTTACTTCGAGTAGTACAGACACCAGCCACTCCTCCAACTTTACAAGTAAAAGGATTGACATTGTAACGAGGTACACAACTTCCATTTGACCATTGACAATGAAGTGGTAACACCGGCCTAAGTCCCACTGCACTACAGATACTTGACTTTAAACTCGCCCCTATGTAGGGAATAGAATTTATCGCACTACACTCATTAAGATTATTCAAATCAGCCTGGGTCAACCAACAACCACCAGCCGGATTAGCAACAATACAACCCGGAATTGGAGTTACTATTCCTCCAGTGCCTCCAGTCACACAACAGCCAACACCCAGAACAGTATACAAAGGCCCTAGAGCACCGCCACAGTCAACAACCTGTGTTTGGTCAAAGGTTCCACTACAGTTACTTCGAGTAGTACAGACACCAGCCACTCCTCCAACTTTACAAGTAAAAGGATTGACATTGTAACGAGGTACACAACTTCCATTTGACCATTGACAATGAAGTGGTAACACTGCCCTCAAACCAACAGCACTACATACACTCGCCCTCAAACTGCTACTAATAGGCAAAGAGCTTATCGCACTACACTCGTTTAGATTGTCAATCGCTGTTTGTGTTAATAGACACCCTCCTAAAGGATTGACTATCACACAACCAGGAATTGGAGTCAGTGATGAACTGGCACAATTGGCTGTAGTCAAATAATTATTTGTTACCGATACCACCCCATTGTTACAAACCCATCTTCTTGACCCCAACCTATACGGACTTTGACAATAAGACTGACCGTTAGTCAAAACCGGAGTCTCGTCAGTCGCGGCACAATTTCCCGGAGTCGTTCCAGTTGGCACGGTTCCCCGACAATCTCTAGTAAGAAGATATATAGACTCCACCGATACCACCCCATTGTCGCAATGCCATCTTCTTGATCCTAATCTGTAAGGACTCTGACAATAAGACTCACCATTAGCTAGAGCTGGAGTATTGGTAGTTGCTGTACAACTCCCTCCTGCTCCAGTCGGAACAGTCTCTTCACAATTTCTAGTAGCCAAGAAATTACGCGATATGGTTGCATCCCCATTGTTACAAGTCCACCTTCTGGAACCAGCCAAATAAGGGGTCTGACAATAGGATCCACCATTAGTCATCTCTGGATGATTACCAGTGGCAGCACAGTTACCCACTGGCAACCCGGTTGGGACATTACCGTCACAATTTCGGGTATTCAAATAGTTTGTTCTCACTGTTGCCGTACCATTGTTACAAGCCCAAGCTCGAGAACCAAGAAGATACGGACTCTGACAGTAGGTCTCACCATTAGCCATTACTGGATGGCTTGAAGTGGCCGGACAGTTACCTGCCGGTAATCCTGTTGGAATAGTTCCATTACAATTTCGAGTCGCCTCGTAATTATTAGTTATTACTGCATCTCCATTACTACAAGTCCAAACTCTTGATCCCAAAAGATACGGACTTTGACAATAAGACTGACCGTTAGTCATGGCCGGATGATTTGGCGACGCAGCACAGTTACCCGCCGGTAATCCAGTCGGCACTGTTCCACTACAATTTCTAGTCAATAAAAAGTCATGAGATACCGATACTACTCCATTGTTACAAGTCCACCTTCTGGAACCAGCCAAATAAGGACTCTGACAATAAGACTCACCATTAGCTAGAGCTGGAGTATTGGTAGTTGCTGTACAACTCCCTCCTGCTCCAGTCGGAACAGTCTCTTCACAATTTCTAGTAGCCAAGAAATTACGCGATATGGTTGCATCCCCATTGTTACAAGTCCACCTTCTGGAACCAGCCAAATAAGGGGTCTGACAATAGGATCCACCATTAGTCATCTCTGGATGATTACCAGTGGCAGCACAGTTACCCACTGGCAACCCGGTTGGGACATTACCGTCACAATTTCGGGTATTCAAATAGTTTGTTCTCACTGTTGCCGTACCATTGTTACAAGCCCAAGCTCGAGAACCAAGAAGATACGGACTCTGACAGTAGGTCTCACCATTAGCCATTACTGGATGGCTTGAAGTGGCGGCACAACTCCCCAAATTTGACGCTGTCGGAGTAGCTGTCGGTCTAGGAGTAGAGGTTGGCGCAGCACCACAAGTATAAGCACCTTGGTCCCGCCCACCTGTGATCACTGTCCCATTACCACTACAACATTCAGCCTTATTTTCCGCCACTGTTCCATTAGCAGCACAACAGGTGACAAGACTCCCACCAGTACCAGCATAAGTAACACTACTTTTACTACAACAATTCGACGTTGAGCCTGTCGTTAATCCATTTCGAACACAAGCTGTGGTCGGCCGAGGAGTCGAAGTCGAAGTTGGTCGAGAAGTTGGTCTAGTAGTCGGCGTGGCCGCGGCACAAGTAGATTCGTTCAAACACCTGGCACTACAAACACAATTTGGTCCAGCCATTTCAATAACTCCAATTTGTCCACTCTGACAATTAAAATCCACCGGCTGGGCGCATTCATACGACCTCGATCCAAACCTTATAGTAGACACCCGACCTTTCTTGCCACATTCACCCAAAAACTCCTGACGACCCGCCTGACATGACGGTTCTGGTGTATTAGTTGCCCGGGGTGGAGAGGTTGGTTCAGCACAAGAAGACGAATTAACACAAGTCGCCCGACAAGTACAATCCCTGCTAATTTCCAAAACTCCCATCTGATTACTTGAGCAGTTAAATGTCACCGCTTGTCGACAATCACCACTCACTCGCCCGGTTTTCCCGCAACCAACGTTCTCACGACCAGCTTCACAAGTCGATCCTCCACCGCCACCACTAGTCGGTTTTGGCAACTTTGGAGTACTTCCTCCACCCCCACCAGTACAATTTTGATTACATAAAATATCGCAATTCGCTAATCTATATTCCTGACAAGACTGACCACTACTATTAGTACAACGAGTTCCCAAATTTCCCACAGTACATACCTTAGCAGCCGCCTTATCTCTTGTATCCTGTTCCGTCTGACTTAATTTGGTAGCTACTGGTATTGCCACCGCCATTATCAACAAACCAATTACCAAGGGAATTTGAGCCAAACCACTATTACTACCTATCCTTCGAAAGATTTTATTCATTTTGTTATTTTTAACCTTAATATAGTCTGAAAAAAGTTTACCTGTTTTCAAAATCGCGTCAATAGGTCAAAAGGTAGGGCCAAATCTACTACATTAGTAGTATCTAATAATGATATATTCTTTATAATCATGAAAAGCATCACCATCTATTCCCTCAACAGTTGTTTCCTTTCTCCGTATAGTCAGCGATTTATACATCAAATACTTCAATTTCAACCAGATATTGTCACTCTCCAAGAGTTCTTCACTCCCCCACAACGTTTTCGACTCCAGAAAATTAAACCGTTCTACCACAGGACCCCAATTAAAAGTGATTTGATTACTCTAGTTCACCACCGACTCACCCAATTCTCTGATTTCAAATTCAACAAATTCAAAAAGCAGGGCAAATTATTTAATCTTCAAGTAACCGGACGACTACTAGGAATGGGATTTTCAATTAGCCACATTATTTCTCTCAAGTTATACATTATTAACACCCACTTAACTGCCACCTATTTTGGCGAAAACTACCGTGACCAAGCAGTTCATCTTTCCCAAATCACCGAACTCAACAATTTTATCCAAGAAACATCAATTACTGACCCACAAAGCAGTTTTATAATCTCTGGTGACCTCAACTTCACCCCCACAAGTCAGGCATATCACACAATTCCCTGGACAGACCTCACCAGTCAACTTGGTGGTTCTCACAACCGCCCAAAAGATTTTCGCAAACTTGACTACATATTTTACTGGGGGAAAAAACTAAAGTCTTACCAATCACAATATTTACCTCAACCAAAATTCTATTCCGATCACAAAGCCATTTTTACCAAAATAACGCTAGAATAAATTATCCATGGCCAACAAAACTATTAAGACCATACTATTGCTACTGGCTCTGCCACTCCTTATTTTTGGAGTCAAAACTGTCATTGATCTTCGCAAATCTGCCGCTCCCACTCCAGCTAACATTAGTATCGACACCAAATCAATCCAAGGCAAAGTTCCCTCCTCTCTTTGGCGAAACCTGTCCCAAGGCGGAGAAGAACCTCTAGACATGATTGGCCCAATTATCAACCAAGTTCGCGCTCTTCAGCCCCAACTTATCCGTGTCGACCATCTCTTTGACTATTATCAGGTTTATCAGGGACCAGGAAACTACGATTTCTCCAAGCTTGACACTGTAATTAATAGTATCTTGGCCACTGGCGCCCGACCAATGCTATCTGTCTCCTACACCACTGCCTCTATGGCCAAGAATGGCCAGAACGCCGGTGAACCTAGCGACTGGAACCAGTGGTATCAACTAGTCAAAGCCACCGCTTACCGTTATTCAGTCGAAAAGAAAATTAGTGGTATTTACTACGAGGTTTGGAATGAACCCGATTTGTTTGGTGGTTGGCATTACGGCAAATCCCCTTCCTACTCCACCCTTTATACCCAAACCGCCAAAGCCATTGTTGACGGTGCCGGTTCTACCTCCTACAAGATTGGTGGTCCAGCCATCACCGCCTACTACAGTAATTGGATCAAAGCGTTGTTCAAAACTGCTTCCACTAACCGTCTCCGGCTTGATTTTATTTCCTGGCACAAATATTCCAAAAACCCCGATGACTACGACAACGATTTCGAAAACCTCAACAGTATTCTTGACGATTATCCTCAATATTTTGACATTGAACGTTTAATCACCGAAGTTGGCCCCAACCCCGAACCCGACCCCTGGTATGACAACTCCCTTTCTGGTATTCATCTTATTTCTCTTTCTACCCGACTGTCAGGCAAAATTCATCGTCTTTTTACTTTCGAACCGGTCGATGGTCCTTCCCCCCGATCGGACAAATCCTCCGGCTGGGGCTTGATTACTCACCCCAGTAGCGGTGCCAAAATCAAACCCCGCTACTACGCCCTCCAATTCCTAAATCAACTTGCCGGTCAACGGTTAAGTAGTAGTGGTGATGGTTCCCACGTTACCTCAATATCTTCCCTCAATAATGGAGTTATCCAAACCTTACTGGTCAACTACGACCCGCGCGGTCAACATGTTGAAACCGTTCCTGTCACCTTCAACGGTCTTAACCCGGGTAAATATCAACTCAAAACCACCAAATATCTTGGTGCCACCACTAGTCAAAGCCTTAACGTTGTTAGTAACCGTTTCATGACCAATATTTACTTTGATCCCAACACTGCTGTTTTGCTTGAGTTAAGTCCATTTTAAAAACCCCTCCGTCCCTCGACAAGCTCGGGACATCTCCCCTTGAAGAAAGGGAGGAACTTTTATTTTCGTAATTGCTAATTCGTAATTCGTAATTGATAATTGTCCTCATGGATCTTATTGTTTTCGTTTTGGCTTTATCGGTTCTGGTTTTGGTTCACGAACTTGGTCACTACTGTGCCGCCAGGCTTACCGGAGTCCGAGTCGAGGAGTTTGGCCTCGGACTACCACCCAAAATCTGGGGTCGAAAAATCGGCCACACTATCTGGAGTCTTAACTGGCTTCCCATTGGCGGTTTCTGTAAACTTTACGGTGAAGACAGCGCCGCTACTGGCCGTGATTCTTTTAACCACAAAAACCCCTATCAAAAAGGTCTTATCGTCATTGGCGGTGTCCTGATGAATATTATCTTGGCCATCACTATTTTTGCCATCGTTTACACTATCCTTGGTGTTCCCCGGGAAACGGATAAGGTCAAAATTATTGGTATTGCCCCCAACAGCCCTGCTCAAGAATCCGGGCTCAAGGAAGATGACTGGATTCGTGAAGTTGAAGGTCAACCTATCGTTAAATCTAGCGAACTAACTACCAAAGTTGGTCAATACAAGGGCAAAGAGGTCGTTTTGTGGGTTGAAGACAAAAATGGTCAAGGCCGGGTTGTTCTGGTTAAAGTTCGCGACAACCCTCCCGAAGGTGAAGGTTCCATGGGAGTTACTATCTCCAACACCGAATTAGTTAAAGTCCGTTGGTACCAGTTCTACCTCGGTATTGGTGCTGGCTTCAAAGAGGCTTTTTATTGGGGAAAAATTATTGCTGGTGGTGTCTTTAACATGATTGCTGGTTTGGTTTCCGGCCACCTTCCCTCCGACGTCTCTGGACCAATTGGCATGTACCAAGCCACTAGTAGTATCAAAAAAAATCAGGGGCTGCTGGCCGTGGCTCATTTCTTTGGCGTGGTTTCAGTTAATCTGGCAATCGTTAACATTCTCCCCTTCCCTGCCCTCGACGGCGGCCGAATTATTTTTGTGATCTACGAACTAATTCGCAAAAAACCCGCCAATCAAAAATTTGAGGCCTTCGTTAATCAAGCCGGCATGTTAATTCTTCTCTCCCTAATATTCCTTATCACCGCCAGTGATGTTCTCCGCCTGATTAGAAAATAATCCCTATCCCCTGATTTCAATTTCCTTTTTCTTACTTATCTCTTCCAGTCGACCAATATACTCATCAGTCATTTTTTGAAGCTCTGCTTCGTCACGCTTGAATTCATCCTCACTAATCGTTTTGTTATTTTTTGCCTCCATCACTTTTCGTCGCTCATCCCCTCGGGCATCCCGAATCAAATTTCTCGCCCCCTCAAGCTTCCGTCCCAATAGTTTGACATATTCTTCCCGTTGCTCCACCGTCAACATTGGCAGGGCAATCCGAATTATGGCCCCATCAACTACCGGGTTAAACCCCAAATTGGCCGCCTGTATTCCATTGGCGATTTCCCTGATAGCCGCTGTATCCCAAGGTTGAAAAGTTAGCGATCGCACATCCGGCACCCCGATACTCCCCAGTTCAATCAAACGCATTTTTTGAGTCCCATAAACCGTCACCACAATATTCTCAATCAACCCCGGAGTTGCCCTACCAGTTCGAATTGTCCCAATATCATTTACAAAAATATCAACTATCTTGTCCATCCGGACTTTAAGATCTTGGGAATTTATCATGCCTCAATTATATTTCAAACCGGCCAAATCTGCCAATTCTGATGTTCTCCCCAAATTTGGCCACCAAAGCTGTCACCAAATCTTTGATTTTTCTACTCCCGTCCTTGATGAATTCCTGCTCCAGCAAATCTTCAAGCTTTTCCGGATTCGTAGCCGCTACTTGCAAACACAAATCATGAGCCACTCCAACAAACTCTTCATTTTTGGCCACAAAGTCAGTCTCGCAGAGAAGTTCCACCATCACCCCAATCTTGCCATTGGCGTGGGTATAGGTAGCTACCAATCCCTGATGGGTTTCTTTCTCGGCTCGTTTCTCGGCTTTTTTAAAACCCTGCTGTTTTAGGATTTCTTTGGCTTTGGCCTCATCACCTTCGCCTGCTTCCAAAGCCGCTTTAATTTCCATTATTCCCAACCCCAGCTCAACTCGGAGTTTTTTAACTTTATTGATTAATTCTTTTTGATCCATAATTTTTACGAATTTTTATTTTAAAGCTCTACCAATTTCCTCAACTATTATGTTTACCGATTTGACCGAATCATCATTGGCCGGAATTGGATAATCGGCTTTATTGGGATCAGAGTCAGTATCCACTATGGCTACCACCTTAATCCCTTTAAGCTTGGCTTCCTTAATGGCCGTTTTTTCAAACCCAACATCAACTACAAATAAAACATCAAATATTTTCTCCAGGCCAACAAGACCACCCAAAACTCGCTCCAGCTTGATCATCTCCTTGTTCATCTCCAATAATTCCTTCTTGGTGGCTTCTTTAAAAGTTCCCTTTGACAACCCTTCCCGTAAACTCCCCAATCTTCTAACACTTTTGTAAATTTGATTCCAATTGGTGATTGTCCCCCCCAACCATCTATCGGTAATATAAGCCACCCCAGTTTCCTCGGCGACCCGCTTAACCACTTCCCTGGCTTGCCTCTTGGTTCCCAACAAAACTATCTTTTTACCACTCTTTTTGGCATTGTGCAGGAATGTACAAGCTTTCTCCAGTGCTGCCTGGGTTTTGATCAAGTCAAATACTTGTATTCCATCCTTGGCGGTATAAATATTTTCCAAAGCCCTAGGATGAGTCTTGCTAACTTTATGCCCCAAGTGACATCCGGCATCAAGTAGATCTTTAAGTCCAATGGTCAAATTATATTTTTCTTCGGGTTTTGTCTTCTCTTCTGTCTTGCTCTCTTTTTCTACCAACTTTACATTTTGATCCAAGTTTTGATCCTTGATCTTAGATTTTTGAACTCTTTCGTTGGCTTTCTTAATCGCCTCTTTGTCCGTCACCTTAACCGCTTTCTTGGCTTTGATAACTAACGCCTTTTCTACCAGTTTTTTCCCAGTCCGGTTGACTGTTTTTTTGATTGTTTTTGCCATATTGTCTTTATTATCATCATTGCCCCGCAGCGGCGGGGAAGACAACAAAATTAAAATTAATTTTTAAACAGAGGAGTATAACACAAGCTAGTCAGTCTTCCTCATCCAACTGTGCCATTCACCCCTGGTTTTACCCAATTTTCCCAGTTCTCCTCTCAAGATTTTCCATCTCCGACTCATCTCCCCTCCCACTCTATTCCACCTCAAATCCATCATCTTGCCGCCCAATACTAGATCATCAAAATATTTTCCGGCACTACCTCCAGCTACAAAGATTACTGGTAAACCTTCCTGGTTTAATCTTTCAACCAACCAAAATTGGCCAACAACCTCTGCCCACAAATCAATCACCGTCCTCCTCGCTTCGCTACCAATCTCTTCCGCTTCCCAAACGTCACTCTCAAAAGCGTCAAACATTCTTGGCCAACTAAACCCAGGAAGTTTTCTTAAGCTAGCGAGATAGTCAATTGGATCACAACCAACAAAACCCACGGATCTTCCACCAGGGAAAAAACCACCACCGTAAATTCGACCACCAGGTCGACAATTATCCTGCTCAATAGCCAATATCATTCTTTGGCTACCTTCTTTGGACACCAAGCCCGTAAACCTAACCCCCTCCGTCTCCCACCAGACACCACTCGTCAGTCTACTCAATAAGGCCCGTGTCACTGCTAGTGACCTCACCCCTCCCCCATCACTCGACCCCAATCGTTCCCTCAAAATCGGCAAAAAAATGCTCAACTCAGCATCGCCAACACCGCAAACCGCCAATCCCTTTTCCTTCATCATCTTAATTGCGTTGATACTGATAATTATTTTCTAGTATCTTCATCCTCATTTTCACCACGACCCTGCAATCTAACTCTCGAACCATGGACTTCGTCGCGAACACCTGACAAGGCTTGTTCCATTCGACGCAATATCCTCATCGCTGGTGAGTTGTCAACTCCCGCCTGCACCACCGCTCTTCTTTGTTGCACCTGTTGCTCTCTTCTAGGATTACCGTCCGCTAATTGTCTGACGCTTCCGTCATATCTCCTCCCTGCCTCCTCGCCTGCGGCAAGTGCCAATCGAGTAAGTGAACCTACGACCCGCTCCCCTGCCAGCCCCCCCAAAGCCCTAGAAAAACTCGCAACACCTTCACCCGTCTGTTCTCTAGCTCTTTCAAAGGCTGCTCTCCTGTGACCATCTCTCCTTTTGGCATTCCTTTCGTCCAAAATTGCCTGCAACAAGTAAGTTTCAACTGTGCCAACCTCCTGGTCAACCTGCTCGCAAGTCCCGTCTTTACCAAACCTAAATACACGTGCCTTATGTTTGCCTAATTTAACAGCTTGCTCCATTTGCTCTTCTGTCATCCCAGCACCAACCATATCTGCTACTCTCTGTGCTGCTTCTTTAAATGCTTTCCGACTACCACCACCGTCTAACCATTCTCTTAACTCAGCTTCATTTTTCAATCTGCGATCATTCTTTTCTTTAGCCCTTCTATCCCTTTCTGCTTTTTCTTCAACTGCTAAACTCGCTATTAATTGCATTTTTTGTACGGGGTCATTCTCTTCTTCCACCAACACCGCCGCCGCCTCTTTTGCAGCCCTAGCTGGAGTCATTGGGTTCAACCTATACTCGACAACCTTCCGAACTCTTTCTCCTGGCTCCCTACGATCCAAAGATCGCCTTAGACCACTGATTTGTTCCTCTCTCTCAGTATCAGCCCGGTCCGCCGCCGCCAAATCAGCCTCCGACCTCTCCCTGCCCTCCTGGTCCCACCACCTCCAAGCCTGTGCAAGTCTCCGCCTCTCCACTTCTTTCGGCGACATAAGCACTTCCGCCCGTGGTCTGGTTGAAGCTATATCTCGAGCTACTCCAGCAACAACTAACGACTTTCCTTTATTTCTTTTTCGTTCACCAAACATATTTTTATTTTTTAAAAATTAATTTACTAAATGGATTTCGTCCTGCAACTGCGGGACTCATCAGCCCCGACTTCACGTCGGGATATCCAATCCCACACGTCGCTTGTCACTTATTCCTTGGCCGGTCCCTTGAAGGGGACCGGAAGTAATAAATGTGACTGCAACGTGCGGTCGCAGACAAAGAATCTTCCGATCCAGAGACACGGTTCCCTCGTGTCTCGGCGCTACTAATTTTTATTCTCGTTTAGTCGAGTCCTTGGTCGTGAAACGCATCTCTGCAGTTTCTGATCTCAAGATTTTCTGACCCATTACAACTAGCGGGTCTAAATTGTGTTAACAGGTAAGCCTGGAACTACCTGCATGGTCACGGAACAATCCAAGTTTGGGCCGATACGTACTGTCCCAATAACTTGTCGTAAATGACATAGTGGAGATGCACTCCGTTGCATCCAGCCGTCCAAGTGGTGTTCCCCGTCTGTCCCATAATGGCAATTCTATCGCCCTGGTTCGCACTGGTATTGTCATCAACCAATATTTCATAGTTGTGCCAGTATTCAACTCGATACCGAGCGTTTTCAACCATCACGATGTTGTTGTAACCCCCAACAACAGATACAGTTCCATTGATGGTTGAAATGTTATAGTGAGGGTCAGTGTCAGGACACGGATTTCCCGCAATCCCAATATCTACCGCTCCGGTGCCATTATGATCACCTTGAGTTTGCACCCAAGGTCCTTCCACCGGGCTTATGCCCTGCGGGGACGAGGTGTCGCCACTCACGGCTTCCTCTGTCCTTCTCGTTTCATCCGCTACCAGCTCTTCTTGTTCCCTGGCCTCATCCTCTAGGTCAGCCACAATTGGCTCCCAAAAGGCCGTCTCATAAACAGCCATTGCTCTGTCGGCGTATAAGCCGTCAGGGCCTGAGCCGTTGTAGCAACCGAACAAATTGCGGGCCATTACTGGACCGTCAGCCAGATCAGAGAACTGACTCCAGCATTGGCGATTCATAACTATAAATCCGGCTCGCAAATTGTCCTGCCAGGGTGACTCGGGGTTGGTCAGATCAAACTGGGACACCAGATCGGCATTCCAGTAGTCATTAACCTGACACATACCCCAGTCCGTCGAGGACGGGTTATGCCCTTGGACGATACTTCCGTCCAGTTCCCATTGTCGTAGTCCGCCTGAGTCATACCTGCATGCACTCAAGACGTACTCCATGGGGATTCCGTACTCAGCCTCAAGAGCCATTGCCTCCTGAACCACGGCTTCATACGAAGGGTTGACTCCGTCCTCACGAACCTCCCCGGAGTGGTCCACTACAGATGGGAGAGCAGAAGAGCCTGCCAACTCTCTTGACTCTCTTTGGAGAGCAAGTCTATCGACGTAGTCTTGGCGCCACTGTTCCCAGTAACCGTCGGCTCCGCCAACAAACAAGCTCTCCCAGAGGGGCCGGAAAGTCACTCCCCATATTAATTCCCCTAGATATTTCAGCCGTGCTAATGGAGTGTCACTCTCCGGATCAGGCTCAAGCAGTGCCAATGTCATTTGGCAAAAATCTTGAGCCCGAGCCAAGTCCAGGGAATAATTCTCCCCCACCTGGACCTGCCCCTCAAGCGAGAAACAATTTGTCTGGGCTAGCAACCACATGTCTTGTTCGGATTCTTTCTCGAGCAAGGCCTGCGGCCCAATGTACCAAACCACACCCAGTAAAACTACCAATAAAACAAAACTCACGGTCTTAACCCAACCGGGTGGCGGTTCTTTTTGTTCTGCCGGTGGCGCTCTATGTCTTGAGGACATTTCGCACCTCCTTATCGTCGCCGAAGCAATCCAGGACCATCCTCTTCGACATTGATTACCTGCAAGTCAGTACCTGCTCGGGTTCTGTCGATGTACAAATGCCGATAGTCCGGATCCGTCAAGAGAAGCCCTTGTCCAGCCATTGTGGCCAAAACTGAGCGAGTACTCGAGTCAGCGCCAGCTAACAACTTGCGCATTCGGTCCTGGGGAACTCGTAGCATCCCATCTACTGGCGTGACGGCCGGCAGTCGATACTGGCCACTGGCAACCATCTGTCGGATAGTCATGATTCGGAAGGCAGCCTTCTCAAGCTCTTCGAGCTGGTCCGTCAGTCCCTCTAACTCAATGGCCGCCACCGGTGCGTTCACGGCTAAGCCTGCCAGTATTACCCCAAGGATTGCCATAAACAGGTTGATGACGTCATAGTTCGGTGTCCTTGGAGACGCCGCCAAGATGGCCGCCAAGCAAAACTTTGCAGCCTGGTACACCAACCCCAGCAGTGCCAGCATTAACACAAACATCACCAGACGGCTCACCAACGGCGACACTCGGCGCAGGAGCATTGCCCTCGCTCCGGTCAGTTGCCCCCAAAGCAGCATCATGCCGCTAACAATGAGGGTGTCGCCCACCAACGCCACAACAAACCACAGTGTCCAGAACCAAAGGTCGGACGCCTTGTCGGGCAACCCCATTGCCACGGTCAACTGAGTCGGAGGTGACATGAAGAGAGCAGATGGCACGCCAACCCACAACAACATGTGCACCGACACCACCACAGCATCAGTCAGGCGCACATAATTTGTTGATGTCTTCATACTGTGGGCTCTAGTTGCCACCCAGTTCCAGTAGTGAGTTATTGGGTCAAACTTCAACCAAACAAATGCCACCAGAGCCATGACAAATAACCACATTACGATACTCATTCGAGCCTCCTATTCACCACCCGAAGGTGTTGGTGTGGGGGTCACTTCTTGTTGCCCAGTACCCTGAATCTCCTGACGGTATTCCTCGATATCGCCAGTGTCAAACAGTTCGATGTCAGGCAAGGCATCAAAGAAGCCCTTTATCGCCTCCCACAGTTGTTGAACCGCCGGAGCAGTCTCTTCGACCTTATCCGCCGCTTCGTTAATTTCCTCTGTTACAGTCTCCACCGTAACAGGGTTCTCACCTGCCACCAACGGCCGGCTATCTTCGCCGCAGCCAGTTAGCAGGAGAGCCATTAACAACAAGAACAAAACCAAGTGCATTTTCATCACTTCCTCCTATTTCATCATGTAGTTAGTGACCAACCAAACGGCCACTGCTAAGTTGGTCGCTGTCAGCGCATCCGCAGGAACCTGGAAGGGGCCAAGCGGGACAAACGCTCCCATCCAATTACCGGCGAGCTTATAGAAATCCATAATGGCCTTGTTCTTCGAAACAAAGGCCATATTGATCAGGCCGCCAACCGCCAGCACGATGGTATAGACCACCACCACCGGCTCAGTTAGAATCCGAGCGAAGTCAGAGGCTGGCCACCACGGCTGGTCGCGGAGAAGATACGTCACCGCATAACTGAGGCCATAGGCCACAGCCAAGGCGATAATCATGGGTAACGTGCTGGTCTGATACAGCTCGACCACAATCGCCAGAACGACAACCGCCAGTGCAACCCAGAATACCCAGAAAGGCATCCAGGTGACCAGTTCAAATCCCAGAAGCACGCCGCCAGACACAAGAGCCCAAAGCAACCACAGCGCCCCAAACCCAATGAGCGTCGACGAATCCTTTTCCGGGGTGAAGACGCTGACAATCAGTGCCCCGAACAAAATCACCGACATTGCCCAGCGGATGTTGTCTCCGGTGGTAATCAAGGCGATGACCTGCGGAATCCAAGCCACCAGTGGGTTATTCGGGTCGAGGCTCGACGCAAAGGCGTTAACTGCCGGGCCGACGATATCAAACCACACCCACAGCACCAAGACCACCATAAACAATCCCGACGAAAGGCGCATGTTTTGCCCGTCTCGGCGGCGTTGTGCAAAGACCACGGCGATGGTCATCAAAATAACCGACCATACTGACCACAACCACCAGGACAGCACGAAGCACACCAAGGACACCACCCCTAACAGGTTGGAGCCCTGGTTTGGACGCGGGGCCAAGTTATCGGCCACCGACAACAGGGCGGGAATCGAAAACAACACCGCCACCACCGCCATCGCCCATCCAACGAGCATCGGGCCAACCCAGCCACGGGTCGGCAGGGCACTCACAGGAATCGGAGTGTCACCAATCGTCAGCCAATTTGCCACAGTTTCTGGACTTACCACCGGCAGGACAACATCTCCCAGCTTAATCGAGCCCGCGGCCAAGCGAACACCACCAGTGGCCAGCACCAAAACCACAAGGCCTACGACAATCCACACGGGCACATCTCGACCACCGATACTCATGCTGGCCGAAAACAGCGTGCTCACCGTGTTGGATAACTGCCCAAATGGAGACGCAGCCCGAAGTTCTTGTTCAACAGAATCCATCGACGACGCATACTTCGCCGGGTCGGTTTCGGCCAAAATCGCATCACGCTCAGCCATAGTAATCAGGCCCTTTTTGACCGCATCACGAAGCAACATTCTATCACTCTTAGCCATCTTAGCCTCCTTCCACCTCTCCTATTTTCGAACCTACACAATCAGACTGATTCCCTTTCATTGATCCTCAACTTGCAAGGACGAGACCAGAGGCCTCGAGAATGTTCTGACAGCTCGGTTTTTATTTTCGGTTCGGCATTCACACATCATATCAATCTTCTGGAGAAACCTTTATCTCCCACACCTCAAGAAATCTCTAAAATTTTCCTCAAGTGTGGGAGATATTATTATCTTTGTCTGCTTGTTAAAGTGCCTTTTGGTTTTTAAGCCAAAAAAAAGACCCCAACAAGGTCTAAGCTAATTAGACATTTGAGGCCAAAATATGTTGTTTTTTGTGGCCAAAAGCCACTTTTGTCAACATGGCAGTTTATACACTATCAGTGCGTATTTGTCAACCGTAAGAAAAGAATATAGGATATGATTTACTTATCCAACCACCACAGCTTCGCCTTAGGATCCTCAAGATCCTTCTTGGACAACGATCCAGTCGTCGATGGTGCACGTTTCTTCGGCCCACAACGACCATTCTTCTCTTTCCTCTTCCGCAACTTGGGTAATTCCGGCTTTGCAAATCCAGGAAGCACGGCTTGTTCTTGGGGTATTTCCTTTGCCGTCCCTTTCCTTCCCATGTCCTATTTTACCCCCTAAACTCCATCTCGGCCTCAATAAATTCCGTCACTTCACCTGTCGCCTCGTCCACTATTTTTACTCCAAGTTGGGCCGGTAAACCTTTTTCCGGCACTCGCGACCTCGGACCAGCATCATGACCACCCGGTTGCCAAACCCACTCTCCCCCTTGTTGTCCCATAGGACTGTCACTACTCGGCCTACCCCCTACTGGAGTTGCGAATCCCGTCTTTCGTCCAACCTCAACTCTTCTGCTAACGCTCCTTCTCTCAGGCAATCCTCTTGGCATTTTTTTAATCAAGATTGATATGACATAATATTATCCTTGATTTTGATGGTATCTTGCCGAATTTCTCGGTTTTCTTAGACCATTAACACCAGAGGCAGTAGCTACCTTGGCTTCCTCCTCAGGAGTTAGTCGCCTTGGTCTACTAACACTTCGTGGCACCAAGCCCAAACCACCAACCAAGTCCCTCCCGGTCACAGTTTCCACCACACCTCTAACTAACCTATTTCTAGCAGCTGCTTCCAATATGGCATCCTCAACAGCTTCTTTTGTAAATTTTCCAAACATTTTTTCTAAATCTAAACTTATAATTTTAATTTTTTGTTGCCCGAGAAACTTTGTTTGCTTTTTTACCCTTGGTCGGGGACCTGGTATACTGCCAGGTCCCCATCATAATCAATTTTTATTCCCCCTTAACCAAGGCTCGACAGGCACTACTCAGGCCGATATTTTTCCTCAAACGCGAGAGAGCCCAGTGACGCCCGTTGAACGCTCGGCGGAGCAATCGGTCTCTCTGCTGGCTCATCTGCCGGCTTCCTTGCGGGGTACCCCTTCGCGGTTCGACACGCAGATAAGCCATCACATCCAGCACATGCACCATCGCCCTGGTCCTCACAGGCCGTAGGATCTCCAGGCATACGCCGTGGAGGTGTGAAGCGCGCTAAGCGAGCCATCTTACCGCCCTCCCGCACGTTCAATCGTCACAATCGGCATAGACCGTACATCACGCCGTCCCAAACCGACCCGCTGCTGGACCGCCACAAAAGGCCGCCCGCCCACCTGGCCCCGCAACGTCTGTAATTCTTCGACCTCGTTATCTGGCATCGTTTTACCCTTACGCGCCAATGCCTCGGCTCTCTCTTCCAAGTGAGCCAACCGCCTCTGAGCTTGTGTTTTGGCTGCCATTACAATTCTCCTTATCACACTGAAATTTTTTTATTGTCAAAAAAAACACCAAGAACGAACGTGTAACCGTATTCCTCCTAGTTGCCTTCCTTTCTTCCCAATTTTCATTGGGACTAAAACTTTTTACCCACACTATACAAAGTGGGATTTAATCAATCCCGATGCCACATCGGGGCTAATTAAATCCCACTTCTTCTCTATAAAACAAACGAAAGTTTCTCGGGTTTTTAATGTGCAACCTGATGTAATCATCAGATTTGCCATCCCGATGAGGCTTTGGCCGACATCGGGAAGTATAATTATAGAAATCTCCTACTTAACCGCTATTAGTTAAGGGGTAATCCCATAATTTTTACACCAAAAATACCAGAGCCTGACACAAAAATCAAGACCCAAAGCTACAGCTCCAATACACATCAACATTTCTTTGCCCCTTGGAAACCAACATTTCCTCTATACTATAATGAAACTATGCCCGATTTAGTTGAATCCCCCTTCACCACCCTCGAAATCCGTCTTCCCCAGGACAATGAATTCAGCATCGAATCAATGTCCTCACTGCTTAGTAACTTTACCCAGTTCTCCCACTCTTCCTTTATCGACAAAATCTTAGGCCGCCGGCCTACCGTGGCATCACTGGAAATTACCCTGGAAAATGGCCAAATCCACTTCTATGTCGTTACCCCCCGCTCCTCGGCCGAATTCTTCCGTTCCCAAATTCTAGCCCAATACGTCACTGCCATCTCCCGCGAAGTCGGTGACTATTTAAATATTGACGCAGTAAATAATTTTTCCTACACCCAACTAGCCCTCTCCCGTCCCTATTCCTACCCTCTCAAGACCGCTCGTGATTTTCGCGATACCGATCCGCTTGTTTCCGTTCTCGCTCCCCTCTCCCGTTCCGCCAACCAAAACGATTTTTTCCTTTACCAGCTAATTCTTGGCACTGCCCCCAAAAACTGGCAAAACTCAATCATCTCCATTATCCAAAACGGCATCCTCGTCGACGCCCAAAAGGGTTACCGTCAATCCCACCCCGACAAACAAGTTTTTGAACAAAAAGTCCAATATCCCGGGCTTTTGACCCAAATCAATCTTCTCTCCAACAACCCCGGTCTAATCACCTCGGTTGCCTCATCCTTTGGCATTTACACCTCCCCCCGGGGAAATTTTGTCAAAAACCTCCCTCCAGGCATGTTTACCACTAAAAAACTTCTTGACTCAATCCAAAACCGTCGTTTCCGCTCCGGCCTCCAAACCCAAATCCTTAACACCGAAGAACTTTCGGCCCTATGGCACTTCCCCAGTATCCTTACTAAACTTCCCAACATTGCCTGGGGCAAAAAGCTTTATTCCGATCCTCCTGAGAACCTCCCTATCATTGATGGACTAACCGAAGAGCAACGTCAAGGCATTACTGTTTTCGCCAAAACCGAGTTCAAAAACAAAGAAACTATTTTTGGTATCAAAGATGGCGAAGACCGCCGCCGCCACACCTATATTATTGGAAAATCCGGTACCGGTAAAACCACTCTCATTGCCAACATGGCCATTGATGATATTCGCAAAGGCAAAGGTGTGGCCATCATCGACCCCCACGGTGATCTTTGCAACACTATTCTTGACTACATTCCCTCCTCCCGCATCAACGATTGTTGCTACTTTAACCCCGCTGACCCCGAATATGTTTACCCCCTCAATGTTCTTGAGGCCGAAAACGAATCTCAACGGGAGCTGGTCGCCTCGGGTGTTGTTTCCATCTTCAAAAAAATCTATGGTCAAGTATCCTGGGGACCACGGTTGGAACATATTCTTCGCAACACCGTTCTAACCCTGGTCAACACTCCCGGGTCCGACCTCACCCATGTTGTCGAAATTCTCACCCACCGGACTTTTCGCGACCAAGTGGTCGCTACCCTTCAAAACCAAACTCTCAAAAACTTCTGGACTCACGAATTTGCCAGTATGGACCCAAAATTTCAGTCCGAAGCCATCCAGCCAATCCTCAACAAAGTCGGCCAATTTGTCTCCTCCACCAGAATCCGCAACACTATCGCCCACCCCAAATCCAAAGTCCGAATTCAGGAAATTATGGACAGCAAACGTATCCTTATCGCCGATTTAAGCACTGGCAAACTTGGTGAGGACAACTCTGCCCTTCTTGGTGCTATGTTGATTACCCAAATTCAGCTAGCCGCCATGAACCGAGTTTTCCAATCCCAGGAGGAACGTTCCGATTTTTACCTTTACGTTGATGAATTTCAAAACTTTGCCACCGACGCTTTTATCAAAATTCTTTCCGAAGCCCGCAAATTCCGTCTTAATCTTATTGTTGCCAATCAATACATGGCCCAGCTTGATCGCCCCATTCAAGACGCTATTTTTGGTAATGTTGGCTCAATTCTTTCTTTTGTCGTTGGCAATCAGGATGCTTATATTCTGGCCAAAGAGTTTGGTCCCAAGTTTCCCCCCGAAGATTTAGTCAAAATTGGAAAATACCAAATTATTTGCAAGCTCTCGGTTGATTCCGAAACTCAAAACCCCTTCTATGCCGTCACCCTGCCGCCATTATCCTGCAAAAATCAACAACGCGACAAGCTAATCCGTATCTCCCGAGAACGCTGGGGCAAAAAACTGACCTAGCTACATACCTCTGATAAAGTCAATCAGTTTCTGCACTCGCTCTGGTGGAATTCCCACTTTCTGTATTCTTTCTCCTGAACTAGACACATCTTGCTTAGGAGGTGCAGCAGCTACCCCAGTTACTTCAACTAACGGTTTTCCGGTAATAACAGTCTTATTTGGGTCGATTGCTTCTTTATTCATGGCACCTATAATACTATTCACTTTCCAGAAAGTCAACAAGAAAATACATATATATTACATATTTTTACTAATCCTTCCCAAAAGTAGTAAACTCTTCTATCGCTATTCAAGAAGCTATCACCATCGCCCGTTCACCTGCCAAAACCAAGCGACGTCGAATTCCGCCCGGTTCACCCTATTCTCCCCAAAACCTCCAAGCCCTCAAAGCTCTAATTGATGACCACTGTTCAATTTGCACTAATGAAAAAGATTGTGATGTTGACGATGGCGATCGCGGCTGTTGTTTCCGACCCAGGCTCAAAACCAACTACCCTTGCCGCTGACTACAACCTTTCGATTATACACAACCACCACCCATATTGACATTCCTTGAATCCCGCATATTTTTCTCTTACACTCCACACATTTATAAATTGAAAAACAAGTGAGTAAAACTTTACCCGAACAGTCGGCATCTCAAGCTCCTGCCCTTCCTCGAGGGATGGGTGAACATGTCCACATCGAAAAATCAACTAGAGCCGTCAAACCAGCACGGGACAATGTTGACCCAGACACCTGTAACGATAAACCAACATGTAAAATACTCGGAATCAAGTGTAAAAGAGGTGTTTGTCCACGTGTTTCCATTGTTGATTAGTTGATTTCGACAATGCTATCAACCCGGCAGCTGCCGGGTTTTTGGTGCCTAAATTATCCCCTTGACAAGTATTATAAGTCTGTCTAATATGAATATATTACAGGTTACTTAATACATGTCAGAAATAATTCATAGTCATGGAAGACTCGGTTCAGAGCAACAATCCCACCGACATAACTTAGAGATTCTAAGCCGACGGGTTGAACCACTCCGCTACGGAGACTCAGTCCTTGCTCGGGTTAACCCCGACTCTGCAACATTTAGAGACTTCGTTGCCATCCTTTCAGCGATGCAATCATAATTTTTAATCAACAAATATGTCAGAAAAACCAAAATATTTTAAAGGCTTAGAAAAACCAGCTACTCGAATCGCCAGATTTAGATCCAATTTAGCTACGCTCGGGGAAGTCTCCCCTTCTTTTAATTTTCAACCTCGTCAATAAATATGGCCACAATCATTACTATCACCAAATCAGCCAACGCTCGAGAGACAGCCGGAGTTGGTAGTGTTATCAATGCCCACCCTGGTAAACCACACGAGGGTATAACCAAAAGGCCAGCCGAAAACCACAGGCTTGATGAACTAACTGCCGCTGATATTGTCCCACCAGAGAACAGACAGACAGACACCGATATGCTCAATGCCAGTTTCCTCGGTATGCACAAGGATGCCAAAGGTTAATTATTGAATAAAAAAACGAAGTTCTATTACGCTAAACTTTCAGTCTCCATCATCCTATAGTTTATAATACCAACATGGCCGAACAACCCAGGAAAGGCGCCAGACTTGGCTCATGGCAAACAAGAATTGTTCCACTACAAAAAGAAAATATCACTAGCCCCGCAGATCGAGCTGTCCAAACCACCTGCGCTCGATGTTCCCTAAGAAAGTATGGCGGTGTTCCTGCGGCCGACTTTTGGTGCGCTGAAAAAATTGGAACTCCAGATTGTCCTCTAACACGAGTCTTTAGACTAAACGAAGATTAAAGTCACCATTTCAAGGTTTTTTCCACCCTGCCCACTTGCACTTTGGGTAAGCACTGCAGCCATAAAATCGTCTCCCCGTTTTGGTTTTCCTCACCACTCCTTCCGCCCCACAAGTCGGACACTTAAAACCGGCATTTTCCTTAAAGGCCCTAGTGTACTTACACTCCGGAAATCGTTCACAGCTGACAAATTTTCCAAATCTTCCCAATCTAATCACCAACTCCCCTTCCTTGCAGTCGGGACACTTTTCCCCCAATCGTTCCGCCGCTACCTTGACTCTTTCCGACTCTTTCTCGGCCGTTTTAACCGACTTGTAAAACCCTGTCCAAAAATCTTTCATCATTTTCTTCCAACCCAAATCCCCCGCCGCCACCTCATCCAAGTTCTCTTCCATACCCGCCGTAAACGGCAACGACACAATTTCCTCAAAATTTTTCACCAAATATTCGTTTACCGCCACTCCTAATGCTGTTGGCTTAAACTTTCCCTCATCCTTATCAACGTATTGTCTCAACTGAATAGTGGAAATTATTGGGGCATAAGTCGACGGTCGACCAATCCCCTGCCTTTCAAGACTTGCCACCAACGAGGCCTCGCTATAACGTGGCGGCGGCAAAGTTTGGGCTTCGTCCACTCCAAACTTCTTGACATCAACTTTTTGTTTTTCTGTCAACTCCGGTAGGGCCTGTTCCTCAAACTTTTCACCGGTAATTTTTAAAAACCCATCAAACAACATTCTAATTCCACTAGCCCGAAACAAAGCATTATTGGTGGTCAAATCAACCGTAGTCGTTTTTAATCTTGCTCCCGCCGCTTGAGTTGCCACTGCCCGATTCCAAACCACCTGATACAACTTCTGTTCCTTGGCATCCCCACTTACTTCAAGTTTACCTACCACCGTTGGCCTAATGGCCTCGTGAGCCTCCTGGGCATTTTTGGAGTGATTCTTAAACACCCTTTCTTTTGAAGCTACATAATTATTCCCATATTTTTTGCCAATATAATCCCTAAATTCGGCAATTGCCTTCGATGACAAATTCACCGAATCAGTCCGATGATAAGTAATCAACCCCTGTTCATAAAGTCTTTGAGCAATTCTCATTGTTTGTTTCCCCGACCAACCCCACCGCCTAGCCGCTAATTGTTGAAGTTTGGAAGTTGTCAACGGCGGCAGCGGCGTTCTGGTTATTTCCTTGCCCACCACCCTATCCACCACCAACTCCTTCCCCAAACTACCAACAAAATCATCGACCGCTTTCCTGTCATTATAAATTGTCTTACTAACACTGTATTCCCCATCAAACAATTTAGTCTTTTCTGTTCTAGCTACATTTTTCCCGTCAACTTTGACCAGTTCAGCTCTAAATCCCCCTTTCAAATCAGCATAAATCTTAAAATATTTTTCCAACACAAATTTCTCAATCTCCCTTTCCCGCTCCACAATTAACCTCACCGCCACCGACTGCACCCTTCCCGCCGACAAACCCCGCCTTACCTTCTTCCACAACACCGGCGACAGAGAATAACCTACTAGCCTGTCAAGTACTCGTCTCCCCTGCTGGGCATCAACCAAATCCATATCAATTTCCCGAGGATTTTTAATCGCCTCCTCCACCGCTTCCTTAGTAATTTCATGAAAGCTAACTCTTTTGGCCTTTTCATCATTAATAATTATCTTTACATGCCAGGCAATTGCCTCCCCTTCCCGATCCGGATCTGTCGCCAGGTAAACTCCCTCCGCCTTGCCGGCTGCCTTAATTAGAGCCTCAACTACTTTCTTTTTTTCCGGATCAATTTTATATTCAATCTCAAAATCTTTAGCCGTATCTACACCCATCTTCCCTTTGGGTAAATCACGCAGATGCCCCACTGTCGCCACTACTTCCCACCCCGAGCTAGCTAAAGGACCCAAATATTTGGTAATTGTTTTTGCCTTGGTCGGTGACTCCACCACCAACAACCTCTTTTGCATATCAGCCATTGTCATCTATTCTAAACCCGGTGTCAATTTCCAATTTTTTGCTTCTGTAAATTTTACTTCATCCTTGTTGATCTTCTTCTACCCATCGAACCAAGTTGTTGTCTCCACACAACATAAACACTTCGGTGCTTATCTAGCTGCTGATTTTTTGCATCTTCGGTCACATATGGTACCTGACACTCATTATCAATCACTTCTACACGCTCAACACCATCCTGCAAACTCGCTCCAACCTCTCGAGGACTCACACCCCTAAGCTCATGCATAAAACGACCTATATCCCTATCACCCACCGGATGAACCCCGGTGTATGTAATTATTTGCCCGGGACTCGCTTTGGCAACCAGTTGGGTTAACTCAGCAGTAGTTCCTGCTCTGGCTGCTGAACTCAAAAGTCCACGAAACTGTTTCCACACACCCCCTGCTGTTTCTCCAGAAGGTAAATGATTTTTTATTGTCTGCCTTATTGGTTCGCGATCTGCCATTTTTTTTATTTAAAAATACCTTATAACGAGAAACTTACTAGCCAATTATACCAATTTCTAACTAATTCGTCCCATCTTTATATCTTGGCACTACTGTCTTGGTTTCCTCAAACCAATCCTTTAGGATATCTCCAACAATCGGCGCCGCCACATCCGAGCCTTCACCCCCACGCTCTACCAACACTGTAATTGCTATTTGCGGGTCGTTGGCCGGCGCAAAAGCCGTCAACCAAGCATGGGTGTCCTTGCTCCCATCACCTACTTCCGCCGTTCCAGTTTTGCAGGCAATTTCGGTTTTAAAATTAAAAAGCGGCCAGGCTGTCCCACCAGATTCACAGGCCGCTTTCATCCCTGCTGTCACCAGCTCAATTGTTGACTGCTTTAGCCCCAAATCCACACACCTCTTTTCGCCATCCTCTCGCAATGTTGGTTGACATTTAACCCCCCCATTGGCAATTACCGCCGTCATTACATTAACCTGCAATGGTGTTACCGCCACGTCCCCCTGTCCTATGGCCATATGATAACTATTCCCCAAAAACCAATTCTCCCCCTTGTTTTCTTTTTTCCATTTTTCATCCGGCACAATTCCAGTCAACTCACCTGGCAATTCAATCCCAGTTTTCACCCCCAAACCAAATTTTTCCGCCCAAGTTCGCATCAACGACGATCCCATTTGTTCCCCTAATCGATAAAAAAAGATATCGTTTGATCGCCTTAAAGCCTTAACCACGTTTACTTGCCCATCAGTACCTCCCCGCTTGGTCCACAGCCAATTGGTATAAGTATAATCTCCTACTTTAATAAAGCCGGTATCCTCAAAGGTCGTTTCGGCATCGATTTTTCCCGATTCCAAACCCCCACTAGCAATACTAATTTTAAATACTGACCCCGGATGATACCTCGCCGCCACCGCTCGATTCAGAAGCGGTAAGCCATCATCATCGTTTAAGTAACTTTCAATTATTTTGTCGTTTTTATCAAAACTAAAAACATTCGGATCAAAACCAGGACTGGTCACCATCGCCAATATCCTGCCGGTTTGCGGTTCCGAAATTATTACCACTGCTTTTTTACCCCCAAGCATTTTGTAAATTTTTTCCTGCCAAAAAGCATCAACACTCAACTTGATTTCTTCTCCACTTTCCGGTTCCATTCTTCCCAACTCCCGCACATATCGCCCCAGGGCATCAACTTCCACCAACCTTCGCCCATCGGCCCCCCTCAACTCACAATCCATCGATTCCTCTACCCCACCTCGCCCCATTAAACTCTCGTTATTCATCTCTCGATCACAAATGTTTTTTTTTATTTCCTCTTCCTTAATTTTACCTACATATCCGGTTATGGCTCCCATTACCTCCTTATAAGGATAATGTCTTTTGAGCTCAAATGATAAGTCTTTTCCTTCAAATCTCTCTCCCGAATAATCCCCAGAATCTTCATAAATTTTACTTTCTCCCTCCATCCGAAAATACTGGTACACACTCTCCGCCACCACTCGTCCCTTGCGGTCAACCATTCTCCCCCTTGCCGCTGGAATGGTCCCTTCAAGCACTCGGTTTCCCCGAGCCAAGTTTTGATACACCCTTCCCTCAATTAGAGTTAATTTAATTATTATCGTTAACAACAAACCCAGGCTAATTGCCACCAGGGCTCTAATCCACCACCAATTGTATTCCTCTTCCCCTCGATTCATTTTTCTCCCATTTCCAAAATCAACTTTACCCAGTCAGTCCTTTCCCACCGCGATACTATTTCTCCCACCCCTTTAATTACACACCACCCCGGGTCCTCCGCCACTACTGTATTTATTTTTGTCTCCACCGAAAGCATCTCTGCTAACCCCATTACTTGCGACCCTCCTCCTGTCATTATTATTCCTCGTTTGATGATGTCATCCATCAATTCTGGTGGAGTTTCATCCAAAACCTCAGCCACTAATTTAACAATCTTGACCAGCTCCATATTAACCGCCTCCCCCACCTCCGCCGCCGTTAACTTAACCGTTTTTGGTAGACCACTCTCCAAATCTCGACCCCGAATAAGAGCCACTTCCTCTTTTTTCTTATTGCCTAGTTCAATCTTTACCCTCGCCGCCGTACTCAATCCAATCAATATTCCATATTTCATTCGGGTGTAATTAACTATCGCTTGATCAAAATCATCTCCAGCCGTCCGAATACTTCTTCCCACCACTACCCCTCCCATTGAAATCACCCCGACCTCCGTCTTCCCCCCGCCAACACTCACCACCATTAAGCCCCCTCCGTCAAGCATTGGTAACCCCAAGCCCACCGCCGCCAGTACAATTTCCTCAACCGTCAACACTTTACCTACCCCGGCAGTTTTAAACACTTCTTTCACCGCTCTTTTTTGAACCTCGGTCGCCCCACTCGACACCCCCACCACTGCCAATGGCTTAAAAATTTTCGGGAACCGACTAGGAATGTCATATACCAGCTTCAAAAAATATTGAACCAATTTTTCCGCCGCCTCCAAATCTACCACCACTCCGTTTCTAATCGGCGCCACCACTTCAATCTGCTTTGGCTCTCGACACCACATTTCCTTTGCCCTTATCCCTGCCGCCAAAATCCCATTTCTCTTTCTGCTAAATTTTTTTCTCTTGATCCTTGCCAACAACGTTGGCTCATCAATTACTATTCCTTTGTCCTTAACAAATACTCTAGTATTACTACTCCCCAGATCCACTCCCATCTGCCATCTCAAATTTACTCCCCAATTTCTCATCACTTGTCAGTATACCAACTCTAGTGAACCCACAAAAAACTGACGTTGTCATCAAACCCAATTTGTCCGTTTTGCTGTTTCAATATTCTCAAGCTCTCAACAATATCCTCTCCCGACAACTCCCCCACACTTCCCTTTCTGGTCCTTGCAACACAATCACGCAAAAAACCATCAATCGTCCCCCCCATTGCCTCAATATAACCATAAAAACCATCACAACACAGCAATAGCGGCGGCTGACCATCCAAATGCCTAACACCCTCTGTCTCTAAATTTACCGGCGACTTTGGATCACCTAAGTTTCGATAAATCACATTACGCTGAGGATGACTCCTAACATCAGCAGCTGTAATTATTCCTTTCTCTAACAAACTCTGTACCAACGAATGGTCCTTTGTCACCTGTACCACCTGTCCGCCTTTTCCCACCGCAAACAAACGCGAATCACCCCGCCAAACATACCCCGTTTCCACCATCCCATTTTCACCAACCACCACATCCGCCACCACCACTGTTGAGCCCCCACCCTTAGCCACCTTTACCACCTTCTCATTGGCTATTTTCATTGCTAAGGCCAAATCATCACTCTCCCCCATGGCTTCAACCGCTTGGCTTGAGGCTATCTCGCCCCTACCGTGTCCTCCCATACCGTCAGCCAAAATAACTCTTACCCCAGCCACCTTGCCTTTACCATCGTCCAACCTTACCACTCCAATTGCATCCTCATCTACCAACCTGTCATCACTATCACCTCGCCAACTCCACCCTTCAACCGTCAACTTTCTACCTTTTGCCATCACTTCCACCCGACTAACATCAGGCCACTCATTTGCTTCTATTTCAGCTACCTTATCTTTACGCACCAACCTCTTGTGTGGTACCCAAATTTGTTCCACCAACGGTTGTCCAGACTGTATATCATATCTAACACGGCCAACCAACACCTGCCCCTCCTCACGCCTAACTATCGTCACCCATTGACCTCTATTTTTTTCATCATCGGCAAAATTTGTCACTGTTCCCTGATCAATTATTTCCGACAAATTACTAGCTAAAATCCCATTGTCCCTACAAAAGTCATCGACTCGACATCTCACAAACCCTTCCTCTCCTCCATTGGGCAATCTTGCCAACATCAATTCAGAACCACCACTCACTCGATTGAAACCTACTGCCACCCAATCATCTCTTCCTCCAAACCTAAACTTCCTGGGTTCTCTTGGCCCAACATCTTCACCTATCAACTCCATCATTCTGCCCGCCACTCTCGGTCGTGCCAACATCTCTTGTTGGTTTTTCTTCACCGCCTTCCTGTCAACTGGATAAAACATCAACCTTCTCCCATCATCACATCGAACCGCTATCATACTGTCGCAACTGTCGGGGAAACCGTCCCCACCCCCCTTCTCCACTCCCAATGCCAACACCACTCCGCCCTTCAGGCCATCAACCCCAATTCGAATCCCTGTGCCACCTCCAACCTGCACAAAATTACCATCTGGCATCAGCATTAAATTATCTCCTTGGCCTGCAATCAAACCACCAAAATTAATTCCCCCTTCTCTTGTGGGAACTACATTCCCCGATCCAATCAACAATTCTCCTCCCGCAGTTACCACCATACTAAACTGATAATTCCTGAATCTTGCCCATTTTTCACCACCGGCCACTATCACTCGACCATCAGGTACTACCATCGCCTCGCCTTCTACTCGCCTCGTTGCCCCAAACATTCCCAACAACCCTCCCTGAGGAGTATTATATCCACCCTGAAACTGGACCAGAGTCCCCTTTCGCCCGCCAACATTTACCACCGTTATCGGAACCATATCAGTTTGAACCCTCTGGCTCCGCTCAATCGTCGGAGGTGGTCCATTCACACCAACCTCGAAAAATGATAAAACATCTTTTTTCCCACCATCACCACTCACAAACCCATTATAATCTATTATCACCATGGCCTCAAAAATCATCCGCTTCCTCTACCTCTGTCTTTTTTTCTTCACCCCCCTAATCTTTACCTCCTTTAACTCTGAACTTTTTGAACTTCCCAAAATGTATTTTGTCTATATCATTACCCTAACCACCCTTACTCTTCACCTTTTGGAATTTTTCAATGGCCAGGTCCCGCTCTTTCGCCGCACCCCACTTGATATCCCTCTAATCTTATTTTTAATTTCACAAACTATCTCCACTATTTTCTCTATCGATCCACACACTTCTTTTTTTGGATATTACTCAAGGCTTAACGGTGGACTACTTTCCCTACTTTGTTACTCCACCCTCTACTGGATTCTAATCGTTTACCTTGATGATCAATTTAAGGAAAAAATCGTCAACACCTCTCTTCTGGCCGGACTAGTTGTCTCCATTTACGGCATCCTTCAACATTTTGGTATCGATGATCACATTTGGGCCCAGGATGTCGTCGCCCGAGTCTTTTCCACCCTTGGCCAACCCAATTGGCTAGCCGCCTATCTTTGTATTCTCCTCCCCTTATCTATCGAAAAATTTTTAAATTCAAAAATTTTTATTCATCAATCATATTTCATATTTCATACTTCAGTTCTTTATCTTTGTTTACTCTTTACCAAGTCCAAAACCGGCTTAGCCGCTGCCATTATTTCCTTAGGTATTTATTTCCTGATTTCTTTTTTCAAAAACAAAATTCTATTCAGAAACCATAAGTCATACCTCATAATTCTTCTTCTTATCTTATTATCCCTCACTATCCCCAACCCAATCAAAGACCTCATTTTCCCGGTTCCCCCTGTCAAGGGGGAAAACAAGGGGGTTTTACAGAACATTACTCCTTCTGAAGATATCCGTAAAATTGTTTGGACCGGAGCTATTAATCTCTGGAAAAAATTCCCTCTAATTGGCACCGGCCCCGAAACCTTCGCCTATAGCTATTATTGGACCCGTCCGGCTGCTCACAACCTTACCTCTGAATGGGATTTCCTTTACAACAAAGCCCACAACGAATACCTAAATTATCTTGCTACCACCGGCCTTTTTGGCCTCATCACCTATTTGGTTTTAATTGTTCTAATTCTAAAACTACTCTTCACCGATTACAGATTACTAATCTCGTTTCTGTCAATCCTCATTACCAATGCTACCGGTTTCTCGGTGGTCATTACTTCCATCTATTTTTTTCTTCTCCCCACACTGTCAATCTCTCCCGTCACTCACCAATCTACTACCAAAAAATCTTTTATCTATAAACTAGCTCTAATTCTTTTCTTTTTCTATTTCTCCTCCAAAATTTTGTTTTATTATCTAGCCGACATCACTTACTCTCAATCAGAAAAATACGACACCGCCAAACTTCTCCAATTAGCCTACAACCAAATTAAGCTAAGTCTTGGCTACCGCCTCAACGAGCCTATCTATTTGTCTCAAGCGGCCACCATCGCCTCCGAGTTGGCTCTTACCACCAAAGATTCTCAGTACGTTTCTGCCGCCATTTCATACTCCGATGCTGCTACCAGCCTTAGTCCCGCCAACACCAATCTTTTAAAACAGCGAGCTCAGGTCTTTTACTATCTTTCCGCCATCGATTCTAAATATCTTGCCACCGCCATCGACACCCTAGTCAAAACTGCCACCCTGGCCCCCACTGATGCCAGAACCTTTTTCCTCCTCGGACAATTTTTCGAATCTGGTGGTCAAACTGCCGAGTCCATCAAATTCTACCAACAAGCCACCATTCTCAAACCCAACTACGATCACGCTTATTTTGCCCTGGGTCGACTATATTTTAACGCCAAGGATTACCCATCTGCCAAAACCGCTTTCACCAAAGTCCTGGAACTTGCTCCTACTAACTCCGACGCCAAAGAATTTTTAAACAAAATCCCCAATTGATATTTCCTCCATTTTCTCCCCCGTTTGTCGGTATAGTTTTCCATCACTTTCTTTGATTCGATCAACAAAAAGCGCCCCATCCAGATGATCTGTCTCATGTTGAAACACAATTGCCTCAAATCCAACCAATGTTTTTCTTATTTCAACTAATTTTCCTCTTTTTATCACCTCCCATTTAGCTTCAATCCTTAGGTATCTTTTGGCTGTTCCCCAAATACCCGGAAACGACAAACAGCCCTCCAAAAAATTCTCCTCTCCCCCTTTTTCCAATCTAATTACTGGAAAAGTTTTCTCACCCACACCAGCTATTATTTCTGGATTTATCATCGTCACCGCCTTCCGACTCTTCATCTCCTTGGTTACAAAAAAACGTTTCAATATCCCCACCTGCGGCGCCGCCAACCCAGCCCCATTATCCTTGTCCTCCAACATCGTTCTTATTTCCTCAATTTCGGCTAACAACTGATCGTCCACCGCCTCCACCTTGTCCGACTTCTGTCTTAACACAGAATCAGGGTATAGAACGATTTTTCTCACTCCAAATTATATCAAAGCCAAGACGTTAGTTACTGCTGGTTGCTACTTCGTGGTTTCTTGGTTTGCCGAACACTATCCTGCTGTTGCACATCACTACCAGGTTTTTTCCCACCACCAGAACCAACACCACCTTGTTGAATACCACTACCGGGCTTTTTCCCCGCCGCCTCGTCTCGAATATCTTGATTTCTACTTACCAATACCAAACCTGCCACTATAGTCACCGACATCAAAATAATAACCATAATAGCCCCATTCTTCTCTAGCCAACTTTTACTTTCTTTTTTAGCAAACATTATTTAATTTAAAATATAATACATAACGATACCAAATTTATTGAAACAAAACCAAATACCAATGTCAATTAGCCATATCATATTTTTTGGCTCCTTCCAGCACTACTCGGTTCTTACTCTTGAGGCTCTTCACCATTCCCCCAACATTAAAATTATCGCCGTGGTGACTACCCCTCCCCGTCCCGGCGACCGTGGGATTATCACCCCCACCGCTGTTCACCAATATTGTCTTGACCATCAATTACCAGTGTTCCCCCTGGAAAACCTTGACACTATCCCCCCGAAACTAGACCGACCTGATTTTATTATCGTTGCAGGTTTTGGCCGGTTAATCCCAAAAACATGGCTTGAGTTTCCCCTCAACACCTCTCTTAATGCTCATCAATCACTTCTTCCCGATTATGCCGGCCGTTTCCCGGCTGAATGGGCCATTTTAAAAGGCGAATCCAAGACTGGAGTCACTCTTATCAAAATGTCGGCCAAATTCGATCAGGGGGATATCCTGACCCAATCCACCATTCCCATTACCCCCACTGATACTCGCCAAACTCTTTATGACAAACTCTACCGCCTTAGTGCCGATTTAATTATCGACACTCTTCCTAAAATTAACCAAATCACCCCCATCCCTCAAACTCGACGACCAACAGTCAACGATCCAACCTATGCTCGCCAATTAACCCGTGACGACGGTTTTGTCACTTGGGCCAATTTCCTTGACCCACACTTTGCTCCCCAGCTCAACACTCTCTATCGTGCTCTTCACCCCTGGCCCGGAGTTTGGACCACCACCCCCAACCACCGACGTCTCAAAATCATCGCCATCAACCCTCTTACCGTTCAGCTCGAAGGCAAAACTCCAATCCTTTGGGATCAAATCAAAAACAACTTGACCTAAAAACGAGGCACAGGTGAAGTAATATTTTTTCGATCCGTTCAACACGGTCACGTATTTGACAGGAGCGAAAAAATTGTTACGAACCAATGTGCCATCCCTTTCAAATCAAGCTTTCTTTAGTTTCTTAATACACTTGGTACAAAAATTCCCCGAGATTTTGTCCTCCCCAATCGTCATACTCACTTTTTGAACATTAGCCCCAAAAGTCCTTGCAGTTCTGTTTTGGGCGTGTGACCGATTTCGCCCTATTTTGGTCCCTTTACTGCACAAATCACAGCTTCTTTTCATAGGCTATACTATACCATATCAATTTTTAATTTAAAATTTTGAATTTTTGATGCTTTCCATCTTGTCCTTCCTGGCCCTAATTGTCGCCATTACTATTCACGAGTTTGCCCATGCTTTTGCTGCCGATCGTCTGGGTGATCCCACTCCTCGGGCCAATGATCGTCTCAGCCTCAATCCTCTCAAACATCTTGATCCTCTCGGTACTATTATGCTCATTTTCGCCGGTATTGGCTGGGGCAAACCAGTCCCAATTGATCCCTACAATTTCCGTTTTCCTCGTCGCGACGAATTTTTAGTTTCTCTTGCTGGACCAGGTAGCAACCTGATTTTGGCTCTCATAACTTCACTTATTTGGCGTTTCTTACCTATAAATATTCCCTATTCTATTTATTACATTCTTATCTCTGTCAATGTTTCCCTGGCAGTTTTCAATCTCCTTCCCGTCCCCCCGCTTGATGGTTCCAAAATCTTTTTAAACCTTCTGCCACCAGAACAATCTATCGAGTGGGATCGGGCCTTCGCCCGCTATGGCTATTACCTTTTGGCTGTTCTTCTCTTTCTTCCAATTGGTGGTTCCAATATTGTTACCCTCATTATTAGTCCTATCATCAACTTCATCCTTCGTCTTTTTCTGGCTCCAATTGTTTGACAACCAATCTCTCAAAGTTCATTATTATTCTATGAACGAATCAGGAAACCAACCGTTAATGACCGTTCTGGTCATCGCTCTATTTTCTTTGGCCATTATCCAAGGGGTTGGTCTTATCTCCCGCTCTGGCTCCCAAGTTCTTGGCGCCAAAACTACCGCCCCAGTTTGCAACTGTATTTGTCCTAAATCAGGGAATTAAGTTTCTTCACCAGTTTCTCCACCTCTTTTGTTGTCATTCCATGAACCATCGCCCCCTGCTCCAAAGTCTCCATCGCTGCTGCCCCACAGCCAATGCAATGAAAACCATATTTAAACACCAGCTCCTCCGCCGCTTTCGGGTATTTTTCCACAATCTCCGCCAATAATGTTTTTTTTGTAATCATAGATCTTGTAGTTTTATCTTTTTTAACTCATTAATAAAACTCTCCTCCACTCTTCGCCAAACCTTCCCCATTCGACAAATATGACTTCGCACACAATCCCCTCCCAAACATTTTACTAACTTCCTATTTTCTCCCAAGGCCTCCACCACATCGTAAACACTTTTCTCCCCCCACCTGCCAGTCAAATTATAACCTCCGCTCTTTCCTTCCTTCCCTTCAATTATTCCCGCTTTCTTTAGAGGAATAGCCAACTGCCCCAAAAATCTGTAGGGCAATTTCAACACTTCTGCCGCCTTTGATAGTGACACCAACCGACCCTCATTTTTTGACAAATATGCTATCAGTTCCAACGAGTATTCAATCTTTTTTGGAATCGAAATCATGATAGAATTATATATCCTACCAAAAGGATCTTTGAGAAGGTGTTTTTTCTAGCTAACCTTCTTTCTAAGGAAAGCGCGTTTTTGGTAAGCCCACGTGTTTTACCAAGATAGCTTTCCGCCACGTTTCGTAGCGTGGAAAAGCCTCTATCGAAGTCAACCTTTTGGTAGGTATTTTTTCACCAATTCCAACATCGTCGGCCAACAGTCCATATTCCTTTCCGCCTCCCTCTTAATCGATTCCTCAAAACGCTGGTGATACCATTCAGGTTTCTTTAAATAAGCCAACATAAACTCCGATATCTCCCACTTATTTTCCTTCACCCAACCCAATTTTTTCTTCTTAATTATGTCAATATTGCCATCTTCCTGTCCTCCAATATGAGTAATTGCCACAAACGGCTTTTTTGCCGCTACTACATCAAACAAAAAATTTGGTCCCGCCTTACCAAAAACAATATCACTTGCCGCCAGTACTTCCCCCATATTATCGATCCATCCCATATTTTTGACCCAGACCAAATCATTAGTCCTAATCCTTTTGAACAACCGTATATATTCTTCCACCAAGTTGTAACTCAACTTATCCGTTCCAGTGTTAATAATCAAACCTACCGGACTTTTAACCAACATCAACGCCGCCAACACCCGAGGCAACGAACTCGTTCCCAAGCTTCCCCCGCCCACAAATATTATCGGCCTGTCATCCTTGAATCCCAATTTTTTTCTTACTGCCACTCGGTCATATTGCTGCCACATTTCCTCCCTAGTCCACCAGCCAGTTGCCACCAACCTATCCTTTCTCACTCCCTGTTTTAATCCCTCTTTTATTCCCACCTCATCATAAACCAAGTTCAAATCAGCCTCTTTAACAAAAGATATCGGATTAATCGACCATGGATCGGCCACTATTGTCCACAACTTATATTTAGTCTCGACTTCTGCCTTTAACTTAGCCAAGGCAATACTATGGAAAAAATAACAGCTAATAACTAGGTCGGGTTTATACTTTCCAATCACCTTTTTGAGTCCGGCCATATCACGTACTGTGGTCTCCAACAACAAATCTCTTAAAATCCGATAATTCATCAGTTTGTGGGATACCCGATTAGTTGACGGAATCAGCCTGTACGCAAAAGTATAAAAGTCATTTGCTAACCCCAATCTTGGGTCAACCTCGACATAATCAACCTTAACGTCGACCTCCTTCTCGTGTTTTTTTAGGTAACCAAAAATCGCCCTGGCAATTGCCCGATGTCCCCAGGGCATATGATCGGTTAGCACTAATATTCGTTTTTGAGACATTCGGAGCCTGAGGTGGGATTCGGACCCACGACATCATGTTTACAAAACATGCGCTCTGACCAACTGAGCTACTCAGGCAACAAGACTATTTTATCAGTTCCAGCAACTCATCCATTGTTCTTTCTCCCCCAATCTCCTCGTTCTCGGCTACACTTATGGTCTTCCCAACTCCTCCCATTGCCCCCTGGTCATTAATTCCATGCCCCACCATTATCACTTCACTCAAATCTATCCCCAACATTTCAGCCCATTTTTTAATTCCTGTTAACTTGGTAATCCTTTTTAGTCCCACATCATAGGCCTCCTCATTCCACCAACAATAAAGCCTTTCATCGGTTACCATCTTTTCTGCCTCTTCTACCCTCCGACTACAGTGCATCGTTACAATTTTTCGCTTTGGTTCAAAGCCATTTATTCTCCCATCTCGCAACATACTCCATTGTTGTCTAATGTTCTCTAGTAACCTCGTTTCCTCTTCGCTCCACTCTTCCTCCCACAGACCACCATCATATTTAATCAAATTTCCAATTTCCCCGTGAACCGCAAATTTTTCCCCCATCAAATCCTTCCACTCAGATTCCAAAAACTCAATACTTCTTCCACTGGTGACACACACAAAATATCCTTTACACAATTTCGCTATCTTTTCCTTAACTCTATCCTCTATCTCATAGGTCTTGATTTCCCCCCTATCCCACCAAGTTCCTCTTTTAACCACCACTCCATCCCGATCAAAACAAATTACCTTCATGACCAATTCTACCAAAGACTCGGCCTAACTGGACGAACTGTCATCGTCCCCAGCGCATCATCAGCACACTGCTCGGCCGTTCTTATTGCTTCTGCCAGTGACATTCCACCCATTCCGTACGAGGCGCCTTCATATTGACCCAGTCCAAAGGGTAACCTACCCCTGACACCTTGATGCCGTCTTACATCAACCACTTTATAACCACCATATTCTCCATACCAAGGAGCCCCAAAATCCTCTTCTGGATCAACTGGCACTACTAATTCTCTAATTATTCTAATGCCCTTCTTCTCCATTACTGATTCTAGCATCTAATGATGATGGTCTTCTTTTGCCAAAGTCACAATTCTTTTGTGTCTCAACTCCAAGTCTTTTGGTATCTCCAATTTGTTTTCTCGCAAATAATCATAAATCGCCTCCGACAAAGCATCCACCGACAGTAGTGAACAATGGATCTTTACCGGCGGCAAACCTTCAAGTGATTCAATCACATCTTGGTTGGTCAACTCCAATGCCTCTTCAATCGTTTTCCCTTTGACCATATCAGTAATCACGCTACTAGTGGCAATCGCCGCCGCACAACCATAAGTTTCAAATTTCACCCCAGTAATTACCCCATCCTTCACCTTAATATACAACTTCATCACATCGCCACAAGCCATGTTCCCCACCTCCCCTGTTCCACTGGCATTGGCAATCTTTCCCAGGTTATGGGGATTCCTAAAATGTTTTAAAACCTTTTTTGAGTAATTTATATTTTGAATCATAATCATCAATTAAGTGAAAATGACAGCGCCGCAACAATTTTTTCAGCACGCAGCGAACGCGAGAACCGCAGGATCGGAGCCCGAAGGTAGCGAGTACTGCAAAAAATTTGTTGCAAGCTAGGAATTTTCATAACTTATAAGGTGAAATTTTTCTAAATTTGGCCACAATTTTTGGCAACACCGTCAACACATAATCAATCTCACTTTTAGTTGTCCACCTGCCAACACTAAACCGCAATGACCCATGAGCTTGTTGATGTGTCAACCCCATCGCCAACAACACATGACTTGGCTCCAAACTGGTCGAGGAACAAGCCGATCCAGTCGACACCATCACCCCCATTCTATCCAGCTCCAACACCACTCCTTCCCCTTCAATATAGTCAAAGGAAATATTGGCAATATTAGGCAGTCGATGATCTGAATCTCCGTTTAACTTCGTTCCAGGGATATTTTTTAACACTCCTTCCACCAATCTGTCCCTCAATTCACTTAATTTTTGATTTTTAATATTTAGTTTTTGATCCAAATCAATTGCTTTTCCAAGACCCACAATTGCCGGCACGTTGACCGTTGACGACCGTAATCCTCCCTCATGTCCACCGCCATGGAGTATTGGCGTCAATTTTGTTCCTTCCCGAACGTACAACACCGCCACTCCTTTGGGGCCATAAATTTTATGACTCGAAGCCGTCAACAAATCAATTTGTTGTTCATTTACTTCAATTTTTACTTTTCCCAAGGCCTGGGAAGCATCAGTGTGAAAGTATACCCCCTTGTCTCGACAAAGTTTTCCAATCGCCTCAACATCCTGAACTGTCCCCACCTCATTGTTGGCCAAAATTATTGACACCACCAAAGTTTCCCCACCCAATAATCTTTTCAATTCGTCAAGCTTCACCCGTCCATATTGATCCACTCCCACCCTATCAACTTTGTAACCCTTACCCTCCAACCATTCAGCGCTTTTTAGCACACAGTCATGTTCAATTGCCGAAATAATGATTTGCTTTTTTGTTGGGTTAGCTTCTGCCAACCCCTTTAAAGCCAAATTATTACTTTCAGTTGCACTCCCGGTAAAAATTATTTCATCTGTCTTAGCCCCAACCAACCTGGCTACTTTCTCCCGTATTTTTTCCACCACCTCCGCCTCGACCCGACCATATTGATGCAACGACATGGTATTGCCAAAACTATCATAAAAATACGGCAACATCGCCCTCACCACCCGTGGATCCACCGGCGTAGTCGCCGCATAATCCAAATATACTTTTCTTTTTTTCATCTACCACTATTTTAGTGTGAGTATCAAGTCACGTCAATACCCTATCTCAATCCGATTACCAATTTTTTTCCCAGTGCACCGGCCAACCTATCAACTAATCCCAACGACGGACTCATTGTCATCTGTTCTATTCTTGACACCACCGCCTGAGTCGTCTTCGCTTTCCTGGCCAGTTCCCTTTGTGATACCTTTTTACTCAATCTGGTCGCAATCAAGGCCCTCACCAACTGGTACTGACTCTCACTCTTTTCCCATTCCTTCCTAAAAGAATCGGATATAAGCTGTTTCTTCAAATAATCATCCAATGACGTATTTTTCATAACTGTATGATACCCGATCAGATATCAAATGTCAACCATCAATAATTTTTGCACCATTCTTAAAGCCTCTTGAATGTCTCCCTTGTCTGTCTTTTGTTTTTTCTTGATAAACCCATGTACCACCCAGATTACCTCATTACTCTCCCAACACATTAGCCTAGCATTGTCTCGGCCCAACACCCTTACCTCCCAAAGCTCAGTCCCAATCAACTTCTTCAAGCTCGGTACTTTCACGGTCAATCCAAATTCCTGAATGTATTTCAATTGTCGTAACAGTTTTGCTCTTAGTCTCTCTTCCTGCCTATTCAAAAACTTTTCAACATTCTCTGTCAATTTCACTATTTTACCCACAGATTTCATTATATACCAATCCCAAACTAATGTCCCATAATACTACACAACCTCATCCAAATAGTTTTCCGCCTTATCTTTCCACTCTTAATTTCACCACTACCCCCAATATTGCAATCACTCCGCAAACCACTAAAAATCCGGTCAACTGCGGAATCAGCATCGCCACTGGGAAGAATGCCATAAAAATAACTTGCAACATCACTCCGGTTGTTAGTGCCCATTTGGTATCAAACAAAAACCGATAATAATACCCCAATATCAAGCTAATCACTCCTGCCGAAATTGCCAGTCCCTGGTAAATATTAATATTTTCAAAAACACTTACTACATAAGCCAATAACGGATAATAGACCATATACAATGCCGACATCACCATATTGTCGAAAGTCGCTACTGATTTTCCTCTATAAAACCCAAGTCCAATAATCGCCATCAGGAAAGCCACCAGCAACAACGGTGCCACCCAAAAAAGCTTAGCCACTTGTTCCGAAATATTTTGTTTGGCAAAAGTTTTGACAGTAATTTCGGGACTGGTTAACACTTTGTCAAACTTCCATTCCAAATTCCATTTTTTGTTTTCACTATCCTCAACACTTTTAACCGGCGACAAAGCCCCGCTGGGAAAATCGATCCTATCAGCCCCATCCACTTCCACCTGCAAATAAAAATCCTGTAATCCGCTACTTTCCGCCAACGAATAGGAAAATTCCTCCATCCCCCTGGCCGCATATCGCACCACTACTTCCTTTTCCTCCCCTGCCTTCATCAACCCACTCCAAGCCAACTCCCGACTGTTAATTACTGCTCCCTCACTACTACCATTAGCCAATACCTCCACATTCCACACCAAATTACCACTTCCAGGTAAGGGAAAGTTCAAATAAGCTTTTACGTTTCGACTGCTTTCGTTTTTTACCTTATAAATACCCTCAAAATCGGTCACAAAAGTCGGAAAATATGCCAAACCTTTTCGCCGCGAGTCCATTTTTATTTTGGCCTTCACCAAGCTACTACCTACCTTCACATTCTTGGCCACCACCTTATCGTCTTCAACATTTTTTATTCCACCTTCATAATATACTTCTGACTTAAGGTAGGGGGATTTTTGATCCAAGTTTGCCCCCCAGTTAGTCATCACTTCGCTTCTTCGGCTTCGTACATAACTTCCCTGGTTGCGACTCGACATTCTGACCGCAAAACCCCAGCTGGCAATCGACAACATCCCTATCCAAACCACTAATGGTAATTTCTTGACTATCTCCATTAGTATCTTTTTCATAGTCAAATTATATCATCTTCTCCCATCCTCCACCCTTTTGCTACAATAACTTACTCGCCCGGATAGCTCAGTTGGTAGAGCATCCCCTTGGTAAGGGGAAGGTCAAGGATTCAAGTTCCTTTCCGGGCTCCAAATTTTTTAAGGAGAGGTGCTCCGAATGGTAAGGAACTTGTTTTGAAAACAAGCGCCAGCAATGGCATGCAGGTTCGACTCCTGTCCTCTCCGCCTGTATACCATCACTAACTTCTCAGCCTTCGCCGAATATCGTCATACAGGCGGTAATCACCTTCGTTAAGCCCCTTAAATTCCTCAATCTGCTCTTGAGTTAACACTTCGTCTACTCCCTTCTTTCTCGGAGCACAATTCAAACGTCCAATTTCGCCCTCCCGGCGTCTACCCTCCATTAAGCCAGCCACCCTACCAACAAAACCACCCAGATCCTCACAAACACCCACCACTCCATATACCGATAAGTCCTCCCCTACTGCTTTTCGCTGATAATCCAAATAACACGGTTGAGTCATATAACCAAACGCACCAATCGTAGGATCATAGGGTAAATCCACCCTCCACCCCCGGCTCCCTCTTGTTCGTTGCCAATGTTCATACTGTGACCACGACCTCTCCAGAGGTTCTCTCACTACTGTCGTCTTTAGCCAATTACTTCCCAAACCTTCATATTGAGATATTGTTACGTGTCCAATAACAACACGAGCCGAACTGGGTAGTGCGGCCACATCGGCCACCTTCTCTGCCCTTGACAACGACATTCTATAAGCCCCCCGATATAAACCATAGGCCACCCGCATCAATCTGGTCTTCCCCAGTTTCTCCCTTATAAGGTGAAGTGTTGGGTTTGTTCTCACCTCAAAAATATCATCCATACACATAAACGCCCCCACTGTCCCATCCCACTGAAAAACATGTTTCCCCCCAAAGGAGTCCGCCAACCACTTTTGCAAAGAGGTTCCTCCGGTTTTTTCGATATGGACATGAGCTAGTTTTAATTCTTTCTTCATATACACACCAAATGTATCTCTATATAACATTAACTATCAATTATGTCCAGTTTCTAACCCTTACAATATTTTGTTATACTTGTTCCAAGTGCTTAATTTGTGTTTTGACTCTGCTTACCTTGACTTTCCCGGATCTCACCAATTACTAATTAAAACTCACCCATGAATATCCAGATCAGCTGTGATCGCTATCCCTTAACCGACCGCACCCGTCGACTTATCGACGACAAACTTGCCACCAAACTCGACCGTCTTCTTTCCCACTTCGATAACGATGTCAAAATAGCTCAACTCAATATTCAACGTAATAAAATTGGTATTTTCAAAGTTACCTTTGACATGTCCCTTCCTGGCCACGAACACGTTTACGCTTCGTCCCAACATCTTCTTCTTCGTTCGGCAATCATTCACCTCGAACACCAGGTTAGCCGTCAATTGGAAAAATACAAATCAGAGCTCACCAGCCACTAAACATTGCCTTTTTGCCCATTCCTCCCGACCCCGTCCGGCCCGGCAGATTATTCCCGCCGCTACCGTTCCGGCCATTGTCAAAATTGGCCAAATTCGAGTCATTCTCCCAACCAGCCTCGCCTCCTCCCAATCACTATAATCACATCTTTTCCTAATTTCATCCACTAGTTCCGAAAATAATGGTTCACCCGGATTTTTACAATGGTATCTGTCAGTCATAATTTGATATATTGTCGTTGCTCCAAACACCGACTCAACATTCCTAAATTCCGGACCCAAACACCTCAAGAACGTTTCTGTAAATTTATACCCTGTCACTACCCGATAAACAAATATTCTCTCTTCCCTCGCCCATTCATTCCACGAAACCACACACTTATCAGTTGGACAACCAATTTGCCTCCCGTTCAAATTCACCCTCAAATACTCGTCCTTCTTCCACTCATTTGGTAATTCCTCTATTGTTCCCCCACCCATTAAATATTCCCACACAATATTGGTAACAAACCAGTCCTTAGCTATTAGCGGAATCCCTTCAACCTTTAATTTCTCCTTCAATCGTCTCTCAAACTCAACCACCGTTACCACCTCATCACCAGCAAACAAATCAGGATGATAGTTTCTAATCGTTCCCTCAATCCTACTACTCCCTTTGGGGTAGTTTAACCCATCACCCACCGCATCAACATCCACCAAAGAATATCTAAAAAATCGCCTCACTGCTTCAACTCCATCCTTGCCCGGTCGCCTCATCCCATTAAAAAACACTCCCACCCCAATTCCCATCGCGGTTGATACTACCGGATATCTCCTGTTATCCTCTTTAGACATGATTGTTTTTTTAGTCGCCCTATTTTTCCTTTTCCTGCGTTCCTCCGCCATCACTCTAGCTCAACTTCCAATCAGTTTTCAACTACTTTATTCCTACCAACCAAATTATTATTACTCACCACCCAACTTCTCTACTCCCACCCCTTCACCTATCCCTCAAGTCCTAGGTGTTTCCACCACCAACCCTCAGTCACCACCTATCGGTGGCGATGGCAGGGTTGTCACCATTGCCGTCATTGGTGATTCCATGATCGAAACTTTGGGTCAAAACATTCCCACCCTAGCCACCGCCCTTCAAAAATACTATTCCAATATTAAATTTAATATCCTCAACTTTGGCCGTGGCGCCACCACTCTAGCCTTCGCCCAAAACCGCCTCCCCATCATCATCAATCAACAGCCCGACGTCGTCGTTATTGAATCTTTTGCCTACAACAATTACGGCAACACTCAATCAGGTTTTGATCAACACCGCCAACAGCTTGATTCCATTGTCACTCTCATCCGTCAGCAACTCCCCAATACTGCCATTATTCTGGCTACCACAATTACTCCTGATTCGGTTCACTTTGCTCAGGGAGTCAAAGATCTTCATCTCTCCGCCCTGGAACGCCTCGAAAAAACTTCCACTATCAAGCTGTATTTTGACAACTTTATCAAGTTTGCCAAATCCAAAAATCTTCCTCTAGCCGATGCTTATCATCCCTCCCTTGTCAATCAAAACGGTAATCCTGACTTTATTAACCGTTCTGATTATATCCACCCCTCTGCCGCCGGCGTCCAATTTTTTTGCAACATTCTTGCCAAAACCATTTTCGACCACCATCTGCTATAATCTATCCCATGGCCAAAGCAAAGAAAACACCTCGTATTTTGATTGCCCTTCTCTGTGGCGTCTGTGGCGCTCAAAATTATCTTTCCGAAAAGAACAAAACCAACACCCCCGATAAACTCAAATTCATGAAATATTGCCGTTGGTGTCGCAAGCGTACCGAGCACAAAGAATCAACCAAATTAAAGTAATTAATTTCAATGAGTCGGATAAGAGAATTTGCACGACAATTAGAGGTATATCATGCCTCCGTTCTTGATTCCGATACAGCCGAAATCTGTTCCAAACTTGGCTGCACACACCTACTCTTTCTTAACTCCTATATGGGTTCAAGAAAATCCCCAGGTTGCCAAATCTCCCTCGATGCCGTCAGTGCCGTACAAGAAGCCCGCCCTAGTTTAACCGCCAGTAGTCTAGCTCGACATTTTAAACTTGAAAATGATATCAAATGCAGTGTTGTTAGTAAGTCAAGACCCTCCATTCCCCCCAAATGTCCCCGGTACCCTCAACCCACCAAAGATTAACATCTCGTCACATCGCTAGATCGCTTGAGAACATTTACATCTCTCCTCTCGAATCCTGCAATCTAAATTGTAAATATTGCTACACCACCAAAACCAAACAGGTCTTATCCAACACCCAAATCCTGAAATTTGTTTCCAAATATCGTCAACACCTTCAACAAATGTCCTCCCTTTCTTCAAGGGGAGGATTAAGGAGGGGTTTAAACCTTAAATCTATCCTTTTTTGTGGCGGCGAAGTCTTTACCCTTGGTGATTTTCCCAAACTCGTCAACCAACTTTTGGCCAATCACATCTTTATTACCATCATCACCAACGGCACTATCGATCGTCTCTCCGAAATTTCCGATCCCGCCAATTGCCAACTTATCGTTTCTTTTGACGGGCCCAAAGATACTCATGATGCCAATCGAGGAAACGGCAATTTCGACAAGTCAGTTAAGTTTGTCCGCCACGCTCTTGACCTTGGTTTTCCGGTGGGAATTTTCTATCTTGTCACCAAAGATTCCTACCAACACATCGACAAATTTAATTTGTTTAATCTAAAGATTACTTATTTAGTTGACAGACTCAATTCTCTTTCTGCCGACCAAACCCTCAATCTTCTTCGCCACTACCCCACTTACCCTTCAAAAAACTTTGGTTGCTTCCAACTGGCCCTCCAATCCGATGGCTACATTTATGGCTGTTGCGAATCATCAGTTCCTCTGGCCTCCATCAGTGACCCGGTTGATAAAATAATTAAAAATTTCACCAATAGTTTATCAAGCTGTCAAAAATGCAGGTTCGGCGAAGCATCACAAATTTTCCGCGCGCAATCATCCGAGTGGTGTTCGTACGAGGGCGTGAGCACGGCAAAATTTGTGTGCGAGCACAAGAGAACCTGCCACGGCTGTTGCCAACCCGATTTTCTTTGTGGTTGTATTAAACAATTAAATGTCTCCTCATGCCAATCAGTAATCAACTTACTATAAGACAATCTATTATTTCTGCCTGCCGTCAGTTTTTTCTTGACCGCGAATTTGCCGAAGTTACTATTCCTATTCTTAATCGCTCCATCCCTATCGAACCGAATATTTACCCATTTACTACCAAATGGACACCATCCCGCGGCAAACCAGTTAACTATTTTCTGGCCACATCCCCCGAAAATTATCTCAAACAAATGATTTCTCAAGGTCTGGGCAATTGTTTTGCCATCAGTCCCTGCTTTCGAAATCTTGAAAATATAGGACCACACCATAATCCTGAATTTTTAATGCTCGAATGGTACGAAATCGGCAAAAACTACACCGATATTATGGTGACCACCCAACAACTTCTCCACACTTTCAACTTTAGGAATTTTAAAAACCTGTCGCTTAAAAAATATTTTAAAACCTATCCCGACAACGAGCCCGACTTTAATCAGCAATTTTTAAACCAGGTCGAACCAAAACTTCCCACCGACCCCACTTTTATCGTTGGCTATCCGGCCTATTTATCTCCACTGGCGGAAGTGAGCAAAGAGGACGCAGCAATGTTTTTTTCCGCGCGCAATCATGTCAGCGAAGCGCCAACGCGTGAGCACGGAAAAAAATCGTTGCGAGTCCCCTTAAGCGAACGTTTTGAACTCTATATCAACCGTGTCGAAATTGCCAACGGTTGCACCGAAAACCTTAAGCCATCAATTACCGTCCCCTGGGGACCCATTCCCCCCTGTGCCGGCTGCGGCCTTGGAATCGATCGCCTGGCCATGGTTGTCTCCAACGACTCTTCGATTTGCCAACCATAAATTGTATCGCTGCCTCAATTTGACGTGCGCCGATAATAAACTTAAACGTAAATCCTCCGGTACATTCATCTCTGCAATTATCATTATAGTTGTTCTCTCTTTTTTCATACGTATTGTAATATAACCCCACCATACGGTATAATCAAACAAATACTCTACATACATACATATGAAAATTTTTTACACCGCTTCCTTTTGGGGTAAGGACAAATATCAACCGAATTACAATCAAGTCTTATCAGCTCTTCAATCCCATCCCATTGAACTTGAATCTCCCGAGTTGACCCGCTTTCCCCACCCTTCCATTGACCCCCAAGCTCATTATCAAGCCATTCGTCAAGGCATTTCTTGGGCCGATGCCATTGTCATCGAGATCAGCCAAGAGGATTTTCAGTTAGGCCACGAAGCCACCTTGGCTATTCAGGCCAAAAAACCGGTCCTTTGCCTCTCGGTCAATCAGGATTTTACTAACCGGATTCAAAGCCGCTATTTCCATGCCGCCAAATACACTCAATACACCATCGACGAAATTATCGAGAACTTTCTAAAAAAGGCCAAAAAAGAACTCCTTAAAGAACGTTTTAACTTATTTCTCTCACCCAACCAGCTATCCCGCCTTCGCACCCAAGCCACCAAACACTCCCTCACTGCCTCGGAATTTATTCGTCAACTGATCGACAAAGCTTAAGCAGTTCCTCCCTATACCTCTCATCCCTCAGTCCCAATTCAATACTAATCTTCATCAAGTTCAATGGATCTCCAGTTGTCATCCATTTTCCCTCAACCAACGGTTCAGCTACAACTATTCCTCCATCTGTTGCCAAACCATTGATTGCATTCGTCAGCCATAACTCCCCTCTGTCAATTTGGGTTTTTTTTAAGGATTCAATAATACTCGATCTCAACACGAATCTACCAAAAATCATCATCAACGACGGTGCCTCCTCAGGCTTAGGTTTTTCCACGACTGTCTCTATTTGATTTTTCACCCCATCCCTTTTGTACTTAACGCTACTCAATTTATTAATCTCTTCTAGGCTCACCTCATATGCTCCACACACTGCATCAGCCCCTCTCTTATCCATTACTTCAATCAACCTCTTTACATAAACCTCCTACCTTGCTTTCGATAACCATATCATCAGCATAAACGTACACAAACGGTTCGTTGTCCAGGTATTTCTCAACCGCCCAGATTGGCGTTCCATTACCATAGGGCAAATCGGCTGCCTGGGGAACAAATCGCCACCTCTTGACCCTTTTCATCATTTTTCGCCAACTTTCCATATAAGACTCTTTACCTATTCTTTTCAAATATTCTTCAAGCTCGTTGTTGTTATCAAAGTATCTTTGAAACGAATCATCACCTGGTCGGTGAACCACAATCATTTCTTCTAATCCCGCCTCCAGCAACTCCTCAACTACCCACTGAATTTGTGGTCTATCAACTACTGGCACCAAATGTTTAGCATAGGCCTTCACTGTTGGTAACATTCGTGTCGACCATCCAGCTACTCCCAATACTGCCTTCTTTACAACCATTTTATCGCTTCAATGGAACTATATCGCCCTTTCCTTCTAGATTCAAAACACTCACAATTTCCCCATTAGCCGGAAGTACAAATTTAGTCGAATTTCCAGCCAGTACCCTTTCGGTCACTTCCAGTTTTCTTAACTCTTTGGCTCTATCAGTAAAGCTTTTCTCGGCCGAATCAGCCACCATCTTAATCGATTTGGCTTCGGCATCAGCTTTTAACAACCTTGCCTGGGCCTCACCCTCGGCCTTCAGGATATCTGATTGTCTCAAACCCTCCGCTTCCAAAATTGCCGCCCGCTTTTCCCGCTCTGCCCGCATCTGTTTGCTCATCGCCTCCACAATCTCTGGTGGCGGATCAATTTTTTGTAGTTCTACCTTAGCCACTTTCACTCCCCAAGCATTGGTTGCCTCATCGAGCACCGCTCGCAAGGAAGCATTGATACTATCCCTGGCTGTCAGTGTCTCGTCCAAAGTTTTATCACCAATCAAATTTCTCAAATTAGTTTGGGCCAAAGTTGTCGCCGCATAATTAAAATTAGCAATCTCAAACTCTGCCTTCACCGGATCAACCACTTTGTAGTAAATGACTGCATCTACTAGTACCAACACATTGTCCTTGGTGATCACCTTTTGTGGAGCCACTTCAATTACCCTTTCCCGCATGTCAACTGCAATCAAACTATCAATAAATGGCATCAAAAAAACTATTCCCGAATCAGCCGTCGAATTATATTTTCCTAACCTAATAATCAAACCCTTCTCATACTGTTTTACAATTCGAAAGCTTTTCAACAGTGCCGTCAAAGCAATTATAAAAACAATCGTCAAAGTCATTGATCCAAACATAGTCTTTTATGAATTTTTAACTTTTGAAACTTTTAAACTTACTCCTTCTATTGCCTCAATTTCCACTTTATCTTTTTCATAAACCACCTCATCACTCTTGGCCCGCCAGTCCTCGTCATCCACCCTCACCAACCCAGCTGTATCCGGCGTAATGGTTCGTACCACTACTGCCTTCTTGCCAATCAATTTATCAATATTGGTTTTGTGTGTCAGCACAATAATTTTGCTTTTAACCAAAGTTCTGCCATAGGCAATATAAATTACACTCAAAATTACACTTACCACCAGTGCCACCTCATATCCAGTCACCATCCCCGCCAAACCACCCACCACCAAAATACTCCCAATTAATACCAAATCAAAACCGGTTTGTATCCCCACCAGCAACTCCATCATCACCAACAATAATCCGCCAATTACCAAGATCTCCGGTATCATTTGCATCTTAGCTATTATAACCATAAAATAAGCTAATATGACAGACACCAAAACCAAAAACACTCTTATCACCCCTCAGTCCACCAAACCATTTCAAAACCGTATCCCACCCAAAAAACCTTTTTTTGGTAATCAGTCCCGTCCTGTCTTCCAATCCTTCAGAACCCAAAATAGGGGTGGAAAATAGCCCTACTGCTCAATCTTGTTACAACCATTGAATACTACGTCGGGGATTGCTACAACCATAAAGAAAGTCTAGGTCAGAAGACATCTCGGGGTGGTTGGTGCAATTAGCATTAGACCCGGAAACACAATAATATTCCACCGCCTGGCTACTATGACTTAGACAATTAAGGACCAGAGGATCGGTCAACGGGCCAGGCCGAGTGTAGACTTTCTTCAGGCAACGCTCATTAGATTCACAAATACTGCCACAAGGAGTTCCCCACCACCGCACGCCAGAATTGCAGGTATAATCCACCACCGAATACCGATCACAATTGTATTGGGCAAAGGTATCTGATAGGAAGAAGGATGTAGTTGGTAAATGATAATATTCAGGATCAGGAATATAGCAAGGATCATCAGACGTAGGCAAAGGTATTGGAGTAGGACTACTAACAGAGGCGGTCGTGGTTAAGTTGTGGCCAACACAGACATAACAGTTATCGGTACACCCAGATAATCCGGTCTGGCTAAAATGAGCTAATTCATGTTTCCGAAAAGACTTTGCTGTAGGTAGGAAGCAAACGTAAACAAGATCATCATTATTACCAACGGTCAAAAAAAGTGAATCCAATTTTTGCCCCGACGATCGGTAGAAAGACGCCTTAAGTTCACCCCGATCAATCAAAGGATCCAACACCAGTTTAGCCTCCTCGGAACTTAACGCCTGACCTGAAATAGCTGCAGGCCACCATACTTTGGATTTATCACTGGCATAGTTGGTTATCGCTTTATAGACTTCGGTTGACAGTTCAAGCAAATTGGAATCAGTAGCTGTCTGCCGTTTCCCCACAGGATTCATCACAAAAGTCACGGTAACAGCTAGAACGGAGATCAGAGCCACAGAAATCAAAAGTTCAACCAAAGTAAAAGCTTTTTGAGACCTCATAAACCAATATATGACACCAGTAGGTCAATTACAAACACAACATAGTGGCACCGTTGCAACTTTTCCTGATTTTAAACCAAAAGCGTTGTTTTAACTAATCCAGAACACCATTTTTGGAAAATTCATCCCAAATCTTTGGTACCCATCTTTTCCAACTTTTCACACACTCCTCTTTCAATACTCCCCCCACCACCACTGGTGGAGGTCCAAAATAATTCAAAACCTTATCGGAAAGTCCACTGTCCTGCAATACTTTAAACTTTGTAAAACCACCCATAACTGGTGACCGCAGTCCAAACACCACTCTGGCAATATGTAATTCACGTATCGGAAAAGAACACATTGGACACGGTTCAACGGTTGTATAAACCGTACAATCGGGTAAAATCCTCGTTTTCATCTTCGACTGTGCCTGTGATAGGGCAATTCTCTCCGCATGTCCGTCAACTTCTTTTTTTTGTTGAAGAATATTACTTCCCTCGCCTATAACTTTACCATCTCCACTCACCACAATTGCCCCAAATGGTAGATCGCCCTTTGACCCCGCCTCATCCGCCAGCTCGATACACTTCCGCATAAACATTTCATCATCCAAAGTTACTTTCATTTTCATTAACATTAACCAAGTGGACCCAGGGGGACTTGAACCCCCGACCTTTCCCATGCCATGGGAACGCGCTAGCCAACTACGCTATGGGCCCAGGAATGAAAATATTCTATCATAGCCTCTTCATCCCCAACCCTAGTGGAAAAATCTTTCCTTCCGGCACCACAATAAACATCATCCTGGGGTAATACACATATCTCTTCTTTTTTGTTCGGGGATCAATCTCAAAATCTTCATCCCACCATCTTTTTTCAAACTCCACAATCGAAAATACTCTGTCATTACCCGCAAACCTCCCATACGGATCAGCAATCCGAATATAATTCTCCCGAGTATCCACATCCACCACCACACTAAAATGCCCCTCGTCTTCATCCTGAAATCCCACATCGTTATAATCTTTGACCTCCCCTTCGTCCGGGAAAATCCCCTGCCAATTTATCCCCACCGGGTAATCAAAGTTTCGAACAATTTCTCTCATCTCATTCATCTTCGAATTGGTCTTAAACCAAAAACTCATTTGTGGAGCAATTAATTTGATTGCTCGGGCCATTTCCGCCACCACCATCCCCTCTTTTTCAATTTCGTTTCTAATCCCTGCCGCCTCAATTATCTGACTCTGGCTTGCCTCAATCCCAAAATGTGACAACAACATTTCCAATACCGCCGGACCACAATTATACGAAGTTTCCTGTTTAACCCGTTTAAAATCCACCGCCTTATTGTTAGTCCTTGATCTGTCGGGCATATTTTGACAACAAACTCATGATCACCTCATCAAATGACACCCCATGTAACGCCAACACTTCCGTAAACGGCAATCCCAAATCCGGCCCAAAAGCCGTATTTGGATTGGCATCAGTAAAGTAAGGAATATTAGTTTCCTCCTCCACCCGAACATCAAACTTGGCATAGTCCTTGTAATGTAATCCCTTAAAAGCTCTGACCGCCAGTTGAGCAATCTTAGATTTCAGTGGCTCTTCCACATGTTTATAGGTATAAGCATGTAAATCATCATACGACTCAATACTAGTAAAGAAGTGCTTCCCATCCGGTCTCTTCCGGAATACTTTTTGACCCAAATAAACGTGTTTCCTCACTCCGTCATCAAACACTACCACTGTTATCTCCGGTCCATCAATAAACTGCTCCACTATCACTGGCAACTTATAAGTCGAAATCATATGGTTTACCTGCTTTTGAGCCTCCTTAATTGTCTCTTTGACGGCCTTATTGTTTACCCCAACACTTCCCCCGCCCTCATTTAATTTGACAATCAACGGTAATCCCAAATCCTCATGTACCGCTGTTTTTGCCCGACGGATAAACTGAAAATTTGGTGTCGGAATACTGTAGGCCATTAACATCCTCTTGGTAATGTTTCGATTATTGCCAATTACCATCCCCTCCATTCCCGCTCCGGTATAAGGAATATTGGCCAACTCCAAAGCCGCTGGTACCGAAGTTTGCAATCTATCCTTCCCCCGCAGGGTATCCACCAAGTTTAGAACCAAATCCGGCTTGTCCACCAACAGATTAGTCAAAAAGTATTGATCCCCCGGACTTCCCTTGGCATTAACTCCCAAAGATTTAATCTTCTCCACCACTTCCGCCGCCCTATCCTCCACCTCAATCTCAGCATTGTAAGCATCTTTGGTGGGGAAAAATTCCCGCTCGACATGACTATATGCCACCGTTACCAACTTAAATTTCTTCAGCGCCTCCTTATCAATTCTCAGTTTTTGAGCCACCTTCTTCTCTGGTGTCGTTTTCCCTTCAACCACTACTTCACTCGTTTCTTTTTTCTTAAATAAATCTGTTAGTTTAATCATGATTTAAGATACCACATCTGGCTCTACTACTATCATCAATTTTTGATACTCTATTCCCTCATTCTTATCCCACCACCTACTTTCAAAAAACTGTCTTTTGATACCTCTAATTTTTTCCTGACCACTCGATGGATCAGAAATATAAACATTTTCCTCATCAACCCCAGTCACTATCGAGTAATGTCCTTCATCCTCGCCACTCGGCGGAGGAACAACATTATCTTCATCAGTCGTTTGCCAAGCCACTATTGCTGGATACCCAGCCTCAGTCACCTGTCTTAAATCGTCAATAGTTGCCCCCAACTTTGACCAAACCCTCAAATCAGGCGCTAAGCCTCTGATAGCCGTTATCATCTTATCTGGAGGGATCCCTCCCACATCTTTCCCTTCCCGACAAATCTCCTCTGTGGTCAACCCTGCCGCTGTCACCACATCATCTTGCGATACCTGCCCATTTCCCCAAAACCTCAAAACACTTACCACCACCGCTGGACCACAAAAAGATGCTCCTTTTAATTGCACCCTATATTCCCATCGACCATCTTCATTCAAACCCTTCATACCATATTCTAGATGATAAAATTCAAACTAGTATTCTTTAACAATCTAGGCCCGTGGCCCCGCGGCTGCGGGGCAGAGGTCTCCAATCGTGTTTTATGTTTACATTCTCAAAAGCATAAAGGACAGTTGTGTTTACACTGGCTATACTTCAAACCTCGAGCAAAGGCTACAACAGCACCAACTTGGATTAGTCAAGTCCACCAAAAATCGAACACCGTTAAAATTGATTTATTACGAAGCATATCTCTCCAAAACCGATGCTCAAAAGCGCGAGAGATATCTGAAATCTGGCGGTAAGGCCAAGAATGATTTAAAATCACAAATCAGCGATTCTTTAACAATTTAGGCCCGTGGTGAAATGGCATCACAGAGGTCTCCAAAACCTTTATTCCATGTTCGACTCATGGCGGGCCTGCTCTCTCTAACAATCTCATCCGAGGTCTCCAATCCCGCCGCTGCGGGACGACTCATGGCGGGCCTGCTCTCTCTAACAATCTCATCCGAGGTCTCCAATCCCG